>NZ_CP133160.1:3470000-3819975 GCF_030913365.1 Stenotrophomonas sp. 24(2023)
AACGCATTGTTGTGATCGGCGCCGGTTTTGCCGGCATGTGGAGCGCGCTGGCTGCCGCTCGTCTTCTCGACCAGGCGGCATGTACTGATGTCGAGATCGTGCTCGTCGCACCGTCGCCTGAACTGCATGTCCGTCCGCGCCTGTACGAACAGAATCCGGCGGGCATGAAGGCGCCGCTGCAGGCGATCTTCGATGCGGTCGGGGTGCGCTACATCGCTGGGCGCGTGGAACGCATCGATGTGGTGAAGCAGCAGATCGACGTGGTGGGTGCCGGCGCGGAGACGGCAGCACAGGTGCTGGGCTATGACCGCCTGGTGCTGGCGGCCGGCAGCCGCTTGCACTGCCCGCCGATTCCGGGGTTGCAGGCACATGCGTTCAACGTTGACCAGATCGCCGATGCCGTTCGCCTGCAGGCCCACATCGAGGCGTTGGCGGACCGGCCCGATGTGGCAGGACGCAACACGGTCGTCATTGCCGGGGCTGGTTTCACCGGCATCGAAACGGCGGCGGAAATGCCTGCCCGCCTGCGTGAGGTGCTCGGTGCCGATGCTGCGGTGAACGTCATCCTGGTCGAGCGTGCCGATGCCGTGGGGCCGGACCTGGGCGAAGGCCCGCGCCCGGTCATCGTGCAGGCCCTGTCGGCACTGGGCGTGTCATGGCGGTTGGGGGCGGGCGTGGCCCAGGTCGATGGCAGCGGTGTGACGCTGGAAAACGGTGAGCGCATCGAGGCAGCCACCGTGGTGTGGACCGCCGGTGCGCGTGCCAGTGCGTTGACCGCGCAGGTTCCCGGCCGGCACGACGCGGTGGGGCGCCTGCATGTGGACCGCCACCTCAAGGCACAAGGCGTGGCGGCGGTCTTCGCCACGGGCGACTGTGCGCATGCAGCGACCGACGATGCGGGCAACGTGGCGATGATGTCCTGCCAGCATGCGATGAATCTGGGGCGCTCGGCGGGCCACAACGCGGCTGCCGAACTCATCGGCGAAGCGATGATTCCCTACCAGCAGCCCAAGTACGTGACCTGCCTGGACCTGGGGCCGTGGGGGGCGGTCTACACCGAAGGCTGGGACCGCCAGGTGATGCTGTCCGGTGCCGAGGCCAAGGCGCTGAAGACGCGCATCAATACCGAATGGATCTATCCGCCCAGCGGCGATCGTGCCGACATCCTGGCCTCGGCGGATCCGCGCCGCATCGTCGTGGCCTGAGCGTGCCACCCAAGGATCCCACCATGCCGATTCTTGATACGCCGCTGCAGGGGCGTTCGCCCCCTGCGATCACGACCCTCTGGTCCTGTGCCCTTGCGCCACCGCTGGCGGCCCTGGCCCTGCCGTTCCTGCTGATGGTGTTCCATGCCCAGGTGGGGCCACCTGGTACCCCGGTGACCACGGCGCGGGCGGTACTTGCGGTGCTCGTACTGGCCTGTGCTTTCGCTGCGCCGGTGCTGGGCATCGTGGTGGCCGGCCACCGCTCGTTGTCCACCCGCCTGCGCCGGCTGGCCTATGCCAGCGTGCTGGCACCGACGCTGTATGTGTTCCTGGGGGTCGTGCAGGCCCTGCTGGGCAGCCCGGTTGCTGATCCCTGGGTATGGTGTGCCCTCTGGCTCGCCGCCATGGCCTGGTCGGTGCGTGCCGATCCGGCGCCTGCGCCTGCGATTCCCCCGCCGGTCATCGCGCGCTGGCGGGTAGCCCATGGCATCAGTGCCGTCGTGGTGTGCCTGTATGTGCTGTTCCATCTGGGCAACCACCTGACCGGCCTGCTGGGTACGCAGCGCTATGCGGCCGTGATGGAGGCGGGCCGGCAGGTGTATCGCGCCGGCTGGATCGAACCCCTGCTGGTGGCGGCCGTGCTGTTCCAGATCGGCAGCGGGCTGCGCCTGGCGTGGTACTGGAGTGCGGCGCGGCAGGATGCCTTCCGCACGTTCCAGATCGCTTCCGGCGCGTACCTGTCGGCGTTCATGCTCGGGCACATGAATTCCGTCTTCATCTATGCGCGCACGTACCTGGGCATTCCGACCGACTGGAATTTCGCCACCGGCGCACCGACCGGGCTGATCCACGACCCCTGGAACATCCGCCTGCTGCCGCACTATGCGTTGGGTGTGTTTTTCGTGCTGGGCCATCTGGTGGCCGGGCTGCGTGTGGTGCTCAACGCCCATGGCGTGGCCAGACAGGCCACGCAACGGCTGTGGTGGGCGGGGATGGTGGCCAGTGCGCTCATCGCCACGGCCATCATGGCCGGCATGTGCGGGGCGCGGCTCTGATCCGGGCCGGGCGGCCCGGCCCGGCAGGCGGGCCATCCGGGGGCGCCGAGGTGCTTGACGCACGTTCCAAACCCGGTAGAATGCCGCCTCCCAAGCGGGAATAGCTCAGTTGGTAGAGCGCAACCTTGCCAAGGTTGAGGTCGCGAGTTCGAGTCTCGTTTCCCGCTCCAGATCCAGGCGCCCGGTCTTCACATTGACCGGTGGCTTAACAGAAAAAGAGGCCCCGTGGCCTCTTTTTTTGTGCCCGTTGTTTGCAGCTGGATACAATTTCTGACCTTTCTACTACCGTTTCTCCATCTTTCCTCAACATTTGCGGGCTACCCTCGAGGTTGTTGATTCCACGATGGCGGACTGGTGGCTAGCGGCAACACCCTCGGCTCAAGCACGCTGTCCCAGCAGCGGCATTTCCCCGGCCTGCGAGGCCTGATGGCGTCCTGTGCCGTGGCCGGCTGCGTACTGCTGGCCGGTTGCATGCCCGTGGCCATCCCGGACCTGCCCGACCATACGCCGGCGCGCTGGACATCCACGCCGCCCGAGGCCGGTACTCCGGTGGATCTGCAGCAATGGTGGAAGGCGCTGGGCGATCCAACCCTGGATGCGCTCGTCGCCGAAGCCGTGAACAGCAACCTGGACCTGCGCCAGGCCACGCTGCGGCTGCAGGCAGCCCGCATGGTCGCCGGTACCTGGCGGTCGGGCTTCCTGCCCACCATCGATGCCACGGCCCGCCCGACCCAGGATGCATCAGCCCGCGATTCGTACTACCAGACCGGCATCGAGGCGGCTTGGGAGCCGGGACTGTTCGGCAGTGCCGACAGCGCCCGCATCCTGGCTCTGGCCAGTGCGGGCAATGCCGAATCGCTGCGCAACGCGGCCCAGGTGGCGGTGGTGGCCGGCGTGGTCCGCAGCTACCTGGACCTGGCCGTGGCCCAGGCCCAGCTGGACCTGCGCACGCAGGAAGAAGGGCTGGATGCCGGTGCCGAACGGATGGTGGCTACCCGCCTGCGCCTGCACCTGGCCGAACCGGGTGAACAGGAGCGGGTACGCGCGCGCCACGCGGCCTCCCGGGCGGGCGTGGCGCAGATGACGGAGGCCGCTGGCAGCGCTGCCCGGACCCTGGCCCTGCTGCTGGGCCGGGATGCGCCGGACCCGGCCTGGCAGGGCATCCGCACGCTGCCGCAACTGGGGGCCTTCGGTGTACAGCAGGTGCCGGCCGACCTGCTGCGCCACCGCCCGGAAGTCGCCCTGGCCGAGGCCGACGTGCTGCGCGCGGCGGGCGAGCATGGCCAGGCACGTGCGGCGCTGTACCCACGCCTGCGCTGGGGCGGTTCGATCGTCTATTCGTACAACATCACCCAGAACGCCCGGGTGCATACCGATTCCAGCCCGTCCTTCGGCCCCTACATCGACATCCCCCTGCTGGACTGGGGGCAACGGCGCATGCGCGAGCAGGCCGGCCAGAAGGAACTGGAGGCTGCACTGCTGGGCTACCGCAAGGCCGTGCTGGAAAGCATCGCCGAAGTGGAGGGCGCGCTGGCCGGGCTGGATCGGCAGCAGGCCAGCATCACGGCCCTGCACGCAGCCACCGAAGCGGCGGACATGCAGGTGAAACAGCAGTCGCGCCGCGTAGCGCTGGGGTTGTCGAGCGATTTTGACGGCCTGGACCTGCAGCGCAGCGCGCTGGCCACGCGGGCCGACCTGGTCGGTGCGCAGGGCATGCGCCTGCTCGCTTTCGTTGCCCTGTACCGCGCGCTGGGCGGTGCTTCGCCGCCGCCGATGGAGCCGGTCGAATGATCGCCCTGGCGCGCA
Source organism: Stenotrophomonas sp. 24(2023) (assembly GCF_030913365.1). Lineage (NCBI taxonomy): Bacteria > Pseudomonadati > Pseudomonadota > Gammaproteobacteria > Lysobacterales > Lysobacteraceae > Stenotrophomonas > Stenotrophomonas sp. 24(2023). The sequence continues at coordinate 3,474,067 of NZ_CP133160.1, forward strand.
AGACGTTGGTCTACGAATGGCGGCGTTTCCTGCCGGTGGTGCTGGCGATGTGCTTCGCCGGCGTGCTGCTGATCGTGCAGGCGGCGCTGGTGCTGGGCATCTTCGGCACGGCGGCGATCTACGTGAAGGCGTCCACGGCCGACATCTGGGCGGGCTTTCCCGGCACGCAGAGCGTGAACTACGGGCACGTGATCGGTGCGGATGTGGAAAACCACCTGCGCATGGACCCGGACGTCACCCGCGTTGAGCCCTACGAATGGGTCGATGGCGAATGGACCTCCACCGCGGGCGGTACCGGCACGGTGTCGGTCTACCTGTCCGGCATCTCCACCCACGACGACGCGATGATGTTCGCCCGCGTGCTGCCGGCAGACCTGCGCGCGGCGCTGCGTGAGCCGGGGGCGGTGATCGTGGACAGTGCCGACCTGGATACCCTGGGCGTGGACCTGCGCGATGGCCGCGCCTGGATCAACAACCGGCCCGTGCATGTGGTCGCCGCATTGCCGGGCCTGCGCGGGCTGGGGGGCGTGAACGTGCTGGCCTCGCTGGATACCGCGCGCGGCGTGGCCGGCACCGATCCGGCCGAGGGCAGCACCTATTTCGTGGCCGGGCTGCGTGATCCGGCACGCGCCGACGTGGTACGTGCGCGCCTGGCGGCCGGCACCGGCCGCGCCACGCCGGTGCAGATATGGACCGCCGATGCATTCGCCAGCCGCTCCCAGCGCTACTGGCTGCTCGATACCGGCGCGGGCATCGCGGTGCTGTTCATGGCGATCATCGTCTGCTTCGTCGGCGCGGTGATCACCAACCAGTCCTTCGCCTCGGTGGTGGCCGGCTCGGTGCGCGAATATGCAACGCTCAATGCCTTGGGCGCGGGCCGTTACGCCCTGGCACGCGTGGTGGTGGAGCAGGCCCTGCTGATCGGCGGTGTCGGCACGCTGCTGGCGGCGGTCCTCAGCGCCGGTGTGCTGGCCCTGGCGGCGTGGCAGCGGGTGCCGGTCCAGCTCACGCCGGGCGTGGTGCTCGGCTGTATCGGCCTGGTGGTGCTGATGGCGCTGCTGTCGAGCATCATGGCCGTGCGCAGCGTGGTGCGCTCCGATCCTTCCCTGCTGCTGCGTTGAGGTGCATGCCGATGATGCCTGTCGAACAACCGATGCAGGGCAGGGCGGCGGCGCGGGCGCCGAGCCTGCAGGCCGTCGCGCTGGAGAAGTCGTTCATGGCCGGCACGTTGCCGGTGCAGGTGCTGCGCGGCCTGTCCCTGGATGTGCTGCCCGGTGAACTGACCCTCGTGGCCGGGCCCTCGGGGTGTGGCAAAAGCACGCTGTTGTCGTTGTTGTCTGGCCTGTCCACGCCCGATGCAGGCCGCGTCAGTGCGCTCGGGGAAGACCTGGGCACCATGACGCGCGCGCAGGCCGAACGTTTCCGCCTGCAGCACGTAGGCTTCGTGTTCCAGGGCTTCAACCTGTTCCCGGCGCTGACAGCGCTGGAGCAGGTGCAGCTGCCACTGGGCTACCTGGGCATCGGCAAGCGCGAAAGCGCGGCTATGGCCCACCGTGCACTGGAGGAAGTGGGCCTGTCACAGCGCAGCGACATGCGCCCGGCACAGCTGTCCGGCGGCGAGAAGCAGCGCGTGGCCGTGGCACGGGCCTTCGCCAAATCGCCCACGCTGATCTTCGCCGATGAGCCCACCAGTGCACTGGATGCACACAACGGCCAGCGCGTGATCGACATCCTTCACCGCCATGCCCGCGAACACAACACCACCGTGCTGTGTGTCAGCCATGACCCCCGGTTGATCCAGCATGCCGATCGCGTGATCGCGATGGAAGACGGGGCGATCCGTGACGACCGCCGCCAGAATGAACCGTAGAGCCAGGACCATGATCAACATGCAGCAACAGCCTGCCCGGATGCAGCGCGGACTTCGTCTTCTCGGCCTCGGGCTGTCGGCAGCACTGCTGCTGGCGGCCTGTTCGGATGACACGCCGGTGCGCGCGCCGGCCGAGCAGAAGGAGGCCACCGGCCGGGTCGCCGTTGCGCGGGGCATCGTCGATGTGGATGGTGGCCTGATCGCCATGGCGTTGCCGCTGGATGGGGTCATCGCCAGCGCACCGGTGAAGGACGGCGACAAGGTGCGCAAGGGCCAGGTGCTGCTGGCGCAGGACGATGCATTGGTGCAGCAGGAGATCGCCGTGGCCACTGCCGATGTGCAGGTGGCCGATGAACGCCTCAAGGCTGCCCGCGCACAACTGCAGGACCTGCAGCGCAACGCCGCGCGGCTGGCCACGGGGGCAAGCGAAGGGGTGTCGTCCCGCCAGCAGGCTGAAGCGGCCACGCTGCAGCTGGCCGACAAACAGGCCGAGGCCGGTATCGCCGAAGCGCAGCGGGACATGGCCCGGCACAAGCTGGATACCGCGCGCCTGCGCCTGCGCCAGTTGTCACTGGTGGCCCCCGAGGCGGGCACCGTTGTCGGCCAGGTGCCGGCGGCGGGAAGCTACGGTCAGGCCGGCAAGCCGGTGCTGTCACTGCTGCCGGCGCGCCCACTGCAGGTACGGGCCGAGCTCAGTGCGGCCTATGTCGATGCGGTGAAGCCGGGCATGTCGGCGGTGGTGATTCCTGATCGTGACGGTCCGGACAGTGATGGGCCGATGCCCAGGGCGAAGGTCGTACGCATCAGCCCGGTCTACGCACAGGGCCGCCTGCCTGCCGATGCCGGCCGCGGCGCGCCGCGTGTGGTGGACTGCATCCTGCAGTTCGAAGGGGAGGCGCCGGTGCGCTTCGGGCAGCACGTCCGCGTGGAATTCCATCGCTGAACAGCTTCATCCGCTGTTGACGGCGTGAAGGAAAAACGACACAATGGCGCTCCTTCGACACAGGTCGGAGGCGCGATGGAAAGGCCGCCGCAAGGCGCCGGAACATCAGGGGCTTCCGGCTCCTGCCTGCGAAGGCAAACGAAAGTCTGCGGGAATAGCTCAGTTGGTAGAGCGCAACCTTGCCAAGGTTGAGGTCGCGAGTTCGAGTCTCGTTTCCCGCTCCAGTTTCGACAGGGCCCCGGAAGGGGCCTTGTTTTTCTCCCGCGCCGGCAGCGCGGGGCACGTTGGCCAGCAGGGCCAGGCGCGCAGACGGAAAAGTGAAGTGTGGTATCAAATGGCTGGCATGTGCATCGGATTTCCGGTAATATGTCGGGCTTACGCGGGAATAGCTCAGTTGGTAGAGCGCAACCTTGCCAAGGTTGAGGTCGCGAGTTCGAGTCTCGTTTCCCGCTCCAGTTTCTGCCAAGGCCCCGTTTTGCGGGGTCTTGTGCTGACGGGGTTGCATCCCCGGTGATTTACCGGCCTGGTAGCAGAGTGGTTATGCAGCGGATTGCAAATCCGCGTACGCCGGTTCGATTCCGACCCAGGCCTCCATATGAAAAGCCCTGACTCCGGTCAGGGCTTTTTGTTTTGCGCGATGGCGACAACGCGGGCCACATCCGGCAGAATCTTTTTTTTGATTGTCAGGGAGGCAAGCATGGAATCTGTACAGCAGAACACGGACCAGGACCGCGCCAGCAGCACGCTGCTGCCGGAGATGATCAAGACGGCCGCGCACCTGGCCCTGCTGGTGGGGGTGGTCGGCCTGCTTGTTGCACTGACCGACGTGGCGCCCTGGATGTTCACCGCGTCGGTGTCGGCCCTGCTGGCGGCGCCGGTGCTGTATGGCCTGGCCGATATCGTGCTCAGCCTGCGTGCCCTGTGCCGCCGTGCATGAGCGCGCGGTGTTGAACTGATGTCCGGGCCCGCCGTGTGCGGGCCTTTTCACTGGTGCCGCACCGACGGGCCGGGTGTGCCCCGGTCAGGGCGTCTGCGCCCCCGGCCGCTGCTCCCGCCAGAGCAGCAGCGCATCCAGTGCCGGGCACAGCGCCTGGCCCCACGCGGTCAGCCGGTAATCCACCCGTGGCGGTACTTCAGGGTAGACGGTGCGCTGCACGATCCCGTCCGATTCCAGCCGGCGCAGCTGCTGGGCAAGCATTTTCTGCGAAATGTCCGGAATCAGCCGTTCCAGGTCGGAATAGCGCTGCACCTTGCCATCGAACAGATGGAACAGGATGCGCAGTTTCCAGCGTCCCTCCAGGTGGGCCAGGGCAGCGGCCACATCGGTGGCGGCGGTATCAGGGGTATAGGCCTTTCTCATCGGTGCGGGGCTTACTTTTCCGTGCGTTCTTGTGGGCGCCGGGAGGCACTTCGAGAATACCGCCATCCCCCTGGAGTGATCGCGATGTCCCTTGACCTTCCCCCGGCGCTGTCCCGCTATTTTGCGCTTGCCAACGGTGATCCCGGTGTCCGCGCCGACGACTGCTTCACGGCTGATGCGATCGTCCATGACGAGCGCCAGGACCATCAGAGCACCGCAGCGATCAGCACCTGGATCGCCAAGGCCCGCGCTGCCTACCAGCACCAGGTCCAGCCGCTGTCGGTGGACGTGAAGGATGGCCGTCATGTCGTCACCTCACGGGTACGCGGCAACTTCCCCGGCAGCCCGGTCGTGCTCACCCACGCCTTCGTGCTGGCCGATGACCGCATCGTCGCACTGGAGATCGTCTGATGGACCAGGGCATGCAACTGCAGGGCAAGCGCGTGCTGGTCACCGCCGGCACCAAGGGCCTGGGCAAGGCCACCGTCGCCCTGTTCCGCGCGCAGGGCGCACAGGTGATGACCGTCGCGCGGAACCGGCCGGATGACCTGCCGCCATCGCTGTTCTTTGCCGCCGACCTCACCACCGCGCAGGGCTGCGCGGACGTGGCCAGCGAAGTGACGCAGCGGCTGGGCGGTGTGGATGTGCTGGTGCATGTGGCCGGCGGCTCTTCGGCACCGGCCGGTGGCTTCGCGGCACTGGACGAGGCGGCCTGGCAGCGCGAGCTGGATCTGAACCTGCTGCCTGCGGTGCGCCTGGACCGCGCGTTGCTGCCGGCGATGCTCGCGCAGGGGCAGGGCGTCATCATCCACGTCACCTCCATCCAGCGCAGCCTGCCGTTGCCGGCATCGACCACCGCCTATGCGGCGGCCAAGGCGGCGTTGTCCACCTACAGCAAGAGCCTGTCCAAGGAAGTCTCGCCCAAGGGCATCCGGGTGGTGCGGGTCGCCCCGGGCTGGATTGAAACCGAAGCGGCCGTGGCCCTGGCCGAGCGCCTGGCCAGCGAGGCCGGCACCGATTACGAAGGCGGCAAGCGGCTGATCATGCAGGCGCTGGGCGGCATTCCCCTGGGGCGCCCGGCGAAACCGCAGGAAGTGGCCAACCTGATCGGCTTCCTGGCCTCGCCGTTGGCGGCCTCGATCACCGGTGTCGAGTATGTGGTGGACGGTGGAACCCTTCCGGTGGCCTGATCCCATCGTTGGCCACGATCGGCAAAGCCGGAAAGTGCCTATTCAGCGACATATCCGCTGGATGAACGTCATGTAACCGATTTACCATTGCGACGCCAGCGTGAGGGTCCAGGGTGACTTGCGTGGCTACGGGCTGCCACCTGGCACCCGCATCAGCACACCCGAATCACGGAGCGATTGGATCATGCGTAAGGGGAACATGGGGGGCGCGGCGCTGGCAACGGCGATCGTGGCGATGATGGCTGTCCCGCCGGCAATGGCGCAGCGGCAGAGCGCACAGGAAATACGCAAGCAGCAGGTGGCGGAAATTCCAACCTGCGCCAAGCCGCTGGGCACCATCTCGGTGATCGAGCCGGAGGACGGCACCAACTGGTGGACCGGCCAGCAGCTGCCGGCACCGTCCAAGCTGATCAAGGTGTTCATCAACAAATCGCGCTGCTTCACGCTGGTCGACCGTGGCGTGGGCATGGCGGCCGCGCGTGGCGAACGCGATCTGGCCGCCGACGGCGAACTGCGCCGTGGCGCGAACATCGGCAAGGGCCAGATCAAGGCGGCCGACTACGTGATGGTTCCCGATCTGATCGGTGCCAACAACAATGCCGGTGGCAATGCCATCAGCGGCCTGATCGGTGGCCTGATGGGGGGCGATGCCGGCCGTCTGGTCGGTGGCCTGAACTTCAAGAAGAAGACCGCCGACGTGGTGCTGACCGTCACCGATGTGCGCTCGTCCGAGCAGGTCGCCATGGCCGAAGGCAACGCCAAGAAGACCGACCTGGGCTGGGGCGCCAGCGGCAGCCTGTTCACCGGCAGCAACTGGGGCGGTGCCGGTGCCAGTGGCTATGCCAACACCGAAATCGGCCAGGTCATCACCCTGGCCTACCTGCAGGCGTACAGCAACATCATTGCCCAGCTGGGCGCACTGCCGGCCGATGCGTCGGCGGCCAACGTCAGCCAGGCGCTGCGCGTGACCAAGCCGGCGCGCCTGCTGGGCAACGCCAAGGGCACCGGTGCGGCCGTGCGCAGCCTCGACCCGGGCATGCTGCTGTACCCGACCGGCAGCAAGGAAGGGATGATGTGGGAAGTGGAAGACGAGCTGGGCAACAAGGGCTGGGTCAATTCGACCAACACCGAGCTGGCCAAGTAAGTCGCAGCACCGGCTGCAGCCCCTGGGACGGCCCACGCCGTTCCAGGGGCGTATCGGGCTGTGCGGCGCTCAGCCCAGCGCCGGGAACAGGTTCATCAGCAGCACCATGCCCAGCCCCACCAGCGACACGATCGACTGGGTGATCGCATTGGTCCAGGTGGCTTCGGACATCGACATGCCGAAGGATTCCTTCACCAGCCAGAAGCCGGCGTGGTTGGCATAGTTGAAGAACAGCGAGCCGCAGCCGATCGACAGCGCCAGCAGTGGCGCATTGATGTCGGCACCCCTGGCGGCCAGCGGCGCCAGCAGGCCGGCGGCGCCGACGATGCCGACCGTGGCCGACCCGGTCGATACCGAGAGCAGCATCGAGATCACCCAGCCCAGCAGCAGCGGCGACAGCGCGAACTGGTGGCTGAGGCTGACGATGGCATCACCGACCTTCGCGTCGGTCAGTACCTGCTGGAAAGCGCCGCCGCCGGCGATGATCAGCAGCACGCCGGCGATCGGCTTCAGGCTGGCACTGAGTTCATCGCGCAGGTGCGCACGGTCGCGGTGCCGGGCCAGCGTGGCCATGGCGAACAGCACGCCGACCAGCATCGCCATGATGGGATGGCCAAAGAACGCCAGCAGCGGTGCAAGCGCTGAGCTGGCCGGTACCACCAGCTCGCCCAGCGCATGCGACAGCATCAACAGCGCCGGCAGCAGCGAGGCGAAGATGCCCAGCGCCAGGCCGGGACGCGCCGCGGGCGCATCGTCCGCGTGGCGCGTCGGGGTGAACTGCTCGATCAGGGCTGCGTCCGGCCGTACCTGCAGGCGCCGCGCGATGAAGCTGGCATACACCGGCCCGGCCAGCACGATGGCCGGCACGGCAGCGATGAAGCCATAGACCAGCGTCGGGCCGACGCTGGTCTGCAGCGTGGCGATCGCGGTCAACGGGCCCGGATGCGGCGGCACCATGCCGTGCATCGCCGCCAGTGCGGCGATCACCGGCACGCCGGCATAGACATAGGCCGAGCCGGGCCGGGTAGACGTCTGCTGCAGGCGCTTGGCCACGGCGAAGATCAGCGGCAGCAGCACCACCATGCCGACTTCGAAGAACATCGGAATGCCGATGACGAAGGCCAGGCCGGCCATTGCCCACGGCAGCGCGCGTTCGGAGGTCCGGCGCAGCACGATGTCCGCCACGCCTTCGGTCACCCCGGTGCTGGCGAGGATCTTGCCAAGCATCGCGCCCAGCGCGACCACCAGGCCGATGGCGCCCAGGGTCTTGCCCGCGCCGGCCGTAATCGAACCCAGCAGCGCGGCACCGGGCATGCCGGTGACCAGGCCGACCCCGATCGAGGTGACCAGCAGCGCCAGCAGCGGGTGCACGTGCAGGCGCGAGACGATCAGGAAGACCAGGAACAGCACGCTGGCCAGTGCGGTGACCAGCAGGAACGTATCGTGGGGTGTCATTGTCGGTGCGTGCAGGCCACAGGGGGACGGTGGGCCGGCGGCCGGTGCGGCCCGCCAGTCCGTGGCGGACTGTAGCGTGTGGCGCCGGTGGCTACCTGTCGTTGGCCTGTCATCGGCAGATGCCGCCCGATCAGGCCAAGTCGCGCCGCCGATGCCATCGGCAGCGCCGTGCCGCCAGTGTGCGCTGCGCCATGCCCCTGCACCGGCACTAGTCCCAATGGGTTATCGCTGAAGCGGACAGCAACGTTCAACAATGGTTCACCGCTGCGGCGTTGCGTGCGCGGTCATCCATCAGTCGAATCCTTGGGAGGGGGGACGATGAAACACATCATGAAGGCAGGCCACCGGCTTGCTGCGGGCCTGCTGCTGGGCCTGCTGGTCGCCGGCGCCAGCCAGGCACAACCGGCGATTGCACCGGGTGCTGCGCCCGAGGTCGTTCACCTGTGGCCCGAGGGCCATTGGCAGCAGCGTGCGCGTGGCCCGGAAAAAGTGGGGGCCGAGGGCAGTGCCAAGGGCGCGGTCTCCGGTGTCAGTGATGCCCGCATGGACATCTATCGCCCCGCGCAGCCCAATGGCACGGCCGTGGTGATCTTCGGCGGTGGCGGCTACTTCCGCATCCAGATCGGCGGGGCGGCCCGGCCCACCGCGCAGTGGCTGCAGTCGCTCGGCGTCACCGCCGCGGTGGTGTATTACCGGCTGCCGGCCGATGGCTGGGCGCCGGTGTCGCCGTTCCAGGATGGGCAGCGTGCGATGCGCCTGCTGCGTGCCCGTGCGGGCGAGCTGGGCGTTGACCCGCAGCGGATCGGTGCGATCGGATTCTCTGCCGGTGGCAACCTGGCCGGCATCGTCGCCACGCGGTTCGACGCGCCGTTCTACGCGCCGGTGGATGCCGCCGACCAGCTGTCGGCGCGCCCGGATTTCGTGGGCATGATCTACCCGGTGGTGTCGATGCGCGCGCCGCTGGACAAGACCCGCTCGCGTCGTGAACTGGGCACCCAGCCCGACGCGGAGCAGGCCTATTCGGTGGAAGCGCATGTGCGCGCGGACATGCCGCCGGTGTTCCTGGCCCAGGCCGTGGATGACCGCACGGTGGACGTCGGCCACAGCGTGGCGATGTACCAGGCGCTGCATGGCGCCGGCATTCCCGCCGAACTGCACCTGTTCGAAAAGGGCGGACACAGCTGGGGCCTGGGCGTACCCGGTTCGCTGGTCGGCCAATGGCCGCGCCTGTTCGCGACCTGGGCGCGCAGCCACGGCTACCTGGGCGCTGCGCCCAGGCAACTGGCACCGCTGGGTGGCCCGCCGGCGGCCCCATCGACGGCCACGGCGCCCTCGCACGACGACGACGGCAGCGGCGACTGAGCCGCACGCCTTCCATCTCATCCGGGAGACATTGATGAATCTTCTGCACCGTGCCGCTGTTGCAGCGGCCGCAGGCGCCTGCCTGTCACTGGCCGCGTCGCCGGCGCTGGCCGCCCCTGCTTCCACCGAAACCGAGCTGCGCGCGCAGGTCCAGCAGCAGGCCGAACAGCTGCGCCAGCAGGCGGCACTGCTGGAGGCGCTCAACGCACGACTGGCCGCGCTGGAGCATGCGGCTCCCGCAGGTGAAGCCCCGGCCACCCCATCGGCCCCACGCGCCGCCGATCCGGTACAGGCGCAGGTCGCTGCCGTCATCGCCGATACCCGCCAGGACGACATGGCCATCCTGCAGGCCCAGGTCGCACAGCTGGCGGCCACCGGCGGGGGCGGCAACGTGCGCTGGCGCAAAGGTGGGCCCGAGTTCCGCAGCAGCGATGGCCAGTTCACCTTCCACCCGCGTGGCCGCGTGCTGGTCGATTTCAGCAGCACGCACGGCTCGGGTTTCCCCACGCGCAACATCACCGGTACCGACCTGGCCAGCGGCCGCTTGGGGGCCGAAGGGCAGATGGGCGCGCTCGGCTACAAGATCGACGCCGATTTCGCCGGCAACACGGTGTCGTTGAAGGATACCTACCTGTCCTGGGACACGCGCCTGGGCAACCTGCCCACCGAGGTCTACATCGGCAACAAGCTGAAGGACCGCAGCCTGGATGGCGGCACCAGCGGCACCAATACACCGTTCATGTCACGCAACGCGGTGGCCTCGGTGGGTGCGCAGCAGAGCGGCTACTACGGGCTGGGCATCACCACCAAGGTCATCGGGGATGGCTGGCACGCCAGCCTGGCCGTGACCGGTGATGACATCGGCAACGCCAGCACCGCCAGCGATACCATCGCCTACCTGCTGCGCGCGCACTGGAACCCGCTGCGCGGGCAGCAGGGCTTCATGCACCTGGGGGGCTGGTACTGGTACGAAGACCTCGGCAACGATGTCACCAGCATCAACAAGACCTCGCCGGTGGCGCTGGGATGGAACGGCAATGTGCGGGTGTCGGCCAGCTCGATTGCCAATGTCACCGACAACCGTGCCTGGGGCCTGGAATTCGGCGGTGTGTACCGCAGCCTGTGGGCATTCGGCGAACACACCGTGCGCACCATCGAATCGCGCACGGTCGATGCGGTGGACCAGAAGGCCACCTCGATCTACGCCGGCTGGCTCATCACGGGCGAGCGCCCGGGCTTCAGCAGCCGCTCGGGCGTCTGGGGCACCACCCGGGTGCTGCGTCCGGTGCAGGAGGGCGGCATCGGTGCCTTCGAACTGGCGGCGCGCTACGACCGCTACGACTACCTCGATGCCGCACGTGGTGGCGAAGGCACCGCCTGGACGGTGGGCCTGAACTGGTACCTCAACAACTGGTCGCGGCTGATGCTCAACTACGTGCACTGGAAGACCGACAACAAGGTGGGCAGCTTCCAGGGCCCGGATTCGGGCAACACCGTCGGCGTACGCGCGCAGGTATCGTTCTGATCCTGTGCTGACGGCGGGGCCCGGCGGCGATGCCGGGCCCCGTCCTCCGGGTACGATCAATGCGGTGCGGCGTGTGCGGCCTCTTCGATCACACGGGCCACGGCCTGGGGGCTGGACAGCATCGGCACATGGCTGGTCGGCAGTTCCACCGTGTGCGCACCGATCTTCTTCGCCAGCGCGCGCTGCCCGGCCGGCGCGATCATCTGGTCCTTGCCGGCCACGATGTACCACGATGGCTTCTGCGTCCAGGCGGCGGTGGTGAGGGTCTGCTCGAACGCGGCGCCCTTCACCGGTCCCTGCGTGGCAGCGATCAGGCGGGCTTCGGCGGCACTGACATCCTGCGCGAAGTAACGGGCAATGGCGGCCGGCGACATGGTCAGGAAGCCGTCGGCATCCGCATCGAGGTGTTTCTGGCCTTCCGGCGCGGGGAACGCCTTGAGGCCATCGATCGAGCTTTCACCGGCCGACGGTGCGAACGAGGCCACGTAGACCAGCGATGCGACCTTCGCGTCATTGCCGGCCTGGGTGATCACGCTGCCGGCCCAGGAGTGGCCGACCAGGATGACCGGGCCGGGTTGCGCACGCACCGCGCGCTGCACGGCTGCCACGTCATCCTCCAGCGAAGTCAACGGATTCTGTACGGCGACCGTGCGCAGGCCCTTGGCCTGCAGCAGTGGAATCACCTTGCTCCACGACGAGCCATCGGCGAAGGCACCGTGCACCAGCACGATAGTCGGTGTGGCGGCGTCTGTGGCCGGGGTGTCGGCGGCCATGGCGGTGGTACCGGCGGTCAGGGCCAGTGCGGCGGCCAGCAGCGAGGGAACGAGGGGCTTCATGGGCAGGATCTCCGTGTGGTCAGGGTGGGCCGGCGGCGGGTGCCGGGCCGGTGACGCACGGTAGGGCGCCGCCCCGCAGGCAGAGTTGACCGACCGTCCGGCGGACTTGACCGGCCATCCACACGACGCTGGCAACGGCCACCTCGGTGATTCAACACATTGATAAACAATGAAATTCCGGCGGATCACCGACGGCGCGGGGAAGTTCAAATTTCCGTGATAACCGGTCTTCCCGCAGGGCACGGCGGCATCCTGCGTGTCCGGTGGGCCGCGGGCATGCCGTGATTGCGCAGTTTCCGCTCCGGGTGGGCTGCGCTACGATCCGTCATATCGAATCAATGTGTTTTGATCTGGAGTCCGGCCATGGTCGATCGTCTCGCGGTATTGCTGGAGCGTTTCTCGGTCTCCGCATCGATGTTCAACGCCGGAGCACTGTGCGGCATCAACGTGCTGGACGGGCAGGGCGAAGAGGGTCAGCTGCACCTGGTGCGGCGTGGCCCCCTGCAGGTGGTGCACCAGCAGAAGACCCTGCAAATCGATGAACCGAGCCTGCTGCTGTACCCCCGGCCACTGGCGCATCGCTTCATCAGCGACCCGGAACACGGCGCGGACATGGCCTGCGCCAACCTGCGCTTTGAAGGCGGCCGCTTCAATCCGATCAGTGCGGCGCTGCCGGATGTGATCTGCCTGCCGCTGCGCGCGCTGGAGGGCGCCGAGGGCACGCTGGCGTTGCTGTTCGACGAGGCGTTCACCCAGCGCTGCGGCCGCACCGCGATGGTCAACCGCCTGTTCGAAGTGGTGATGATCCAGGTGCTGCGCTACCTGATGGAAAGTGGCCAGGTGCGCGGAGGACTGCTGGCCGGGCTGGGGCATCCGCGCCTGCGGCTGGCGCTGGTGGCCGTGCACGAACAGCCGGCACACCCCTGGACCCTGGCCAGCCTGGCCGATGTGGCCGGCATGTCGCGCACGGTGTTTGCCGAAGCCTTCCGCCAGGCGCTGGGCACCACGCCGGGCCAGTACCTGCAAGGCTGGCGGGTGGGCCTGGCCCAGCAGGCGCTGCGCCAGGGCCAGCCGCTCAAGCGCATTGCAGATGAGGTCGGCTATGGCAGCGAGGCGGCCCTGTCACGGGCGTTCAAGGCGCACACCGGGCAGTCGCCGCGGCAATGGCGCGGGCACCTGCCCGAGGCGGCCTGAGTCTTACCCCATCACCAGGCGGGCCAGCTTCATGCCGGCGAACAGGCCGGCCACGCCCAGCAGGACCGAACCACCGGCATACAACGCGGCCAGGCCGTGCTGGCCACGCTGCAGCAGCAGGCCGATTTCCAGCGAGAACGTCGAGAACGTGGTGTAGCCGCCGAGGATGCCGGTGGTCAGCAGCAGGCGCAGCTGCGGCGAAGCCCCGTTGCGCAGTGCGAAGGCTTCCACCACCACGCCCATCAGGATGGCGCCGCTGATGTTGACCAGGAAGGTGGCCCACGGCCAGCTGCTGCCGACCACCACGCGCGACCCGATCAGGTTGCAGAAATGGCGCAGGCACGCGCCCGCGCCACCGCCCAGGAACACCAGCACATAGTTGTTCATCCACTCGCCTCCATCGGCAGGTTCGATGGTGTTCGCGACGACGGGCACACCCTGCCATCGACGAACACCGGGTTCGTCACAGCAGGAGCCATCAGCCACAAGGCGGTTATCGGGAAGCCCCATTCCCATCGGGCGCCATCGTAGCAGGGCCGGGCAGGGCGCGCAGCGCTACAGCGAGGTGTCCAGCACGCGCACGATCCTGCCGCGGCTCACGCCCTCAACCAGCAGGTCGTAGGCCATCAGGGTCAGCACCGCCTGCCGTTCCAGGCCGATGGCCGGTTCGGGCTGCTGCAGCATCTCCGAGACCAGGGCGAAGCTGTTCACCCAGTGGGATTTTTCGATGGCGTTGTAGGCGTAGCCGGGGCCGTCCTCGCCGATGCTGCGGCCGCGCGGGCCGAACAGCAGTTCGCGCGCGTCCATTTTCACGGCATCGGCGATGCGGAACAGCTGTTCCGCTTTTACGTGGTCCGCCTTCACCCGGTCCTTGAGCCAGTTGCTGACGGTTGCCGTGGTGGAGTGCGAGGCGTTGGCGAGATCCACCGGGCGTGGCAGCCCGGCGTCCTTCATCGCATGTCTGAGTCGTTGGCCGAGAGTCTTCATCTATGCAAGCGAGCTTAACAGTTGGATTCGCAAGAAACCTTGCCGGGAAAATAAAGGTTCCTAGCCCATGGATGCCGGCGATGTTTGTCGTGTGGAGCAAGTACTACGTGCGTGACAGGCTCGGCCTGCGAACCGATTCGGACCTGGCGAAATTGTTTGGAGTGTCGCGATCGGCTGTGTCGCAATGGCCTAAAAACAAGGCGATTCCACAGTTGCGACGCTACATGCTGCAACAGAAGTATCCAGTGCTGTTCCCGTCAGGAGGCGAAGGATGCGCCAGCGATGTGGCCACGCGCGACGCGGCGGGCAGCGGCACGGCAGAGGAATCAGGAAGCGTCAGCAGCTAGTTTCCTGCGGGGACGAAAAATAAAGCATGCTTAACAAAAGGGCGAATGTGCCGGCGCTTGTGGTGTCAATCTGTGACCGACGGCGGGTTCATTGCGCGGTATGAGGGGATGGCATCGTTCCGCGATCTGCTGCCTGCCTTGGCGAGCGAGGGATCGATCCAGGGAGGGGGGTGTCGTGATGGGGTCGGTCCCGAGGAACGCTGCACGGCGTCGATTTTCGTGAACGATTAATATTTTCGATCAAGAAAGTAGGGGTATGTCATTGACCTGACGTGAAAACTGTGACTAATTTGAATCAAGCGCAGGTGAAAGTTCAGTAACCTGACGGGGGAGAACCGGGCTGGTTGAACGTCAATGCATCAGATACAAGTCCAAGGGAGGTCGTATGCAATACGGCATGCATGGCTTGGCTGAACGGGTACGTCGCGAGCTTGAATCCAGTTACCAGAAGCACGGATGCGGTCCAGAGTTCTGGAACACCTACCAGGAGGTGCTCGACCGGCTTGTGCCCCAGGGTACGACCCGGACGGATGTCACCAATGAAATGGCGCTGATCATCGAGCAGCTGGGCATCGTGCGGCGCGCCCAGCTGGTGCCGCCGCATGCGGGGGGCGAACTGCGCTGATTCAGCCCAGCCGCCAGGCGCCGCAGGCCAGCAGGGCCAGCAGCAGACCCAGCAATGCCAGGGTGCGCGGGCGCATGAAGTGCCCGCGCTGGCCGGCCATCGTGGCCGGGCTGCGGTAGCGCACCAGGGAGCGGCCGAAGCCGGCGCTGCGCTGGACATCATCGCAGGCGTCCTGGCAGGCGCCGCAGGCCAGGCAGTCGGCCTGCGGCCCCTGGCGGATGTCCAGCTGCACCGGGCAGGCCGCTACGCAGGCATCACAGGCCAGGCAATCGCCCAGGCGATCGGCGGGAAACCGGGGCATCGGGCCCGCCAGCTGCGGGTGTGCGGCGCGGAAGGCATAGTCCTGCGCGGTCGTGGGGTCCAGCAGGCCGCGTCCACGGCCCATCACGCCGCCCAGGCCGGCAGGGCGCTGCCCGCGCGGTTCACCGCGGCGCGGGTCGTACAGCATGCGTGGCGTCCATGGGTCGGCCAGCAGTGGCTGCATGCGGGCGAAGGGGCACAGCGTGCGGCAGACCTGCTCGCGCAGGAACCCGGCATTGCCCCAGGTGGCAGCCGCATAGAACAGCACCCAGAAGATCTCCCAGCCACGCCAGCGCAGCATGGGAACGCCGGCCAGCAGGGCCTGGACCGGGCTGAACAGCCCGACGAAGGTGATGCCCGTCCACAGGGCCAGCAGAGCCCAGGCCAGCAGGGTCAGCGCGCGTGCCCAGCGTGGCTGGCGCACGCAGCGGCCGATGCCACGTTCGATCCAGGTGAAGGCACCGCTCCACACCGTCTGCGGGCAGGCATGCCCGCACCAGATCCGGCCGGCCAGATGGGTCAGCAGGGCCAGGGTCGTGGCCAGTACGGCCATCAGCCCCACCAGCACCCCGACATCGCCCGGCCACAAGGTCAGCCCGAACAGATCGAAGCGGCGTGCAGCCAGATCGAACAGCACGGCCTGGCGACCGTCCCAGCGCAGCCAGGGCAGCAGGTAGAACGCCAGCAGCAGGGCGGTGTTCAGTGCCGGGCGCCAGTGCCAGCGGCGGCGCATGCGGAGGGGGCGGGGTGCGGGGCGGGGCATGGTCAGCCCAGCGGGCACTGGTCATCCTCCGCCGGACGCGGCGGAGGGCGCAGCAGGTAACCGGTGATCGCGCTGGACAGCGCGGTGATTCCCCAGAACATGAAGAAGCCGATCGTATAGCCCGCTTCACGGCTGATGGCGTGGGAAGGGAAGCTGATGGCGCGCAGCTGCAGCGGGTCCACGCAGGCGAAAAACACCAGGCAGGCCAGGCCGGCGGCGATGAAGCTGGGCCACAGGATGGACCCCCAGTGCTGGAGCCGTGGCAGGCGATGGCCGAAGGACGGTGTGTTCATGGGCTCGCGGGTGGGCAGGAAAGGGAGGGGCGTATACTGCGCAGCGTCCGGCACGGACATGGCAGCGACGCCTGTTGCAGGCGGGGTCAGCCTAGGTGCCGGAACCTGCGCCGACATTGATCCAGATCAACGGCGCCGCCGCCCACGCGCGGCACACTGCCTGCGATCCACCGGTACCTGCGATGAGCCTTGCTTCCCAACCCCTTGCCACGACTGCGTCGCCCGATCTGTGCAGCGAGGCGGAAGTGACCCGCCTGGTGCATGACTTCTATGCGCGCGTGCGCCTGGAGGAACGCCTGGGCCCGGTGTTCGATGCCCATGTGCATGACTGGCCCGCGCACCTGGCACAGCTGGTGGATTTCTGGTCGGCGATGCTGCGCGGCACGCGCCGTTTCAAGGGCGCGCCGATGTCCAAGCACATGGCCATCGACCTGGACCGCGATCTGTTCGACCGCTGGCTGGCGTTGTTCCGGCAGACCACGGCCGAGTGCGGCAACCCCGGCATGCAGCAGCTGGCCGACGAGGTCGCCGCGCGCATCGGCGATACCTTCTGGAAGCGCTACCAGATGCTGCGCTGGCCGCAGGTAGCACTGCCGATCGTGGGCATGCCCGGCCGCGATTGATTTCGGTCAAGGCGTGCGGCGGCCCCCGGCGCGATGCTGCGGGCCATGGATACCTTCCCGCCTGCCGCCGGTGGCCTGGCCTGGACCTTCGATCCGGACCTGCTGCGCCGGCACGATCGCCCCGGCCCGCGCTATACCTCCTATCCCACGGCCCCGCATTTCCATGATGGCTTTGGCGAACCGGCCCTGCGCGAGGCCATCGCCGGCAGCAACCAGGCCGCGCGGGCATTGTCGCTCTACGTGCACGTGCCGTTCTGCACCAGCCCCTGCTTCTACTGTGGCTGCAACCGGGTCATCACCCGCGATCGCAGCCGTGGCCACGGCTACGTGGCGCGCGTGCTGGCCGAGGCCGATCTGCTGGCGCCGCAGTTCGCCGATGGGCGCGAGGTGATCCAGCTGCACTTGGGCGGCGGTACACCGAACTTCCTCGATGCCGCGGCGATGTCGGCCCTGGTGGAAGGCCTGCGCCGCCGTTTTGATTTCAGCAGCGCCGCCCAGCGCGATTTTTCCATCGAACTGGATCCCCGCTTCATCGACGCCGGGGATGTGGCCCTGCTGGCCCGGCTGGGGTTCAACCGTGCCAGCCTGGGCATCCAGGATTTCGACCCTCAGGTGCAGGCATCGATCAACCGCGTGCAGGGTGTACGGCAGACGCTGGCCATCCTGCGCGCCTGTCGTGACCAGGGCATGCGTTCGGTCAACGTTGACCTGATCTACGGGTTGCCCGGCCAGACGCTGCAGGGCTTCGGACGCACCCTGGAGCAGGTGCTTGCCCTGCGCCCGGACCGCCTGGCCGTGTATGGCTATGCGCACCTGCCGCACCTGTTCCGCGCGCAGCGCCAGATCGACGAAGCACGCCTGCCGGCACCGGAGCAGAAGCTGGCGCTGCTGGGCCTGGCGGTCGAACGCCTGTCGGCTGCCGGTTACCAGTACATCGGCATGGACCACTTCGCCCTTCCCGAAGAGGATCTTTCCCGCGCACAGCGCGCTGGCCAGCTGCACCGCAATTTCATGGGGTACACCACCCATGCCGACACCGACCTGGTGGGGCTGGGCGTGAGCGCGATCAGCCACATCGGCAGCACCTACAGCCAGAACCCGCGGGATCTGCCGGCGTGGGAAGCGTTGGTCGACGGTGGGCACCTGCCGGTCTGGCGTGGCGTGGCGCTCAGTGCCGATGATCGCCTGCGCGCGGAACTGATCCAGCAGCTGATGTGCCAGGGCGAAGTGGACGGGCGTGCGCTGGCCATGCGCCATGGTGTGGACTTCGACAGCTACTTCGCCGATGACCTGCAGGCTGTGGCGCAGCTGCAGCAGGACGGGCTGGCGCGGATCGAGCAGGGCGTGGTGCGTGCCAGTGAACCGGGCCGGCCACTGCTGCGCCTGCTGGCGATGTGCTTCGATCCGTACCTGCGCCAGGCACAGGCCGCGCCGCGTTACTCGCAGGCGATCTGACGCCCGGCAGGTTCAGCGGCTGCCCACGCCACGGTCGGCATGCCGGCTGGACATGCCACCGCTGGAGCGGGTGCGGGTCTGGCCATTGGAATCGGTGCGCGAGATCGAGTAACTGCCATCGCTGTAGGTGGTGCGTGTTTCACCGTTGCTGTCCGTGCGCGACGTCGAATAGCTGCCATCACTGTAGGTGGTGCGGGTCTGGCCGTTCGAATCGGTCCGCGAAGCGGAGTAGCTGCCGTCGCTGTAGGTGGTGCGCGTGTGCCCGTTGCTGTCCGTGCGCGATGTCGAAGAGCGGCCGTCACTGAAGCGGCTGCGCACCGTGCCATTGGCATCGCGCTGGCTGCTGCCATAGGAACCATCGCTGTAGCGGGTGCGGACGCTGCCGTCGGACTGCCGGTCGCCGGTGGCATAGGACTGTGCCAGCGCCGGTGTGCTGGCCAGCGCGAGCAGGAAGGAAAGCAGCAGGGCGGGCTTCATGCGTCGGCTCCAGGGGGCATCAGGCAGGGATGGCATTCCCGTCCGCACCATTGTGCCATCGCGCCGGAGGCGTGTGTCCGGGCCCGGGCGATGGCGCCCGTGCCGGGGGCGGCATACGATGCCCGGGTGTCCCGATCAGAACGCCTCCTTGCCCTGCTGCAGGTGCTGCGCAGCCATCGCCGCCCGGTCAGCGGGCAGGTGCTGGCCGCGCAGACCGGCGTCAGCCTGCGCACGCTTTATCGCGATATCGCCAGCCTGCAGGCGCAGGGGGCGGACATCGAGGGGGAGCGCGGTGTCGGCTACCAGATGAGGCCGGGGTTCCTGCTGCCGCCGTTGATGTTCAGTGCCGAAGAACTGGATGCGCTGGTCCTGGGCATGCGCTGGGTCGCCGACCGTGGCGATGCGGCGTTGGCGCGGGGGGCCAGCGCCGTCCTGGCCAAGGTGGGCGCGGTGCTGCCGCCGGACCTGCGGCGTGACCTGCACGAATCGGCCCTGCTGGTGGGAACGGGGCCAGGCAGGGCGCCGCCCGGCCCGGCCCTGGACCTGCTGCGCCCTGCCATCCGTGAACGGCGCAGGCTGCAGATCACCTACGAGGATGCCGCAGGCGGGGTCTCCCGGCGCGTGGTCTGGCCGTTCGCCCTGGTGTACTTCGACCAGTCGCGCGTGTTGATGTGCTGGTGTGAAGGGCGCAACGACTTCCGCAACTTCCGCACCGATCGCATCCGCCAGGCGGCGCCGATGGACGGGGTCTACCCCGGCACACGGCAGCAGCTGCTGCGGGAATGGCGCCGCCGCCGGCCGGACCATGGCCAGTCACTGCTGCCAGAAACTGACAGTAGCGGCTGATACGGTGCGGGCTCCCTTCAACAGGAGTCTTCCATGAAATTCGCGTCCGTCCGCCTGGTCACCGAGGCATTCGATCCGCTGGTCACGTTCTACCACCTGCTTTCCGGCGTGGAACCGATGCACCTTGCCGAAGGTTTCGCCGAGCTGCGCCTGCCCGGTGCGGTCCTGGCCATCAGTTCGGCACAGCTGGTGCAGCGCTTCAATGCCGGGGCCGCGATCGCGGCGGCCAACCGTTCGGCCATCCTGGAGTTCGAAGTGGACGATGTGGATGCGGTGGCCCAGCGCATGCAGCTGCAGGGCGTGGAGATGGTCATGCCGGTCACGGTGATGCCCTGGGGCAACCGTTCGCTGCTGCTGCGTGATCCCGATGGCAGCCTGGTGAACGTGTTCTCGCGGCCGCTGGGGTGAGGCGCGTGGTAATCGTCAGCGCATCGCCGTCTACAGCGCTCTGGTGCCCGGAGCCGGGATCGAACCGGCATGGGGTTGCCCCCGGCGGATTTTAAGTCCGATGCGTCTACCAGTTTCGCCATCCGGGCGTGCAGCGCGGCGGCGATTGTAGCCGATGCGAGCACGTTGGGCGGATCGCGCGCCAGCCACGGCGTCACGGTTTCGATCTGTGACCGACTATCCCGATTCGCCTATTCATGTCATAGTCAGGGCTCCATTGGCAGGAGCCCACCATGTCACTGCATGCGATCGTCTATGTCAGTGATGCGCGGGACCTGCTGCGGCCGGCCGATCTGGACCGGTTGCTGGCCGATGCCACCGCCTTCAACCGCGTGGCCGGGGTCACCGGCGTGCTGATGTTCGATGGCCGCCGCTTCCTGCAGTTCCTGGAAGGCCCGGACGATGGCATTGCCTCCGTCTACCCGCGCATCGCCAACGCACGCAGCCACAGTGGCCTGCACCTGCTGTGCGAAGGCACCATCGCGCGCCGGGCGTTCCCGCGCTGGACCATGGGCACGCGGCAGATCGATGCCGAGGTGCTCTCGCAGATCATCGACAGCCCCTGGTCGGGGTTTGCCGGGCCACCGGCACCGGCCAGCGATGGATTCATGCGCCTGCTGCAGGCCTGGACCGGGGCCGATGGCGAACTGGAGCCGCCGGCCGTCGCGCTGGGCTCCTGACCTTTTGCCCTTGGCGGCACTGGCCGGCGCCGGTACGCTGTCCGGCCCTGTTGCTGATGCCTGCGGTATTGCCATGATCCCGTCGCCACGACGTTGCCAGGTGCGCCGATGAGCGCATCGATCGGCGCGCAGGCCGAACCGCGCATCGCGGTCGTCGGGCTGGGCTATGTCGGCCTGCCGCTGGCGGTGGCCTTCGGGCGCCTGCAGCCGACGCTGGGCTTTGACATCGATGCCGGCCGCATCGCCGAACTGCAGGCTGGCCAGGACCATACGCTGGAAATGGAGCCCGACGAGCTTGCCGCAGCGGTACATCTGCGCTTTGGCAGCGATGAGGCCGTGCTGGAGGCCTGCAACGTCTACATCGTCACCGTGCCCACGCCCATCGATGCCTACGAACAGCCGGACCTGGAGCCGCTGCGCTCGGCGACCCGTCTGATCGCGCGGCACCTGCGCGCCGGCGATCTGGTCATCTACGAATCCACCGTCTACCCGGGTACCACCGAAGAGGTCTGCGTGCCCTTGCTGGAGGCCGGTTCCGGCCTGCGCTTCAACCAGGGGTTCTACTGCGGCTACAGCCCCGAGCGGGTCAGCCCCGGTGACCGCAACCGGCGGCTGGCCGACATCCGCAAGATCACCTCCGGGTCCACGCCACAGGTCGCTGCGGTGATCGATGGGCTGTATGCCCGCATCATCCATGCCGGCACGTTCCCGGTCACCTCCATCCGCGTGGCTGAAGCCGCCAAGGTGGTGGAGAACATCCAGCGTGATGTGAACATCGCCCTGGTCAACGAACTGGCGCTGATCTTCAACCGGCTCGGCATCGATACCCAGGATGTGCTGGACGCCGCCGGCAGCAAGTGGAACTTCCTGCCGTTCCGCCCGGGCCTGGTCGGTGGGCACTGCATCGGCGTGGACCCTTACTACCTGCTGCACAAATCGGAGAGCGTGGGTTACCACCCCGACCTGATCCACACCGCGCGCCAGGTCAACAACCGCGTGGGCGACCATGTGGCCGAACGCGTGCTGGCACTGCTCCGGGCCCGTGGCAGTGCGCCGGTTCCCGCGCGCGTGCTGGTGCTGGGTGTCACCTTCAAGGAGGACTGCCCGGACCTGCGCAACAGCCGTGCGCTGGACCTGGCCGTGCAGCTGGGTGCCGGTGGTGCGCAGGTGCAGGTGGTCGATCCCTGGGTAGGGCCGGCGGCACTGGAAGGACAGGGCGTGGACTGGATCCCGGCACCGCTCGCCCATGGCTACGATGCCGTGGTGCTGGCGGTGGCGCATGCGCGCTTCAAGGCCATGACCACGGAGCAGATCCAGGCGCTGCTGGCGCCGGGCGGCGTGGTCTACGACGTCAAATCGGTGTGGCCACGCACGGTGGTGGACGAGCGTCTGTAGCCGTTTATCGCGTGTCGGGTAGACTCGGGGCAGCTGCAACCGAGGAACGCCATGCACCGGTATCTTGCCTACCTGCTCGCCATCCTGCTGTTTCCGCTGTGCCTGTGGTTGGCCCTGATCTGGCCGGCCTGGTACTGGGGCGTGGGCCTGACCGCGGCGATGGTGCTGCTGGGCACCTGGGACCTGCTGCAGAAGCGCAGCACGCTGCGGCGCAACTATCCGGTGCTGGCGCACTTCCGCTATGGCCTGGAATCGATCGGCCCGGAAATCCGCCAGTATTTCGTGCAGAGCGACCTGGAGGACGTGCCGTTCTCGCGCCAGCAGCGCGCGCTGATCTACCAGCGCAGCAAGAACGAGATGGACACCGTGCCGTTCGGCACCCTGCGCAGCACCTACGCGGTGGATTACGAGTGGATCAACCACTCGCTGGCGCCGACCACCATCGGCCACCATGATTTCCGCGTGCTGATCGGGCCCAACTGCGCCAAGCCCTATTCGGCCAGCGTGTTCAACATCTCGGCGATGAGTTTCGGTTCGCTGTCGGCCAACGCGATCCGCGCGCTCAACGAAGGCGCGCGCCGTGGCGGCTTCTACCACGACACCGGCGAAGGCTCGATCTCGCCGTACCACCGCGAGATGGGCGGCGATCTGGTCTGGGAAATCGGCTCGGGCTACTTCGGTTGCCGCGATGACAAGGGCGCCTTCAGTGAAGAACGCTTCATCGCCAATGCAACGCATGACCAGGTGAAGATGATCGAGATTAAGCTGTCGCAGGGCGCCAAGCCCGGCCATGGCGGGGTGCTGCCGGCGCCGAAGGTGACCGCCGAGATCTCTGCCACCCGCGGCGTGCCGATGGGCGTGGACTGCGTGTCGCCATCACGGCACTCGGCATTCTCCACGCCGGTGGAACTGCTGCAGTTCGTGGCGCGCCTGCGCGAACTGTCCGGCGGCAAGCCGGTCGGCTTCAAGCTGGCCATCGGCCATCCCTGGGAATGGTTCGGCATTGCCAAGGCGATGAGCGAGACCGGGCTGCTGCCGGATTTCATCGTGGTCGATGGTGCCGAAGGGGGAACCGGTGCGGCACCGGCGGAGTTCGTCGACCACGTCGGTATCCCCATGCACGAGGCCCTGCTGCTGGTGCACAACACGCTGGTGGGGCTGGACCTGCGCGAGCGCATCCGCATCGGCGCGGCCGGCAAGATCACCAGCGCCTTCGATATCGCCCGCACCATCGCGCTGGGCGCGGACTGGTGCAACGCCGGGCGGGGCTTCATGTTCGCGCTGGGCTGCATCCAGTCGCTGAGCTGCCATTCGGACAAATGCCCCACCGGCATCGCCACCCAGGACCCGAAACGCTGGAAGCACCTGGATGCGCCGGACAAGGCCAGCCGCGTGCACAGCTACCACGAGCACACCCTGCATGCCCTGATGGAACTGCTGTGCGCGGCCGGGCTGAACGACCCGGCTGAACTGGGGCCTGAGCACATCCTGCGTCGTGTTTCGCCTGTCGAGATCCGTTCGCTGGCATCGTTGTACCGGTACCTCGCCCCGGGTGAACTGCTCAGCCGCGTGCCCGACCACGCGGTGTTTCATGACTTCTGGGCCGATGCCCGCAGTGATTCGTTCCAGCCGCCGGCACGCATCCAGGCGTTGCGTGCCAGCAAATCACGCTAGGCTGCAGGGCCTGGAAACGGTCTGCCCTGCCTGGAGGCGACATGCACTTTCGTAGCGGTACCCACGATGATGTGGCCGCCCTGTGGGCCCTGCGGACGCGTTGCGTGCGTGAACTGTGCTGCAGCCACTACCCGCCGGAGGTGATCGCGCCGTGGTCGGCGTCGCCGCCGCCGGCACAGTACCCGCGCCTGCTGGCGCAGGGCGGCTGCGTGGTGGTCGAAGACGGGCAGGGGACGCTGCTGGGGTTCGGCGTACTGGACAGGGACGGCAACGAGATCGATGCGCTGTTCGTTGATCCGGGGCACGGCGGGCAGGGCATCGGCCAGGCGGTGATGTCGCGCCTGCTGGCCATGGCCGATCCGGCGCGGGAGGTGGTGCTGTCGGCGTCGCTCAATGCGGTGCCGTTCTACCAGCGGCAGGGCTTCATTGCCGTACGCGAGGAAGCCTATCCGCACCCCAGCGGCATGTCGCTGGCCTCGGTGCGCATGCGCCGGGCCTGGCCGTAAGCGGCATCAGCGCCGGCCCAGCCACGCGATCACGCCTTCTGCCGCGCGCTGCCCGCTGGCGTAGCAGGCGGTCAACAGGTAGCCACCGGTCGGCGCTTCCCAGTCCAGCATCTCGCCGGCACAGAACACGCCGGGCAGCGCACGCAGCATCAGCCCATCGTCCATCGCGTCCAGGCGCACGCCGCCGGCGGTGCTGATCACCTCGGCCATCGGGCGCGGGCGCAGCAGGGGCACCGGCAGGCGCTTGAGCGTGGCTGCCACGGTGGCCGGATCGTTGCCGGCGTCCTTGCCCAGCACTTCGAACACCAGCGCGGCCTTCACCGCATCCAGCCCGGCCTGTCGGCGCAGGTGCTCGCCGAAGCTGCGGCCCTTGCGCGGGCGCGACAGGTCGGCCAGCAGGCGTGCTTCGTCACGGCCGGGCACCAGATCCAGCCACAGCGTGGCGTGGCCCTGGCGGTTGAGGGTCTCGCGCAGGTCCGCTGCCAGTGCATAGACCAGGCTGCCTTCGATGCCGTAGGCGCTGACCACGCATTCGCCCTGCAGCTCGCGCGGCTGGCCATCCAGGCCCTGCCAGTGCGCGACGACCGGCTTCAGCGGGGCACCGGCGTGGCGCTCGGCGAAGAACGGTGTCCAGTCCACATCGAAGCCGCAGTTGGCCGACTGCAGCGGGGCGATGTCCACGCCACGGGCCTGCAGCGGCGCCACCCAGACGCCATCGCTGCCCAGCTGCGGCCAGCTGCCACCGCCGAGGGCCAGCACGGTGGCATCGGCATGGGAAGTGGTGTCGCCGGTTTCGGTGGCAAAGCGCAGTGCACCCGCCTCGTCCCAGCCCAGCCACCGGTGGTTCACGTGCAGGCGCACGCCCTGTTCCTTCAGCCGGCGCACCCAGCCGCGCAGCAGCGGGGCGGCCTTGCGGTCCACCGGGAACACCCGGCCGGAGCTGCCGACATAGGTCTCCACGCCGAAGCCGGCCGCCCAGTCGCGCAGCGCCTGGGCATCGAAGCCATCGAGCCAGCGGCCGACCGTGCCTGCCTGCTCGCGGTAACGGCTGTCGAACAGCGGGCGCGGATCGGAATGGGTCAGGTTCAGGCCGCCCTTGCCGGCGATCAGGAACTTGCGGCCGGGCGAGCCCTTGGCCTCGTACAGGTCCACGTCCAGCCCCGCCGCGCGCAGGCGCTCGGCGGCGAACAGGCCGGCCGGGCCGCCACCGATGACGGCGACGCGGCGCGGCGATGCAGCTTCAGTGCTTGACATCGAGCAGCTCGACATCGAACACCAGCGAAGATCCCGCCGGGATCGGGCCGACACGACGGTCGCCGTAGCCGTACGGCGGCGGGATCATCAGCGTGCGCTTGCCGCCGACCTTCATGCCGGCCACGCCTTCATCCCAGCCACGGATCACCTGGCCGGCCCCCAGATCGAAGGAGAACGGCTCGCCACGGCTGACCGAGCTGTCGAAGGTCTTGCCGTGCTTGCTCTCGGTGCGCTCGTCGTAGATCCAGCCGGTGTAGTGCACGGTCACCGTGCTGCCCGGGGTGGCTTCGGCACCGTTGCCGACCTGGGTATCGATGCGCTCGAAGGTGGTGATGGTGCCGCCCGGCGGCGGGCCGGCCGGTTCGGACGAACAACCGGCGGCAACGAGGGACAGCAGCAGGGGAAGCAGCAGGCGGCGCATCGGGCGTCTCCGGGAGGTCAGTGTCGAGGGCGGCAAGGGTAGCGCATCGCCGCCGGGTATCATGGGCGCATGGCCAAACTCCTGCTCAACCTGCGCCACGTCGGCGACGATGAATATGCCGATGTCTGCACCCTGCTGGACCAGCATGGCATCGCCTGGTACCGCACCGAACCCAGCCCCTGGGGCATTTCCAACGGCGGCCTGTGGCTGCGCGAGGATGCCGACCAGCCGCGCGCCAAGGCACTGATGGCGCAGTACCAGGCCGAGCGCGCCCCGCGTATCCGGGCCGAGCGCGAGCAGGCGCTGCGCGATGGCACCGCCGAGACCTTCGGCAGCCTGTTCCGCCGGCGGCCGCTGTATGTGCTCGCCGTGCTGCTGGGGATGGCCGTGGCCGCCGCGCTGGTGCTGCTGCCGTTCATGTTGCTGCGGGGCTGAACGGCCCCCCTGATCCGCAGGCGCTGTGGCGGTAAAATGGGCGGATGATCGCCAACACCGCTGCCTACCATTTCGCCGTCATCGACGCTCCCCAGGACCTGTGCGACCAGCTGCAGGCGCGCGCGGAGGCGGCCGCGCTGCGTGGCACCGTGCTGGTGGCGGGCGAGGGCATCAACCTGTTCCTGGCCGGCGCGCCGGCGGGCATCGATGCCTTCTACGCGGCGCTGCAGGCCGATGCACGCTTCGCCGGCATGCGGGTCAAGACCAGTTACAGCGAACACCAGCCCTTCGCCCGGCTCAAGGCCAAGGTGAAGCCGGAAATCATCAGCTTCCGCCGTGACGATGGCCAGCCGCTGGACTACCCGCGTGCGCCCGCCGTGGATCCGGCCACCGTGCAGCGCTGGCTGCGGCAGGGGCATGACGACGCCGGCAAGCCGGTGGTGATGCTCGATACGCGCAACCTGCAGGAAGTGGCGTACGGTACCTTCAAGGACGCGCTGGTGCTGCCGATCCACAAGTTCACCGACCTGCCCGACGCATTGGCGCCGCACCGGCAGGCGCTCAAGGACAGCACCGTGGTCAGCTTCTGCACCGGTGGCATCCGCTGCGAGAAGGCCGCGCTGTGGATGGCCAACGACGGCATGGACAACGTGCTGCAGCTTGATGGCGGCATCCTGGGATACTTCGAGGCGGTCGGTGGCGAAGGCTATGAGGGCCGCTGCTTCGTGTTCGACGAGCGGGTGGCGCTGGATGCGCAGCTCGCGCCGCTGGTGGATGAAGCCCTGCCCGAGCCGCAGCCCAGCGCGTTCTGACGGTGGCGTCGGTTTTCGCCGCCGCCGGCTGAACCCGCGTCGCAGGAATCAGCGTCCCGCTGCCGGCACTGGCCCGCGACCGGGGGTGCCCCCATCCAGAGCCGATCCTGTGATGGAAACTCCCTGATGATCCCGTTGTCGATCCTCGACCTGGCCCCGGTCTGCGAGGGCAGCGATACCACTGCCGCCTTCGCCAACATGCTGGAACTGGCCCAGCATGCCGATGCACTGGGCTACCGCCGCTACTGGCTGGCCGAACACCACAACATGCCCGGCATTGCCAGCGCCGCCACCGCGGTGCTGATCGGCCACGTGGCCGGTGGCACGAAACGCATCCGCGTCGGTGCCGGCGGCATCATGCTGCCCAACCACGCACCGCTGCAGGTGGCCGAACAGTTCGGCACGCTGGCCTCGCTGTACCCGGACCGCATCGACCTGGGCCTGGGGCGTGCCCCGGGCACCGATCAGCCGACCGCGCGCGCACTGCGCCGCTATTTCGACAGCGCCGACCAGTTCCCGCAGGACGTGCGCGAGTTGCTGCACTATTTCGAACCGGTCCAGCCCGGGCAGGCCGTGCAGGCGGTCCCCGGCGGTGGCCTGCGCGTGCCGACCTGGATCCTGGGGTCCAGCCTGTTCGGGGCGCGGATGGCCGCATCGATGGGCCTGCCGTATGCGTTCGCTTCGCACTTCGCGCCTGATGCCATGGACGAAGCGCTGGCCGTGTACCGCCGGGAGTTCCGCCCGTCTGCCACCCTGAAGCAGCCGCACGCGATGCTGGCGCTGAACGTGGTGGCCAGTGACAGTGAGGCCGAATCGCGCCGCCTGTTCACCAGCCAGCAGCAGAGCTTCGTCAACCTGCGCCGTGGCCGTCCCGGCAAGATTCCGGCGCCGATCGAGGACATCGAGGGCTTCTGGGAACCCCATGAAAAACTGGGCGTGGAGCGCGCGCTGGCCTGCACCGTGCTGGGCGATCCGCAGCAGGTGGCCGCAGGCATTGCCGCTTTTGTTGAACGCCACAAGCCCGACGAGCTGATGCTTACTGCCAACCTGTACGACCATCGCGCGCGCCTGCGCTCGTTCGAACTGGCCATGCAGGCCTGGCACGCCCGCCACGCGGGCTGAACATCCGCATCACGGCGCATTGCAGCGGCGCCGGGTCTGATGGGGGCTCAATCACCAGGAGCCCCCACCATGGCCGACACCCGTGCAGAACACATTGCCCAGCTGGCCGAACTGATCAAGGACGTGGAGGTGGCGATGTTCACCACCGTCGGCGTTGATGGACGCCTGTACAGCCGGCCGTTGGGCACCCAGCAGGTCGCCTTCGAGGGTGATCTGTGGTTCGCCACCGCTGCCGACAGCCCGAAGGTGGCCGAGATCGCGCTCAACCCACGGGTGAACGTGGCCTATGCCTCGTCCTCGAAAAACACCTATGTATCGGTGACCGGGCGCGCGCGCATCGTCGACGACCGGGCCCGGATCGAGGCACTGTGGTCGCCGCCGATGAAGCTGTTCTTCCCCGGTGGCAAGGACGACCCGAACCTGCGCCTGATCCATGTGCGTGCCGAGACGGCCGAATACTGGGACGGCCCCGGGACGCTGCTGGGCAAGGCATTGAGTTTCGTGCTGTCCGCCGTACAGGACGGGCCGGCGCAGCTGGGCGACAACGGTTTCGTCGATCTGCGGTGATCGTTCCGCCAATGGCTGCCGGGGCCGCGATGCCCAGTAGATCCACGCCATGTGTGGATGGGGCGATCCCGATCAACGCCGGTGCTCAGAACCAGCGCTGGAACAGATCCACGGTGTAGTTCACCAGCTGCCCGGAACTGAAACCGAAGAAGGCGATCGCGGCCACGCCCGCGATCCAGTTGAACAGCATCAGGGCACCGTCGCGTTCCAGCAGGGCCAACGCGAACAGCAGCAGCTGGAAACCGAACAGGTAGTTGGTGAACGGAATCGGCAGCGACAGCAGGATGCCCAGCAGCACCAGCAGCAGCCCGGTGAAGGCATGGGCCAGGGGCGGCACCAGCAGGCGCGGCAGGCGGGGCGTCAGCAGCTGGTCCAGCCGCCGCAGTGGCCGGTCGATGCGGTCCAGGAAGCGGTGCATGGTGCCGCGGCGCGGACCACGCCGGGCGATGAAGCCGGGCAGCCAGGGGCGGCGCCTGCAGCACAGCATCTGCAGCCCGATCAGGATCACCAGCGGTCCGCTGACCGCGCCCCCCATGCCGGGAATCGGGATGAACGAGGGCAGGATGGCCACGAACAGGAACACGCCGAAGGCGCTCTGCTGCAGTCCCTGCAGGATCTGGCCCAGGGGCATGTGCTGGGCCGGATCGCCGTGCTCGAACATCGCCTGCAGCGTGCGGATGCCTTCGTTGCGGTAGACCGGGCGCGCCTTGCCCCGGTCCGGGCCGTGCTCAGGCCGTGAGCTCATCGGCCTGCTCGTCGGACAGCGTGCGCAGCAGCAGCTTGTCCACGCGGGCGCCATCCAGATCGATCACCTCGATGCGCCAGCCGGCCCAGTCGAAATACTCGCCCGCATGTGGAATGCGGCCGAAGAAATGGATGCACATGCCGGCCAGCGTGTAGTAATCGCCTTCTTCGGCGTCGGGCAGCTCGCTGGTGCCCATCAGCTCGCGCAGGTCATCCACCGGCAGCGAGCCGTCCACCAGCAGCGAGCCGTCCTCGCGCGTCACCACCAGCGCATCCTCGTCGGCGTTCTCCACCGCCTGCAGGCGGCCGACCACCGCGCCCATCAGGTCGCTGATGGTCACCAGGCCCTGGATCTCACCGTATTCGTCCACCACCAGCGCCATCGACTGCTGTTCTTCGCGGAAGATCTCCAGCAGCTTCATCGCATGGGTCGATTCGGAGACATACAGCGGTTCGCGCAGGGTCTGGAACAGCGCGTTGTCACCACGCGCCATGCGCGTGGCCAGCGATTTCAGTTCCAGCACGCCGACCACGTCCTGGTCGTTGTCGCGGTACACCGGGTAACGCGAGAACTCATGCTCGGCCATGATTTCCAGGTTGCGCTCGTGGCTGGCCTGGGTATCAAGCCAGGCGATGCGGTTGCGCGGCGTCATCAGGCTGTCGGCGGTGCGGTCCCCCAGGCGCATGACACGGTTCATCATGTCGCGCTCGTGGCTGTCGATCACGCCGGCTTCGTGGCTTTCGGCCACCAGCATGCGGATCTCCTCTTCCGTGACCGAGGCGGCCTCGTCCTTGCCCAGGCCGAACAGGCGCAGCACCAGACGGGTGGAGTGGGACAGCAGCCAGACGGCCGGGAAGGCGATGCGGGCCAGCCCGCTCATCGGCAGTGCCACCAGGCCGGCGATGTCTTCCGAGCGGGTGATCGCCAGGCGCTTGGGCACCAGCTCGCCGAAGATCAGCGTCAGGAAGGTGATCAGCGCCACCGCCAGGGTCTTGCCGATCAGCAGCGACCAGGGCTGTGGGTCGCCGAACAGCGAGATGGAGGCCGACAGGGCCGGGAACATCGCCTGCAGGTGCTGGGCGATGGTGTTGCCGATGGCCTCGCCACCGTACACACCGGTCAGGATGCCGCCCAGGGTGATGCCGATCTGGACGGTGGACAGGAAATTCTCGGGCTTTTCGGACAGCTCCAGCGCCTTGGCTGCACGCTTGGAGGTGCTGGCCATCTGCTTCAGGCGGCTCTTGCGCGAGGTCATGACCGACATTTCGGACATGGCGAAGAAGCCGTTGAACACGATCAGGGCCAGGACAATCAGGAACTCAAACACGGGCGTCGTCCCCGGTTGGTGGCAGGGAGGGCGGGTGCTGGCGATGGCGGCTGGCGCTCAGGAGCAGGGTCCGGCGCGGCGCGGGGGGGTAAGGGTCGTCGTCCATAGGGTGCGCCCGGAAGGCGCGCGGGCATCTTAGCAAAGCAGGGCGGTCGCCGTGCAAGCGCCTATTCAGCTTTGTCGTCCGCAGCGCTGCGATCGCCCCGGGGATACCCGGAACGGTCATCAAGCCGTCATAATTCCCCATTGGTGCCGTCCATCCCGCGACGGCGAACAGGTTTCTCATGTTCTCACTGCAGACCATTTTTGGTTCCGGCAAACAGTTCTACACCCTGCTTGATGAGGCCGCTGTCGCGGCGTCGGACGCTGCCAAGGCGTTGCACGCCATGCTGCGCGAGGCCGACCGCCAGCCGGCGCTGGATGCGTTCAAGCTCGCCCGCCTGCGCGAACGCGCCGCCTCGGACAAGATCAGCCAGGCCCTGGTCGACAGCTTCATGACCCCCATCGAGCGCGAGGACATCGAAGCGCTGGGGTCGGCGCTGTACAAGATTCCCAAGCAGATCGAGAAGTTCGCCGATCGCTATTCGCTGGCCACCACCCACCTGGAACACATCGATTTCGCGCCGCGCGCGGCGATGCTGGAACAGGCCGCCAACGTGGTCGTGGAAATGGTCGCCGACCTGCGCCACATGAACCTGGACCGGATGACCGCGCTGAACGAGAAGCTGCGTTCGCTGGAAAACGAAGCCGACCGCCTGATGCTCGAGCTGTACCGCGACATCTATTCCGGCCGCCTGGACAACCTGCAGATGTTCCTGCTCAAGGAATTCTTCGAGATCCTGGAAAAGGCCATCGACCGCTGCCGCGAGGCCGGCGTGGTGGCGTACCAGATCGTGTTGAAGAACAGCTGACGGACCGCTACCGATGCTCACCCTCGTCCTGGTGGTGATCCTGGCCGCGCTCGTTTTCGAGTTCATCAACGGCTTCCACGACACCGCCAACTCCATCGCCACCGTGGTGGCGACCAAAGTGCTCTCGCCCGGCTGGGCGGTGATGCTCGCCGCCTTCATGAACCTGATCGGTGCGCTGACCGGCACCGCGGTGGCCCTGACGATCGCCTCCGGCCTGCTCAACACCAACGTGGTCGACGTGACCCCGCAGGTGATCCTGTGCGCGCTGCTCGGCGGCATCATCTGGAACCTGATCACCTGGTGGAAGGGCCTGCCGTCCTCCTCCTCGCATGCGCTGATCGGTGGCCTGTGCGGCGCCGGCCTGGCCGCCGCCCACAACAACTGGGATGCGCTGATCTGGTCCGAACGCCTGGGCAGCTGGGCGCAGAACAAGGGCCTGCTGTGGAAGGTGTTCGTGCCGATGATCACCTCGCCGATCGCCGGCTTCCTGCTCGGCATCGTGGTGATGGTGCTGCTGTGGGCGATGATCGCCGGCCTGGCCAAGATCGGGGGCGCCATCGGCCGCCTGGCCCGCCCGCGCATCGTCAATGCGTTCTTCGGCAAGGCGCAGATCGCCTCGGCCGCGTACATGGGCTTCGCCCATGGCCACAACGATGCGCAGAAGACCATGGGCATCATCGCCATGACCCTGATCGGCGCCGAGGCCACCGGTGCGCTGGATGACCTGCCGTCCTGGCTGGCCTTCCTGCACCCGGACGCCAGCGCCGGCGACGGCATCGCGATGTGGATCGTGCTGACCTGCGCCGTGGTGATGGCTGCCGGTACCGCGTCCGGCGGCTGGAAGATCATCAAGACCCTGGGCCACAAGATGGTCAAGCTGCACCCGATCCACGGCTTCGCCGCGGAAACCAGTTCGGCCACCATCCTGACCCTGGCCGCGCACTTCGGCATGCCGGTCTCGACCACCCACAGCATCTCCACCGCCATCATGGGCGTGGGCTTCGCCAAGAACCCGCGTTCGCTGAAGTTCGGCGTGATCGAGCGCATCGTCTGGGCCTGGATCCTGACCATCCCCGCTGCCGGCGGCTGTGCGTACCTGATCCTGAAACTGTTCGAACTGCTCGGCTGGGCCTGAGTCCCGGTTTCGCCGCAGCAACGAAAAAGCCCGCCGGATTCCGGCGGGCTTTTTTCATGGGCAAAGAATTCTCCCGTACCCATCGTGTCGACCAAGGTCGACACCTACCAGAGCAGAACCAGGGTCGGATGCCGTGCCGACCAACGGTCGGCACCCACCAGCAGCCAGCGCCCGGAAACTGTAAGTGGCGGGGTGGGGTGGGTATGCAGGACCGTTGGCGCCATGGATGGCGCCATCGAGCCCCCATGGATGGGTTTACGGCGTGTCCTGCATATCCACCCCACCTCGCCAGCCCACGGACATCCCGCTGTTGCTTTTGAGGTTGCCGGCCAGCGGCCGGCACTACCGCGGGTGCCGGGCCGCAGGCCCGGCCACCACCACTCCTCAGTTGCGCTCGAACAGCGCCTTCACGTCATTGCGGAACGCCGCCTGGCTCTCCGCACGGCTGTAGAACATATGGCCGCCCGGATAGCTGCGCACCTGCACGCGGTTCGGGTCGCTGCCCATGGCCGGCATCTGGTCCACCGTCAGGATCGACCCCATGAACGGGCACGACAGGTCGTTCCAGCCGTGGGCGATCAGCACCTGCAGGCGCGGATCGATCGCCACCGCCTGGCGCAGCTGCGTCACCGAGCCCTGGCGCAGGTCGCCATTGCGGTCCCACAGCCGGTTCACCTCGTAGTTCAGCGCCTGGTAGCGCCCATCGACCTTCCAGCCCACCACGCGGGTGACGAAGTCGACCATCGCCGTGGTGGTCGGGGCCACGATGCTGTCCAGCAGCGGGTCGTTGGCGCGCTGCTCCGGATCGTTCGGGAACGGATCGAACGCCGTCACGTTGGAGTCGTAGCGGCTGCCCAGGGTGCCCTTGTCGCGGAACACTTCACGCAGGTACGCCTGGGTTTCCAGGCGGCCGCCGGCACGGCGCACGAACTGCGGGTCCAGCCCGGTCAGCTCGCTCACCCGGCGCAGCATCGCTTCGGTGGCCTGCGGATCACTGCGGCCCTTCATCAGCGCGGTGGCGTAGTCGCCACGGGTGTACTCGACCACCTCGCGCATCGCCGCATCGGTCAGCTTGCCCTTGCGTTCCAGGTTGGCCGCAGCGATCGACGGCAGCGTCTGCATCCACGCCATCGGCGAGACGTCGGCGTTGTCTTCCAGGGTCGGGCTCAGGTACGGCGAGACCAGCACCAGCCCGTTCATCGCCACGCCCAGGCGCGTCTGCAGGTAATGGGTGATGCGCGGGCCACGGTAGCCGCCGTAGCTCTCGCCGGTCAGGTACTTGCGCGCGCCCATGCGCTGGTTGCGCAGCAGCCAGTCGTAGATGCTGCGCGAGAGGTACTCGATATCGGCGGTCGGCGTGTAGAGCGCCTTCTTTGCTTCCTCATCGGGAATGCGCGAGCGGCTGAAGCCGGTGCCGACCGGATCGATGAACACCAGATCGGTGAAGTCCAGCCAGGTGCCGGGGTTGTCGTGCAGGGTCGCCGGTGCCGATGCGCTGTCACCCTCGGCGCCGAAGGTCACGATCTTCGGGCCGATCGCCCCCATGTTGAGGTAGACCGAGGAGGCGCCGGGGCCGCCATTGAGGGCGAAGGTCACCGGACGGTTCTTGCCCGGCATCGTGTAGGCGGTGAACACCACATCGGCGATCGTCTTGCCCTGTGCATCACGCACCGGCAGGGTGCCGACCGTGGCGGTGTAGTCCAGGGTGCGGCCGGCCAGGCGGATGCTCTGCTTGACCGAGGCATCGGCGGGCAGCGCGGGGGCGTCGGTGGCATCGGCCGCCGCCTTGTCAGGGTGGGGCGTGTCGGCCGCCCAGGTCGCGGCAGGAACGGCAAGAAGCAGGCCGGCGAACAAGGCGGCCTTGCGCAGCAGGGAAGTCATGGCACCAACGGGGGTGGGGAAGGGGGCTTCGATGCTAGGCCTGCGGCCGCCGTCCCGTATGTGTCCAAAGGCATGGGCCATGCGTGTGGCCCGATCCGGTCAAGTCAGGCCGCTTCGGGGGCCAGCAGCCCGTAGATGGCCGAATCGGCCCATTCGCCGTGGCGGTGCCAGCGCTGCCGCAGCACGCCCTCGTGGTGGTAGCCCAGCCGCTCCAGCACGCGCGCCGAGGGCTGGTTGCGCGGGTCGATCTCCGCTTCGAGGCGGTGCAGGCGCAGGGTGCCGAACAGGTAGCCGTGCAGGCAGGCCAAGGCCTCGTGCATGTAGCCACGGCCCTGCACGCTGGGCGAAAGCAGGTAGCCGACTTCCGCGCGCGCCGATGCGCGGTCGATGGCCGATACCACGCACAGCCCCAGCAGCGGGCCATCCCGGGCCTCACGCACGGCCAGCTTGAGCTGGGTGCCGGTGGCGAAGGCGGCCAGGTCGTCATCGATCTGTGCACGGGCCTCGGCCGGGCGTGTCCAGGCCGGCAGGTGCCACCAGGGGCTCACGGCAGGATCGGTGTGCAGGGCGAACAGGGCCGCCGCATCGTCGCGTCGGATCGGGCTCAGGACCAGCCGTGCGCTGTGCAGCGGCAGGCCGGGGAACAGCAGGGCATTGGAGGGCAAGGCGGTGTCCGCGCAGGTCAGCGTGCATTATCGCGCCGCCGGCTTTGCCGATGGGGGGGGCCTGGGCTGCTGCATCCCGCGGCCGGTACGGTGGGGCTTCATCCGCCACCCGGGGTGGGGCCGTTGCCACGGCCCCGTTCAATCCCGTGCCGGGATCAGACTTCCAGCGACGCCAGGTCGCCCTTGGTTTCCAGCCAGCCCTTGCGGTCACTCGCCCGCTTCTTCGCCAGCAGCATGTCCATCAGCGAACGGGTCTGCTCGCTGTCATCCACGGTCAGCTGCACCAGGCGGCGGGTGTCGGGATGGATGGTCGACTCGCGCAGCTGGTTCGGGTTCATCTCGCCCAGGCCCTTGAAGCGGGTCACGTTGACCGTGCCCTTGATCTTCTCGCGCTCGATCCTGTCCAGCATCGTGCGCTTTTCCTCTTCGTCCAGGGCGTAGAACACCTGCTTGCCCACGTCGATGCGGAACAGCGGCGGCATCGCCACGAACACGTGGCCGGCATCGACCAGTGCGGGGAAGTGCTTCAGGAACAGGGCGGTCAGCAGCGTGGCGATGTGCAGGCCGTCGGAGTCCGCGTCGGCCAGGATCACCACCTTGCCGTAGCGCAGGCCGCCGATGTCATCCTTGCCCGGGTCGCAGCCGATGGCCACGGCCAGGTTGTGCACTTCCTCGGAAGCCAGCACGCTGTTGGACGAGACTTCCCAGGTGTTGAGGATCTTGCCGCGCAGCGGCAGGATCGCCTGGAAATCCTTGTCACGGGCCTGCTTGGCGCTGCCGCCTGCCGAGTCACCTTCCACCAGGAACAGCTCGGTGCGCGACAGGTCCTGGCTGATGCAGTCGGCCAGCTTGCCGGGCAGGGCGGGGCCCTGGGTGACCTTCTTGCGGACGACCAGCTTCTCGGTCTTCAGGCGTGCGCTGGCGCGCTCGATGGCGATCTGCGCGATCTTCTCGCCCAGCTCCACGTTCTGGTTCAGCAGCAGGCTGAAGGCATCATGCGCCGCGCCTTCGACAAAACCGGCGGCCTGGCGCGAGGACAGGCGTTCCTTGGTCTGGCCGCTGAACTGCGGGTCGGTCATCTTCAGCGACAGCACGAACGACACCCGGTCCCACACGTCTTCCGGGGCCAGCTTGACGCCGCGCGGCAGCAGGTTGCGGAAGTCGCAGAACTCGCGCAGCGCCTCGGTCAGGCCGGTACGCAGGCCGTTGACGTGGGTGCCGTGCTGGGCGGTGGGGATCAGGTTGACGTAGCTTTCCTGCACCAGCTCGCCTTCCGGCAGCCACGCCACGGCCCAGTCCACCACCTCGGTGTCCTTCTTCAGGTTGCCCACGAACAGGTCCGCCGGCAGCGATTCGCGCTCGCCCAGTTCCAGCTTCAGGTAATCGCGCAGGCCGTCTTCGTAGTACCAGGTATCGACTTCACCGGTCGCTTCATCGGTCAGCTTCACCGTCAGGCCCGGGCACAGCACGGCCTTGGCGCGCAGCAGGTGCTTGAGCGCGCGCACGGCGAACTTGGGCGTGTCGAAGTACTTCGGGTCCGGCCAGAAGCGCACGCGGGTACCGGTGTTCTTCTTGCCGACGGTGCCGACCACTTCCAGCGGGGTGGCGCGGTCGCCGTTGCGGAAGGTGATGCGGTGCTCGGCGCCTTCGCGCTTGATGTGCACTTCCACCAAGGTGGACAGCGCGTTGACCACGCTCACGCCCACGCCATGCAGGCCGCCGGAGAAGGTGTAGTTGTTGTTGCTGAACTTGCCGCCGGCATGCAGCCGGGTCAGGATCAGTTCCACGCCCGGGATCTTTTCCTCAGGGTGGATGTCCACCGGCATGCCGCGGCCGTCATCACTGACCTCCACGCTGCCATCCTTGTACAGGGTGATCTCGATCGAGCGGGCGTGGCCGGCCAGGGCCTCGTCCACCGAGTTGTCGATCACTTCCTGCGCCAGGTGGTTCGGGCGCGCGGTGTCGGTGTACATGCCGGGACGGCGCTTGACCGGGTCAAGGCCGGACAGGACTTCAATATCGGCGGCGTTATAGCGGGCGTTCATCTATCTTCAAAGCGCGGAGCGACGCGCAAGTGTGCGGTCTGGGCGGCGATTTTGCACGCCTGCGGTTCAGCCTCGGCCGCGGGGAGGGGGTAAAATGGGACCCGCTGGAACGTCGGACCCGGCACCCCCATATCCGAGCCGATACTGCGAGGAGGAGTCCATGAAGAAGTTGCTGACCATCGCTGCCATTGCGGCCGCTGTCGTTGCCGTTCCCCTGGTGATGGCGCAGAGCGCGCCCCAGCCGGCCCCGCAACAGGGCGAGCAGGCCGACAAGGCCCAGTCCGAGGCCGATGCCAAGGCCAAGCGCCGTGCGCAGGCGACCGCCGACATGAAGGCCAAGGGCCAGCAGGCGCCGCAGCGTGAAGAGGAAGAGGAAGAAGCGCGCAAGAAGCGCTGATCCCCGACCGTCGTTTTCCAAGCCCCGGCCAGCGGCCGGGGCTTCTTTTTTGCGTGAAAGTCGCCGCAGGCCCTTGGGTTGGCGGCCATCTATCTGTAGACTATGGCTTTCCGGGAGTAGTGCGTGTCCACCATTTGCGAATGGGCTGGCGCGGCCATGCGTGGCCTCCAGCAACGTGGGTCGCAGGTGACGGTCGAAATGGCCGGCACGGTCGCCCCGACCTCGCACGATGGTCCCTGCCTGGCGCCCGCCGCCAGCCGGTCCGGCACCTCCCTCGCTGTCCCAGCGAACCGGAAAACCCCCTTCCTGCCCACCGCCCGGCCCCCGGGACGGGGTGGTGCGGCCGTTTTCCATTTCCAGACAGGATGCTTGCAGCCATGACTCCCTTGATTTTCGTAACCGGCGGCGTGGTGTCCTCGCTCGGCAAAGGCATTGCCGCAGCGTCACTGGCCGCCATCCTCGAAGCCCGTGGCCTGAAGGTCACGATGATGAAGCTCGACCCGTACATCAACGTGGACCCGGGCACGATGAGCCCGTTCCAGCACGGTGAGGTCTATGTCACCGACGACGGTGCCGAGACCGACCTGGACCTGGGCCACTACGAGCGCTTCGTGCGCACGCGCCTGAGCCGCAAGAACTCGGTCACCACCGGCCGCATCTACGAGAACGTCATCCGCAAGGAGCGCCGCGGCGACTACCTGGGTGCCACCGTGCAGGTCATTCCGCACATCACCGATGAAATCCGCCGCTGCATCGATGAAGCCACCGAAGGCTTCGACGTGGCCCTGGTCGAGATCGGTGGCACCGTCGGCGACATCGAATCGCTGCCGTTCCTGGAAGCCATCCGCCAGGTGCGTACCGAGCGTGGCGCCGAGAAGGCGCTGTTCATGCACCTCACCCTGGTGCCGTACATCGGTGCGGCCGGTGAACTGAAGACCAAGCCGACCCAGCATTCGGTGAAGGAACTGCGCTCGATCGGCATCCAGCCGGACGTGCTGCTGTGCCGTTCCGAGCACGCCGTGCCCGATTCGGAGCGCCGCAAGATCGCCCAGTTCACCAACGTCTCCGAGCGCGCGGTCATCAGCGTGCCGGACGTGGACGTGCTGTACCGCATCCCGTTCGGCCTGCACGCGCAGGGCCTGGACGAGATCGTCATCAACCAGCTGAAGCTGGCCGACAAGGTCGGCCCGGCCGACCTGGGCGAGTGGGAAGCGGCGGTGGATGCCACCCTGCACCCGATCGATGAGGTGACCATCGCCGTGGTCGGCAAGTACGTCGATCACCAGGACGCCTACAAGTCCGTGGGCGAAGCCCTCAAGCACGGCGGCCTGCGCCAGCGCACCAAGGTCACCCTGAAGTGGCTGGAGGCGCAGGACCTGGAAGGCAGCGACATGTCGGCCCTGGCCGATGTCGACGGCATCCTGGTGCCGGGCGGCTTCGGTGACCGTGGTTTCGAGGGCAAGGTGCTGACCTCGCAGTACGCCCGCGAGCAGAAGGTGCCGTACTTCGGCATCTGCTACGGCATGCAGGCGGCCGTCGTCGATTACGCACGCCACGTGGTCGGCCTGGAAGGCGCCAACAGCACCGAGAACGACCGCCAGTCGCCGAACCCGGTGATCGGCCTGATCACCGAATGGCGCACCGCCAGCGGCGATGTCGAGAAGCGTGACGACAAGAGCGACCTGGGCGGCACCATGCGCCTGGGCCTGCAGGAACAGCGCCTGAAGCCGGGCACGCTGGCCCGCGCGCTGTACGGCAAGGACGTGGTCGCCGAGCGCCACCGCCACCGCTACGAGTTCAACAACCGCTACCGTACCCAGCTGGAAGACGCCGGCCTGGTCATTGCCGGCAAGTCGATGGACGACACCCTGGTGGAAGTGGTCGAGCTGCCGCGCGATGCGCACCCGTGGTTCCTGGCCTGCCAGGCGCACCCGGAATTCCTGTCCACCCCGCGTGACGGCCACCCGCTGTTCATCGGCTTCATCCGTGCCGCGCGCGAGCGCAAGGCCGGCGGTACGCTGCTGGCCGAAGTGCGCGCCTGACTTGCCCCGGGGGCCGCCGGCCCCCATCTTGAACGCTTCATTGCCAGTGCGCCGGCCCCGTCCGGCGCCACGGACCCAAAGGAAACGCCATGAAACTGTGTGGATTCGAGGTCGGGCTGGACCAGCCCCTGTTCCTGATCGCCGGCCCCTGCGTGATCGAGTCGATGCAGCTGCAGCTCGATACCGCCGGCACGCTGAAGGAAATCACCAGCAAGCTGGGGGTGAATTTCATCTTCAAGTCGAGTTTCGACAAGGCCAACCGCACCTCCGGCACGGCGTTCCGTGGCCCGGGCATGGAAGAGGGCCTGAAGGTGCTGGCCGAGGTCAAGAAGCAGATCGGCGTGCCGGTGCTGACCGACGTCCACGAATACACCCCGATGGACGAGGTGGCCTCGGTGGTGGATGTGCTGCAGACCCCGGCGTTCCTGGTCCGCCAGACCGACTTCATCCGCAAGGTGTGCTCGGCGGGCAAGCCGGTGAACATCAAGAAGGGCCAGTTCCTGGCGCCGTGGGACATGAAGCCGGTCGTGGAGAAGGCCAAGTCCACCGGCAACGAGCAGATCATGGTCTGCGAGCGCGGTGCCAGCTTCGGCTACAACAACCTGGTCAGCGACATGCGCTCGCTGGCGGTGATGCGTGATACCGGCTGCCCGGTGGTGTTCGACGCCACCCATTCGGTGCAGCTGCCGGGCGGGCAGGGCACCAGCTCGGGCGGCCAGCGCGAGCACGTGCCGGTGCTGGCCCGTGCCGCCGTGGCCGTGGGCATTTCCGGCCTGTTCGCCGAAACCCATCCAGACCCGTCCAAGGCGCTGTCCGATGGCCCCAATGCGTGGCCGCTGGACCAGATGGAAGCCCTGCTCGAGACCCTGATGGAGCTTGACGCGGTGACCAAGAAGCACGGCTTCTCGCGCTTCGCGTGACCCCGGGCATGCAGGCGGCGCAGGAAGCCCGGCGCCGCCGCCGGCACTGGCGCAGCTGGCCCTGGGGCTTGATCGCGCTGGTTCTCGCCGGCCTGGCTTGGTGCGCGCTGGGATACGGCGTGCTGGTCGGTGCTGCGTCCTTCCGGCCGCCGGGTGACGGCAGCCAGGGCATCGCCGACGCCCAGGCCAGGATCACGGCCGCCCTGGTGGCCCTGCTGCTGGCCAGCCTCGGCAGCAGCGTGGCGGCCATGCTGGGCTGGCAGTTGCGCCGCTGGCGCGCCAGTGCGGCGGTGTCCGCGCTGCTGCTGGGGGTGATGCTGGCCGTGGTCGCGCCCCCGCTGCTGTCACTGCTGCGCTGATGGGGATCGGGCCGGCGGCCCTCATGCCATTTGGCAAGCGGGGGGTAGCCGGAGATAATCACGCGGCACTTCACATGTCGCCCCCTTCACAAGACAGGTACCCGGTCCGACCATGAGTACGATCCGCAGCATCCACGCCCGTGAAATCCTCGACAGCCGTGGCAATCCCACGCTGGAAGCCGACGTCATCCTGGAGGACGGTTCGTTCGGTCGCGCCGCGGTTCCCTCCGGCGCCTCGACCGGCACCAAGGAGGCCGTGGAACTGCGTGACGGCGACAAGACCCGTTACCTGGGCAAGGGCGTGCGCAAGGCCGTCGACAACGTCAACACCACGATCGCCACGGCCCTGAAGGGCTTCGATGGCGCCGACCAGGAAGGGCTGGACCGCCGCCTGATCGATCTGGATGGCACCGAGAACAAGGGCCGCCTGGGCGCCAACGCGCTGCTGGGTGTTTCCATGGCCACCGCCCATGCGGTCGCCGCCTCGCGCAAGCAGGCGCTGTGGCAGTACCTGGCCAAGGGCCGTGATGTCACCCTGCCGGTGCCGATGATGAACATCATCAACGGCGGCGCGCATGCCGACAACAACGTCGATTTCCAGGAATTCATGGTGCTGCCGGTGGGCTTCACCTCGTTCTCCGAATCGCTGCGTGCCGGTACCGAGATCTTCCATTCGCTCAAGTCCGTGCTCAAGGGCCATGGCCTGAGCACCGCCGTGGGCGACGAGGGCGGCTTCGCCCCGGATTTCCGCAGCAACGTCGAAGCGCTGGACACCATCCTGGAAGCCATCGGCAAGGCCGGCTACACCGCCGGTGAAGACGTGCTGCTGGGCCTGGACGTGGCCTCCAGCGAGTTCTACGAGAACGGCAAGTACAACCTGGTCGGCGAGAACAAGCGCCTGACCTCCGAGCAGTTCGTCGATTTCCTGGCCGACTGGGCCGCGCAGTACCCGATCATCACCATCGAAGACGGCCTGGCCGAGAACGACTGGGCCGGCTGGAAGCTGCTGACCGACCGCATCGGCAAGAAGGTGCAGCTGGTGGGTGACGACCTGTTCGTCACCAATCCGCGCATCTTCAAGGAAGGCATCGAATCGGGCACCGCCAACGCGATCCTGATCAAGGTCAACCAGATCGGCACCCTGAGCGAAACCTTGGAAGCGATCGCCATGGCCGACCGTGCCGGCTATGCGGCCATCGTCTCGCACCGTTCGGGCGAAACCGAAGACACCACCATCGCCGACATCGCCGTGGCCACCACCGCCACCCAGATCAAGACCGGCTCGCTGTGCCGCAGCGATCGCGTGGCCAAGTACAACCAGCTGCTGCGCATCGAGGAAGCCCTGGGTGCCGGCGCGCGTTACGCCGGTCGTGACGCGTTCGTTTCGCTGAAGCGCTGAGCCCATGCGCGACTGGCGCTGGCTGCTGCTGGTGCTGGCCCTGCTGTTGGCATGGCTGCAGTACCGTTTCTGGTTCGGCCCGGGTAACTCGGGCGAAGTGATGATGCTCGAGGCCCAGGTCGAAAACCAGAAACGGGACAATGAAGGCCTGCAGCAGCGCAACGATGCGCTGGCTGCCGAGGTCAAGGACCTCAAGGAAGGCCAGGCGGCCATCGAAGAGCGCGCGCGCAGCGAGCTGGGCATGATCAAGCCCGGCGAGAAGTTCTACCGCGTGGTCGAGGATGCGCCGGTGCCGCCGGCGCGTCCGCCGGCACCGCTGGCCGAGGCCCCCGACCACAGCACGGACGTGCCATGAGCGCGGCGATCTGGGTCGTGGTTCCGGCGGCGGGGCGGGGCACGCGCTTCGGCGCGCCGCTGCCCAAGCAGTACCTGCAGGCGGGCGGGCAGATCCTGCTCGGCCATGCCCTGGATGCCCTGCTGGCCCACCCGGCCGTGGCCGGGGCGATGGTGGTGATCGGCGCCGATGATGCGGACTGGCCCGGCTGGCAGGAACGTGCCGGCAAGCCGGTGCTGACCTGCACCGGCGGTGCCACCCGTGCCGCCTCGGTAC
This sequence comes from Stenotrophomonas sp. 24(2023), assembly GCF_030913365.1. Lineage (NCBI taxonomy): Bacteria > Pseudomonadati > Pseudomonadota > Gammaproteobacteria > Lysobacterales > Lysobacteraceae > Stenotrophomonas > Stenotrophomonas sp. 24(2023). Next base: position 3,517,411 of record NZ_CP133160.1, read on the forward strand.
TGGCGGGCCTGCAGGCGCTGCCGGACAGCGTCCGCGCCGATGAATTCGTGCTGGTGCACGATGCCGCGCGGCCGAATCTGGCCCTTTCCGATCTGGGGCGCCTGCTGGAAGTCGGCCGTGCCGATCCTGTCGGCGCGATCCTGGCCGCGCCCGTGCGCGATACCCTCAAGCGCGCCGGTGATGACGGTGGCATCGACGGTACCGAGCCGCGCGAACGCCTGTGGCGCGCGCTGACCCCGCAGCTGTTCCGCCGCCATCAGCTCAGCCGCGCGCTGGCCGAAGCGGCCGCCGCTGGCGTGGAGGTCACCGACGAGGCCATGGCCATGGAACGTCAGGGCCTGCGCCCGCTGCTGGTGGAAGGCAGCGAAGACAATTTCAAGGTCACCACCCCGGCCGACCTGGACCGTTTCGAGTTCGTACTTTCCCGCCGCGCCGGCTGATCGCGCCGCGCGGCCCTGTTGCAAGGGCTGTATCCATGAGCACCATTCCTTTCCCGCCCATCCGCATCGGCCAGGGCTATGACGTCCACGCCTTCGGCGATGGCGACCACATCATGCTTGGCGGCGTGCGCGTGCCGCACACGGCCGGTGTGCTGGCGCACAGCGATGGCGATGTGATCCTGCACGCGCTGTGCGATGCCATGCTCGGCGCGCTGGCGCTGGGGGACATCGGCCAGCATTTCCCGCCCAGCGACGATCGCTGGAAAGGCGCGGACAGCAGCGACTTCGTGCGCCACTGCGATGCCCTGCTGCGCGAGCGCGGCTGGCAGGTGGGCAACACCGACATCACCGTGATCTGCGAACGGCCCAAGGTCGGCCCGCATGCGCTGGCCATGCGCGAGCGCATCGCCGGCCTGCTGCAGCTGCCGCTGGACGCGGTCAGCATAAAGGCCACCACGTCGGAGAAGCTCGGTTTCACCGGGCGCAGCGAGGGTATCGCCGCGCAGGCCGCCGTGCTGCTGGTGGCCCGATGATTCCGGTGCCGCTGGCGTTCGGCGCGCCGCTGCTGCGCGCCCGCATCCGCACCACGCCGGAAGATTTCCAGGTCGATGAGCTGCCCGCGTTCGAGGCCACCGGCGAGGGCGAGCACCTGCTGCTGGAGATCCGCAAGCGCGGCGCCAACACCGTGCATGTGGCCAAGCTGCTGGCGCAGTGGGCCGGGCTGCCGGAGATGGCGGTCAGCTATGCCGGCATGAAGGACCGCCATGCGGTGACCACCCAGCGCTTCAGCGTGCACCTGCCCAAGCGCGTGGCGCCGGACCTGGCCGCGTTGGCCAGCGACGAAGTGGAGGTGGTCACCTCCACCTGGCACAACCGCAAGCTGCAGCGCGGTGCCCTGGCCGGCAACCGCTTCAAGCTGGTGCTGCGCGATGTGCAGGGCGATGCCGCTGCCATCAGCGGGCGCCTGCAGCAGATCGCCACCCGTGGCCTGCCGAACTGGTTCGGCGAGCAGCGCTTCGGCCGGGACGGTGGCAACGTGCCGGCCGCGCTGGCGATGTTCGGTGGCCGTCGCATGCGCAAGGACCAGCGTTCGCTGCTGCTGTCGGCGGCGCGCTCTGCCTTGTTCAACCGTGTGCTGGCCGCACGGGTGGCGCAGGGCAGCTGGGACCAGCCGCTGGACGGTGAGGTGTGGATGCTCGATGGCAGCCGCAGCGTGTTCGGCCCGGAAGCCTACAGCGATGCACTGGCCGAACGGCTGGCGCGGTTCGACATCCACCCCAGTGGTCCGTTGTGGGGTGCCGGCGAACTGCGCAGCGGCGATGCCGCGCGTGCGCTGGAGCTGGCCGCGCTGGAGGATGCCGAATCGCAGGCCCTGCGCGCCGGCCTGGAGGCTGCGGAGCTGAAACAGGAGCGCCGTGCGCTGCGCCTGCGTCCGGCCCTGCTGCAGCACCAGTGGCTGGCCGACGACGTGCTGGAGCTGTCCTTCGCACTGCCGCCGGGCTGCTATGCCACGGCGGTACTGCACGAGCTGGGCCCGGTGGACGACGCCTCGCAGGGGTGATTCCCGCGGAAAGCATCCACGCATGGCGTGGATCTACGGTGATGGGGTATCCACGCATGGCGTGGATCTACGGTGATGGGGTATCCACGCATGGCGTGGATCTACGGTGATGCGGCATCCACGCATGGTGTGGACCTGCGGCGACCCTGGCATCCGTGCGGGGAATGGGTAGAGCCACGCCATGCGTGGCTGCTGTCCGCTTCCGACACCGTACTCAGCGCCGTGCCAGCAGCACCAGCACCGCGCCGGTGCCCCCCTGGCCGGTTGGCGCCGAATGGAAGGCCAGCACGTCGTTGCGCAGCCGTAGCAACCGGTCCACCAGGTTCTTCAGTACCGGTGCGCCCCCATCGGACTGCAGGCCCTTGCCGTGGATGATGCGCACGCAACCGTATTCATGGGCATGTGCCTCGAGCAGGAACTGGCGCAGCAGCCCTTCGGCCTGCGCGGCCGTCGCGCCATGCAGGTCCAGTTCGTCCTGCACCGAGTACTGGCCACGCTTGAGGCGCTGGAACATGCGCGGCGGCAGGTTGTCGCGGCGGTAGCTGGCGGTGTCACCGGCCTCCAGCGGGCTGCTGTCGCGCAGCAGCCGCGCGAACTCACCGGCCGCTTCGGCCTCGTCGCGTTCGGCCATGCGGGCGCGTGGCTTCGGCCGCGGTGTGCTGGGGGCGGGTTCGGCCTCCTTGCGCAGCGGCTTCACTTCGCCGATGGCTGCACGGAACAGGGCGGCGGGATCTTCGTCTTCCGGATGCGACATGCGTACAGGGTAAACCGTGACGTACATGGTGCATATGGCCGATGGATGCCGGGTGTGACCGCTGGCAGGGTAGGACCGGCGGCTCGCATGCGGCACAATACCTGACGCACTTGCGCGGCTGCCGCTGTCCTGACGAGGGACCGGCCAGCCCGCCAACGCTGGAAGGGTACGGGGTCGAATTCTTGGAAAATCAAGCGGTTAAATCGCCGATGCGCATTCTGGTCAGCAATGATGATGGGGTGGACGCGCCGGGCATCCGGATGCTGGCCGAGGTGCTGCGCCAGGCCGGCCACGAAGTCACGCTGGTCGCGCCGGACCGCGATCGTTCCGGTGCCAGCAATTCGCTGACGCTGGACCTGCCCATCCGCCTCAAGCGTATCGACCATTACACCGTGTCGGTGGCTGGCACGCCGACCGACTGCGTGCACCTGGCGCTGACCGGCCTGCTCGAATTCGAACCTGACATTGTCGTGTCCGGCATCAACAACGTCGCCAACCTTGGCGATGACGTCATCTACTCCGGCACCGTATCGGCGGCGATGGAAGGCCGTTTTCTCGGCCTGCCGGCGGTGGCGATGTCGCTGGTCAGCCGCAACCACGCGCCGAAGCATTTCGAGACCGCCGCGCGCGCCGCGGTGGAGATCGTCACCCGCCTGAAAGCCGACCCGCTGCCGGCCGACACCATCCTCAACGTCAACGTGCCCGACCTGCCGTGGGATGAGGTCAAGGGCTTTGAAGTGACGCGGCTGGGCAACCGGCATCGCGCCGAAGGCTGCATCGCGCAGAAGGACCCGCGCGGCAACGAGGTCTACTGGATCGGCCCGGCCGGCCGTGAACAGGATTCCGGCCCCGGCACCGATTTCCACGCGGTACGTACCGGGCATGTGTCGATCACCCCGATCCAGGTCGATCTGACCCGCTACCAGGCGCTGGAAAAGGTCGCCAGCTGGGTCGGTGGCCTGAGTGCTTCGCTGGGCCGGCCGGCATGAGTCCGCGCCTGCGCCTGCAGCCTGAAGCGGTCGGGATCGGCATGACGTCCCAGCGCGTGCGTGACCGCCTGGTCGACCGCCTGCGCGAATCGGGCATCGCCGATGAAGCCACCCTCAATGCGATCCGCGTGGTACCCCGGCACCTGTTCATCGATGAGGCCCTGGCCTCGCGTGCCTACGAAGACACCGCGCTGCCGATCGGCCATGGCCAGACCATTTCCCAGCCCTGGGTGGTGGCACGCATGACCGAGGCCGTGCTGCAGGGGGCACCGAAGAAGGTGCTGGAAGTGGGCACCGGTTCGGGCTACCAGGCCGCGGTGCTGGGCGCGCTGGGCCTGGAGGTCTATACCGTCGAGCGCATCGGCGACCTGCTGCGGCAGGCGCGCAAGCGGTTCCGTGCGCTGGGCATGAACATCCGCACCAAGCATGACGATGGTCGTGTCGGCTGGGCCGAGCATGGCCCCTTCGACGCCATCGTGGTCACCGCTGCCGCACCGGCGCTGGTGGAGGCGCTGGTGGAACAGCTGGCCGAGGGCGGCCGCCTGGTGGCGCCGGTCGGCGGGCCAGGGGGGCAGTCGCTGGTGCAGCTGGACCGCATGGCCGATGGCCGTATCGAACAACGCGTGCTGGCGCCGGTCACCTTCGTGCCGCTGCTGTCTGGCATGCTGGACTGATTCCAAGGAGCCGGGCTGCATGAAGATTTTCGGGCCGCTGTACGAGCGGGCGTTGAAGTGGGCCAGCCATGAGCGGGCACCGACCTACCTGACGGTGCTGAGCTTCATCGAAGCGATCATCTTCCCGGTCATGCCGGAAGTGATGCTGGCCCCGATGTGCGTGGCCCAACCCAAGCGCGGCTGGTGGTTCGCCACCCTCAGCCTGGCCGGTTCGATGGTCGGCGCGCTGGTGGGCTATGCCCTGGGCCATTTCGCCTACGAGGCCATCAAGCCCCTGCTGGACATGATGGGCATGCTGCCGGCCATCGAGCAGGGCATCGCCACCGTGCAGGCCAAGATGGCCGAATCGCCGTGGGCGGTGTTCACGTTCCTGGTGCTCGGCGGCTTCATGCCCATCCCGATGAAGGTCTTCACGTGGGCATCGGGTATCGTCGGCGTACCGCTGCCGCAGTATGTGCTGAGCATGCTGATCGGGCGCGGCAAGCGCGTGTACGTGCTGGCTGCCGTGATCCGCATCGGTGGCCCGCGCGCCGAAGCGGCGCTGCGCCGCTGGATTGAACCGCTGGGCTGGATCGCCACCGCGCTGGTGGTGGCCCTGGTCGCCTGGCTTGTATGGAGGTCGAAGTTCGCATGAGTGCAGTCCGTCTGAGCAAGGGAGTGCGTCTGTCCGCGCTGGCGTTGCTGGTGTCCACCCTGGCCGCGTGCGGGACCGCCACCGTGGTGCGCCCGGCGGGCGGCGGCGGTGGTGGCAGCATCGGTGCCGTGTCCACGACGCCCAAGACGTCGGTGCCCAAGCCGGGGCAGAGCGTCACCGTGCGCAAGGGCGACACCATCTATGCCCTGGCCCGCATCCATGACATCACCCCGGCCGACCTGATCGCCTGGAACCATCTGGACAATCCCTCGACCATCCATCCGGGGCAGGTGATCCGCCTGTATCCGCAGGGGGCCGGTGGCGACCGTGCGCCGACCACCGTGGTCACCGCACCGCGCCCGGGTACGGCCGGGGGCAGTACGCCGGTGGCCCCGGCGGCGCCCGTACGCAGCAACATCAGCTGGCGCTGGCCGGCCGAAGGGCAGCTGGTCGGCCGTTTCGTGGCCGGTGAAACCACCAAGCAGGGCGTGGACATCGCCGGTACCAGCGGTGAAGCCGTGCGCGCGGCGGCCAACGGCGTGGTGGTGTATTCCGGTGCCGGCCTGGTGGGGTATGGCGAGCTGATCATCATCAAGCACAACGACCAGTGGCTGTCGGCCTATGGCCACAACCGCAAGCGCCTGGTCAACGAGGGCCAGAACGTCAAGGCGGGCGACCAGATCGCCGAGATGGGCCGCACCGGCGCCAATCGCGACATGCTGCACTTCGAGATCCGCTACAACGGCAAGCCGGTCGACCCGATGCAGTACCTGCCGGCGAAGTAAGCCGCAACGGTAGCGCCGGGCCATGCCCGGCTACCGATGGTGGTAGATCCACGCCCTGCGTGGATGGTATGGCCGCCCCGGGCCATGCCCGGCGGGCCTCAACCTTCCAGGATGAACGCCGCAGCGACCCGGCGGCCTTCGGCGGCCAGGATGTTGAACGTGCGCGCGGCGGCCGGATTGTTCATCACTTCCAGGCCGATGCCGCGCGACAGGCAGGCCGCCATCAACTGCGCCGGCGGGAACACCTGGCGCTCGCCGGTGCCCAGCACGATCAGCGCCGGGTTCAGGGCCAGCACGGCTTCCAGGTGGTCCATCTGCAGCCCCGCCGCGGCCGTTACCGGCCAATGCTCGACCAGGGTGTCGGGGGTCACGATGAAGCTGTGGCCCAGCACCTTGTCGTTTACGGTCGCCGCGCGGCCGCTGGCGGCGCGCAGGCTGTAGGCATAGTCGGGCAGTTCGTGATGCAGTTGCATGCGGGGCGGGCGCGGTCAGCCGCGCGGCAGGACGATCTGGCGCTGTTCCCGGCTCGGGCGGTACAGCACGGCGACGTGGCCGATGCGCTGCACCAGCGCGCAACCGGTGGATTCCACCAGTTGGGCAACCATCGCCTCGCGGGCTTCGCGATCTTCGGCCGCCACCTTCACCTTGACCAGTTCGTGGCGTTCCAGCACCTCTTCCAGCTCGGCGATGAAGGCCGGGGTGATGCCCTTGCCGCCGGTCTGCAGCAGCGCTTTGAGGTCGTGGGCTTGGCCGCGCAGGAATCGGGTCTGGGAAGCGGTCAGGGCAATGGACATGCAGGAAAGGCGGTTGAATGGGGCGATCAGGGTATCATGACGACCCCATCAGCCCCTATTTCCAATGGCTACCCGCAGCAAAAGCAGCCAGCGCTGGCTCAAGGAACACTTTTCCGACCCCTTCGTGAAGAAGGCGCAGGCCGAAGGCATGCGCTCGCGCGCGGCCTACAAGCTGGAAGAACTGCTCGAACGTGACCGGCTGCTGAAGCCGAACATGGTCGTGGTCGACCTTGGCGCGGCCCCGGGCGGCTGGTCTCAGCAGGTCCGGAGACAGCTGGGCGACACCGGCCGGGTGTTCGCGCTGGACATCCTGGAGATGCCGCCGCTGGCCGGCGTGGAGTTCCTTCACGGTGACTTCAGGGAGCAAGCCGTCCTATCTCAGTTCGAAGCCATGCTGGGGGGCCAGCCGGTGGACCTTGTGCTCTCGGATATGGCCCCCAATAAGAGTGGTATGGACGCGGTCGACCAGCCGCGGATGATGTACCTGGCCGAGCTGGCCCTGGATTTCGCCGACAACCACCTCAAGACCGGTGGGGCGTTCCTGATCAAGCTCTTCCAGGGCGTGGGGTTTGACGACTACGTGCGCGAAATGCGCCGGCGGTACGACAAGGTCACCATCCGCAAGCCGGAAGCCTCGCGCAAGCGATCGCCCGAGGTGTACGCCTTGGGTCAGGGCAAACGCGCCCACATGAAGTAAGCTCGACCCCAACGCAACGCCAGGACCAAGAGGAACACCGGAGCCAATGAGGATGAACGACTTGACCAAGAACCTCCTGCTATGGGTGGTCGTCGCCGTCGTGCTGATGGTGGTATTCCAGAGCTTCTCGCCCAAGTCCTCCGGGGCGGGTGCGCAGGGGATGTCGTATTCGCAGTTCCTGGACCAGGTGGACAGCGGCAACGTGCAGAAGGTCGCCTTTGGCGGCGACATGCGCGGCGGCACCAACCAGATCACGTACACGACCCGCGGCGGCCAGACCTCGACCATCACCGCACCGTTCGACCGTGACCTGATCAACGTACTGCGCACCAAGAACGTGGACATCGTCCAGGACGAGCCTTCCAGCGGGATCTCGCTGGGCGCGATCCTGATGAACTTCCTGCCGGTCATCCTGATCATCGGCTTCTGGCTGTTCATCATGCGGCAGATGCAGGGCGGTGGCGGCGGGGCCAAGGGCGCGATGTCCTTCGGCAAGTCGCGCGCCAAGCTGCAGGGCGAAGACCAGATCAAGGTCACCTTCGCCGACGTCGCCGGCTGCGACGAGGCCAAGGAAGAAGTCGGCGAACTGGTCGACTTCCTGCGCGACCCGTCCAAGTTCACCAAGCTGGGCGGCAAGATTCCGCGCGGCGTGCTGATGGTCGGCCCGCCGGGTACCGGCAAGACGCTGCTGGCCAAGGCCATCGCCGGTGAAGCCAAGGTCCCGTTCTTCTCGATCTCCGGTTCGGATTTCGTGGAAATGTTCGTCGGCGTCGGCGCCAGCCGCGTGCGCGACATGTTCGAGCAGGCCAAGAAGCACGCACCGTGCATCATCTTCATCGATGAAATCGACGCCGTCGGCCGCCATCGTGGTGCCGGCCTCGGCGGCGGTCACGACGAGCGCGAGCAGACCCTGAACCAGCTGCTGGTGGAAATGGACGGCTTCGAGGGGGGCGAGGGCGTGATCGTCATCGCCGCCACCAACCGTCCGGACGTGCTGGACCCGGCGCTGCTGCGCCCGGGCCGCTTCGACCGCCAGGTGGTGGTCGGCCTGCCGGACGTGAAGGGCCGCGAGCACATCCTGAAGGTGCACATGCGCAAGCTGCCGCTGGCCGACGACGTCGAGCCGATGGTGATCGCGCGCGGTACCCCGGGCTTCTCCGGCGCTGACCTGGCCAACCTCTGCAACGAGGCGGCCCTGTTCGCCGCACGTGGCAACGAGAAGGACGTCCGCATGGACCACTTCGACCGTGCCCGCGACAAGATCCTGATGGGTGCCGAGCGCCGTTCGATGGCCATGAGCGAGGAGGAGAAGACCCTCACCGCCTACCACGAAGCCGGCCACGCCATCGTCGGCCGCCTGGTGCCCGAGCACGACCCGGTCTACAAGGTGACCATCATCCCGCGCGGCCGTGCGCTGGGCGTGACCATGTACCTGCCGGAAGGCGACAAGTACTCGATGAACCGCGTGGCGATCCAGTCGCAGCTGTGCTCGCTGTACGGTGGCCGCGTGGCCGAAGAGCTGATCTTCGGCGCCGACAAGGTCACCACCGGTGCGTCCAACGACATCGAGCGGGCGACCAAGATGGCGCGCAACATGGTCACCAAGTGGGGCCTGTCCGAGCAGCTCGGCCCGATCGCCTATGGCGAAGAGGACGATGAAGTGTTCCTGGGCCGCTCGGTCACCCAGCACAAGAGCGTGTCCAACGACACCGCCCGCCGCATCGACGAGGAAGTGCGCAACATCCTGGACAAGGCCTACTCGCGTACCACCGAGCTGCTGACGGCCAACCTGGACAAGCTGCACACCATGTCGCAGCTGCTGCTGCAGTACGAAACCATCGATGCGCCGCAGATCGACGCCATCATGGAAGGCCGTGAGCCGCCGCCGCCGGCGGGCTGGAACAAGTCCAGCAAGGACGGTGGCAGCAACGACAAGGGCGGTGACGCCCGTCCGGTGCCGCCGATTGCCGGCCCGGCCGAGTCGCACTGACGGCCTGCGCTACGCAAGACCAGACGAGGCCGGGGCAACCCGGCCTCGTCGTTTCCGGACGCTGCATCGCGTCCTTGATGCCCTGACCTGACGCTGGAGCCTGCATGTCCGCCCCGAAGCCCGAACCGATTTCCCACACCGCTGAAATGGTCATCGCCACGGTGGTGGGCGTGGGCGTAGGCCTGGGGGCCGACAACCTGCTGCTGGGCTGCGCGATCGGCATTGGCGTGGGCATCGTGCTGAGCATTGCCAAGACCCTGTACGTGGACCGCAAGCGCCGCCGGCAGCGCTGAGGGTTTTCGGCAGGGCTGCGCCCTGCACCTGCCGAGGCCTTCAAGGCAGAGCAACAGCAACGGCAGCATTCCGTGGTTTGGCGGGGCGGTGTCGGAGTGCGGGGACGCCGCAAGTACGTCCTTGTAGGCTTGGCAGCCGCATCCATGCGGCTGATACCCCGCACTCCGACACCGCCCCACCTCTGACAGATCTCCGCGATCGGGTAGATCCACGCCATGCGTGGATGCTTTTCGGTGAATCATCGAAATATTGGATTTCGATTGGGATGGATCCACGCATGGCGTGGATCTACAACGGATCGCAGGAAATTGTCGAAGGCGGGGTGGGGCCGGTTGAGGCGGTGTGAGCGGCATGGATGCCGCGACCAAGCCCCCATGGATGGGTTTACGGCGTCCCCCTCAACCGGACCCACCCCGCCATCCCACGGAATGTCAGCTTTTGACGTTGACGTTGACGTTGACGTTGCCTTGGCCTCGGCAGGTGCAGGGCGCAGCCCTGCCGCACTAAACTAAACGCCGTTGCCTGCAGGATCGCCCATGTTCGACACCTCCCCCCAGCTCGACTGCGCCGGCCGCGTCCTGCGCCTGGACCGCACCCGGGTCATGGGCATCGTCAACGTCACCCCGGACTCGTTTTCCGATGGCGGCGTGCATGACACCACCGAAGCGGCGGTCGCCCACGGCCTGCGGCTGGTGGAGGAGGGGGCCGACCTGCTCGACATCGGCGGCGAATCGACCCGCCCGGGTGCCGCGCCGGTCTCGGTCGAGGAAGAACTGCGCCGCGTGCTGCCGGTGATCGAACAACTGGCTGCGCGCACCGCGGTGCCGATCAGCGTGGACACCTTCAAGCCGGCGGTGATGCGTGCAGCGGTCGCTGCCGGCGCCGGCATGATCAATGACATCCATGCCCTGCGCCAGCCGGGGGCGCTGGAGGCGGCCGCCGAGGCCAACGTGCCGGTGGTGCTGATGCACATGCAGGGCGAGCCGGGCACGATGCAGGACGCGCCGCACTATGACGACGTGGTGGCCGAGGTGCATGGCTTCCTCGTGCAGCGGCTGTTTGCCGCCGAGATGGCCGGCATCGCAAAGAAGCACCTGGTGATCGACATGGGCTTCGGCTTCGGCAAGGACACCGGCCACAACATGGCCCTGCTCGCGCGCGCGGAGCGTTTCCTGGAACTGGGCGTGCCGATGCTGGCGGGACTGTCGCGCAAGCGCAGCCTGGGCGAGTTGACCGGGCGCGATGCCCCCGCCGACCGCGTGGCGGCCTCCGTGGCTGCCCATCTGATCGCAGTGCAGCGCGGCGCGCGCATCGTACGGGTGCATGACGTGGCTGCCACGGTCGATGCACTGAAGGTCTGGCAGGCCGTCGAGGCGGTGCCTGCCCCACGCAAGGATCCCGCGCCGGCCCTGCGCTGGCCGGATGAAGACTGATGGGCATTGACCGGCGACCGCTGGCGATCGCCGTGATGGGGCCGACCGCCAGTGGCAAGACCGCCACCGCGATCGCCCTGGCACGGCAACTGGACGGCGAGATCGTCAGCGTCGATTCGGCGCTGGTCTACCGGGGGCTGGACATCGGTTCGGCCAAGCCGGATGCCGGTGAGCGCGCGCGGGCGCCGCACCACCTGCTGGACCTGCGCGATCCCTGGCAGCCTTATTCGGCGGCGGAGTTCGCCGCCGATGCCGCCCAGGTGGTGGCCGGCATCGTGGCCCGTGGCAAGGTGCCGATCCTGGCGGGGGGGACGGGCCTGTATTTCCGGGCGCTGCTGCAAGGCCTGTCGCCGATGCCCGAAGCCGACCCGGCGACCCGCGCCCAGCTGGCGGCCGAGGCGGCCGAGCGCGGCTGGGCGGCCCTGCATGCTGAACTGGCCGCCGTCGATCCGGCGGCAGCCGCACGCATCCACGCCACCGATCCGCAGCGCATCCAGCGGGCCCTGGAGGTCTACCGGCTGACCGGTATCGCCATCAGTGAATGGCAGCGCCGCCCCGGGGTGGACCCGCTGCCGGTGCGGACGCTGAAGCTGATCCTGGCCCCGCGTGAGCGTGCCGTGCTGCACCAGCGCATCGAGGCCCGCTTCGATGCCATGCTGGCCCAGGGCTTCCTGGACGAAGTCAGGGCCCTGCGTGCCCTGCCGCAGATGGCCCGGGTCGCCGCGCCGCTTGACCTGCCGGCGGTGCGCGCGGTCGGCTACCGGCAGGCCTGGGAGTACCTGGACGGGCAGGGCGATGCCGCCTGCTTCCGTGACAAGGCCATCTTCGCGACCCGGCAGCTGGCCAAGCGCCAGCTGACCTGGCTGCGCGGCGAACTTGATGCGCGCTGGTTCGACCCCCATGTCGATGGCGAGCGCTTGGCACAGGCCGTATCGACCTTCGTCGCACGCTGACTACCGGCCAGCCGTGTACCATCAGCGGTCGGTGGCCGCTGGGGAAAACGCGGCCAGCGCCGATAACCAATAAGAACAATAAACAGGAGTGTGCAATGTCCAAGGGACAATCGCTGCAGGATCCTTTCCTCAACGCACTGCGGCGCGAACGTGTGCCGGTGTCGGTGTACCTGGTGAACGGCATCAAGCTGCAGGGCACGATCGAGTCGTTCGACCAGTTCGTGGTGCTGCTGCGTAACACCGTCAGCCAGATGGTCTACAAGCACGCCATTTCCACCGTGGTGCCGGCACGCAATGTGAAGGTTGGTCCGGGTGGCGGTTATGTGCAGTCCAGTGAAGGTGACCAGGCGGGTGATGAAGTCGAGTAAGTCGGGAGTGGTTCGTGTTTGACCGCTCGAAAAAGGGTGAACATGCCCTGCTGATCCAGCCGCATGCTGGCCGGCTGGAAGACGATGTGCTGGAAGAATTCGGCGACCTGGCCCGTTCGGCAGGCGCCAGCATCGCTGCGACCATCACGGCGCGCATCGACCGGCCCAGCCCGTCGACGCTGATCGGCAGCGGCAAGCTGGATGAGGTGAAGGCCGCCGCCGAGGCGACCGGCGCCGATCTGGTGCTGGTCAACCATGCGCTCAGCCCGGTGCAGGAACGCAACCTGGAACGCTTCCTGGAGCGCCGGGTGATCGACCGCACCGGTCTGATCCTGGATATCTTCGCCCAGCGTGCGCACAGCCACGAAGGCAAGCTGCAGGTGGAACTGGCGCAGCTGCGCCACCTGGCCACGCGCCTGGTGCGCGGCTGGACCCACCTGGAACGCCAGCGCGGTGGTGCCATCGGCCTGCGTGGCCCGGGTGAAACCCAGCTGGAAACCGACCGCCGCCTGCTGCAGAAGCGGGTGGAGCAGCTGCAGAAGCGGCTGGAGAAGGTCGAAGTGCAGCGCACCCAGATGCGCCGTGCGCGCGTGCGCAGCGAGCTGCCGCGGGTCGCTCTGGTGGGCTACACCAACGCCGGCAAGTCCACGCTGTTCAATGCGCTGACCGGCGCGGAAGCCTACGCGGCCGACCAGCTGTTCGCCACGCTGGACCCGACCGTGCGACGTATCGCGGTGCCGGGAGGCAGCGTGGTGCTGGCCGATACCGTGGGGTTCGTCCGCGACCTGCCGCACGACCTGGTCGCCGCGTTCCGCTCGACCCTGTCCGAAGCGCGCGAAGCCGATTTCCTGCTGCATGTGGTCGATGCCGCCGATCCGCACCGCGAGGAGCGCATCGCCCAGGTGGATGAAGTGCTGGCTGCCGTCGGCGCCGGTGACCTGCCGCAACTGCTGGTGTTCAACAAGATCGACCGTATCGACGGTGCCGACGTGCGCCACGATGGCCAGGACGGGGTGCCCGATGATGCCCGGCGTGAGCGCGTGTGGATTTCCGCACGTGACGGGCGTGGCCTGGATCTGCTGCAGTCGGTGCTGGGCAAGCGGCTGGGCCTGCAGCACATCACCGGTGAACTGCGTTTGCCGCCCAGTGCCGGCCGTCTGCGGGCCCGGCTGCACCAGCTGGAAGTGGTCCGAGGTGAAAGCGTGGACGAGGACGGCTGGCGGTTGCAGGTGGACCTGCCGATCGCCGAGGCCGAAAAGCTGGCGGCCAGTGCCGATGGCGGCCCGATCCGGACCCTGCTGCCGGAGAAACTGCCGGAGTGGTGAGGCCCTGCCGGGCCTTGCCCGCCGGCAGGGCGGGCCGATGGCCTGACATGCGCCCGTCATCTGCGGTACAACGTGCAGGTTCTTCACCCCACCGTGACGCCGATGTCCCTTCCCACCGATGCCGATCTCAACGCCCAGGCCGTTGCACTGGGCCAGCGCCTGCAGCAGGCCGGCCTGCTGCTGGTGACCGCTGAAAGCTGCAGCGGGGGCTGGATCGCCAAGGCCATGACCGATATCGCCGGATCCTCGGCGTTCTTCGACTGCGGCATGGTGGTCTACAGCTACGAAGCCAAGCAGCGCCTGCTGGGCGTGCGCGCGCAGACGCTGGAGCAGTTCGGCGCGGTCAGCCGCGAGACCGTGCTGGAAATGGTGTCCGGTGCCCTGGTCAATTCCGGCGCCGGCATGGCGGTGGCGGTGACCGGTATCGCCGGCCCCGGCGGTGGCAGTGCGGACAAGCCGGTGGGCAGCGTCTGGATCGGCTGGAAGCGTCGCGGCGGCTATGCGCGCGCGGAACTGTTCCACTTCGACGGCGACCGCGAAGCCATCCGCCGGCAGACCGTCGCCGCCGCGTTGCATGGTGTCCACGCCCAGCTGTGAGATGCTGGCCCGGTAGGCAACCGGAGTGATCGCCGATGTGGGAAACGCTGGGCACTGTCCGTGACCTGGGCCGGCTGCAGGAAATCGCTGCCGTCCTGATCCGCTATGGCTTCGGTGACGTGGTGCGGCGCATTGGCCTGGCCACCGTGCTGGAGCGTGCCGGCAAGCTGCTGCACTGGAACGACAGCCAGCAGATGCTGCGCATGACCGCGCCCACCCGTGTGCGGCGGGCGATGGAAGAACTGGGCCCGACGTTCGTCAAGCTGGGCCAGGTGCTGGCCACGCGCGTGGACCTGCTGCCGCCGGAATGGATCGACGAACTGTCCGAGCTGCAGAATGCGGTGCCCGCGCTGCCGTATGCCCAGATCCGTGCGCAGCTGGAAAGTGATCTCGGTGCGCCGCCACAGGACGTGTTCGCATTCCTGGATGAAACCCCGATGGCCGCCGCGTCGCTGGCGCAGGCCCATCGCGCGCGGCTGCATGATGGGCGTGAGGTGGTGCTGAAGGTGCGCCGTCCCGGTATCCGCGATGTGGTCGAAGCGGATCTGCGCCTGCTGGCACGGCTGGCGGAGATCGTCGAGGCGCGGCTGCCGGACCTGCGCCGCTACCGGCCGGCCGAGGTGGTGCAGCAGTTCACCGTTTCGCTGCGCCGCGAACTGGATTTCGCCGCCGAATGCCGCAACGCTGAACGCATCGCGCGCAACTTCGAGGGGCGTGACGACATCCTGATTCCACGCGTGCACTGGCAGTGGACGTGCGAAAGCCTGAACGTCCAGGATTTCGTTGACGGCATTCCCGGCCGCGACCTGGCGGCGGTCGATGCGGCCGGGCTGGACCGGGTGGAACTGGCCCGGCGCGGTGCGGACATCGTGCTGAAGATGGTGCTGCAGGACGGCTGCTTCCACGCCGATCCGCACCCGGGCAACATCTTCTACCTGCGCGACGGGCGCATCGGCGTGATCGATTTCGGCATGGTCGGCGCGCTGTCCGAGGCGCGGCGCTTCCAGGTCGCCCAGCTGCTGCATGGGCTGGTCGACCAGGACCCGGAGGCGGTGGCGGACATCCTGCTGGACTGGGCCGGTGGCGTGGAGGTGGACGAGAACCGCCTGCAGCAGGACATCAGCCAGTTCGTGGACCAGTACCGTGGCGTACCGCTGAAGGACCTGCGCATCGGCCTGATGCTGGCCGACATCACCCAGCTGCTGCGCCATTACAGCCTGACCCTGCCGGCCGATCTGGCATTGATGATCAAGGCGTTCCTGACCCTGGAAGGCATGGGGCGCCAGCTCGACCCCGATTTCGACATGGCCGGCGCGGCACGGCCGTTCCTGGAGCGGGTGGTGGTGCAGCGCTATGCCCCGCGCGCGCTGCTCAAGCGGGGCCGGCGCAGCCTGCAGGGCATGATCGACTTTGCCGGTGACCTGCCGCGCGACCTGCGCCGGCTGGTCCAGGCCGCGCGTCGCGGGCGCCTGCAGCTGAAGGTGGAAACCAGCGCGCTGCAGGGCTTCGGCGACCAGGTCAACCGCGCGGCCAACCGGCTGGTGATGGGCGTGGTCACGGCGGCGCTGATCATCGGCTCATCGATCGTCATGCACAGCGTAGGCGGCATTTCCAGCCGCTGGCTGCTGGCGCTGGGGGTGTGCGGCTTTGTCGGGGCCGGCCTGTGCGGTGTCTGGATCCTGTTCTCGATATGGAGAAGCGGCAGGCACACCTAGTGTCGCTGCCGCACGGATGCCAGGCAGACCACGCGGCACCCCTCGGCCTCGCCCCCCCCTTGCACTCCCCATCATTAGTAGTAATACTACTAACCATGGACCTCACCGACACCCAGCAGGCGATCCTGCAGTTGATCGCCGAGCGTATCGAGACCGACGGCGCACCGCCGTCGCAGACTGAAATCGCCCGCGCCTTCGGCTTCAAGGGCGTCCGTGCCGCCCAGTACCACCTGGAGGCGCTGGAGCAGGCCGGAGCGATCCGCCGCATTCCCGGCCAGGCCCGAGGCATCCGCCTGGTGCAGGCACCAGCGGTGGAAAAGCTCGCCGAGCCCGACCTGCCCGACAGCCTGCTGCGGCTGCCGGTGCTGGGCCGGGTCGCGGCGGGCCTGCCGATCGGGGCCGACATCGGCTCGGACGATTTCGTGGTGCTGGACCGGGTGTTCTTCTCGCCGGCGCCGGACTACCTGCTGAAAGTGCAGGGCGATTCGATGATCGACGAGGGCATCTTCGATGGCGATCTGATCGGCGTGCACCGTACCCGCGATGCGCATTCGGGCCAGATCGTGGTGGCACGCATCGACGATGAGATCACCGTGAAGCTGCTCAAGATCGCCAAGGACCGCATCCGCCTGCTGCCGCGCAACCCGGACTACAAGCCGATCGAAGTGCTGCCGGACCAGGATTTTGCGATTGAAGGTCTCTATTGCGGCCTGTTGCGACCCAACCGTTGAGCCGTTTCCCCAGCTATTCCCGCGGTCTTTTGTGGCGATTCTCTGGTTCCACCGAGGTTGGTACGGATGTCCGATAATTTCCGTTCCACCGCCGGGCACAATCTCAGCCTGTGCGATACCCCCGTTTTAAAGTGAACCCATGGCGAAGAAGACCCCGAAAGACAGCACCCCCAACGACATGACCTCTGCAAGGACCAATACGATGGACGAGAACAAAAAGCGCGCCCTGGCCGCTGCTCTGGGCCAGATCGAAAAGCAGTTCGGCAAGGGCTCGGTGATGCGCATGGGCGACCGCGTGGTCGAGCCCGTCGAAGCCATCCCGACCGGTTCGCTGATGCTCGACATCGCACTGGGCATTGGTGGTCTGCCGAAGGGCCGTGTGGTGGAAATCTACGGTCCGGAATCCTCGGGCAAGACCACCCTGACCCTGCAGGCCATCGCGCAGTGCCAGAAGCTGGGCGGTACCGCGGCCTTCATCGACGCCGAGCATGCGCTGGACCCGATCTACGCCGGCAAGCTGGGCGTGAACGTGGACGACCTGCTGCTGTCCCAGCCCGATACCGGCGAACAGGCCCTGGAAATCGCCGACATGCTGGTCCGTTCCGGCTCGGTGGACATCCTGGTCATCGACTCGGTCGCCGCGCTGACGCCGAAAGCCGAAATCGAAGGCGAAATGGGCGACCAGCTGCCGGGCCTGCAGGCCCGCCTGATGAGCCAGGCCCTGCGCAAGCTGACCGGCAACATCAAGCGTTCCAACACGCTGGTGATCTTCATCAATCAGCTGCGCATGAAGATCGGTGTGATGATGCCGGGCCAGAGCCCGGAAACCACCACCGGCGGCAACGCGCTGAAGTTCTATGCCTCGGTGCGCCTGGACATCCGCCGCATCGGCGCGATCAAGAAGGGCGACGAGATCATCGGCAACCAGACCAAGATCAAGGTGGTCAAGAACAAGCTGGCCCCCCCCTTCAAGCAGGTTGTCACCGAAATCCTGTACGGCGAAGGCATCAGCCGTGAAGGCGAACTGATCGACATGGGCGTGGATGCCAAGCTGGTCGAGAAGGCCGGTGCCTGGTACAGCTACGGCGATGAGCGCATCGGCCAGGGCAAGGACAACGCCCGTGGCTACCTGCGCGACAACCCGACGGTCGCCGCCAAGCTGGAGGCCGAGCTGCGCGAGAAGTTCCAGCCGGCCGAAGCCAACCGCGAAGAAGGCGACGACGACGGCGACGACGAGTAAGGCTTGCTGTGGGGCAGGGCGGCGCCGTCAGTGACGTCGCCCTGTCCCGCAGGTTCGTACCGCCCAGGGATGGGCATGGGTGCCAGGGACGGCGCCACCCTTGGAGCAACTGATGTCCGACGCCGACGCCGATGCCGATGCCCGGCCTGGCCGCAAGCGCCAGCCGCGTGAACAGACCCCGGTGCAGCGGGCGCTGGGCCTGCTGGTCCGGCGCGAGCATTCCCGCAAGGAACTGACCCGCAAGCTCACCGCCAAGGGCGTGGAGGGCGATGCCGCCCGCGCGGCGGTGGACAAGCTGACCGAGGCCGGCTGGCAGGACGACACCCGTTTTGCCGAGAACCTGGTGCGGATGCGTGCGAATACCGGCTATGGGCCGATCCATATCCGTGCTGAACTGGGTACCCATGGCCTGGACAGCAGTGCCATTGCCGAGGCGATGGACAGCTATGACGGTGACTGGCAGGAAAACGCCCGGGATCTGGTCCGCCGCCGCTTCGGCGAGACAGGGCCACAGGAGCTGGCGCAGCGGCGCAAGGCGGCCGATCTGCTGGCCCGCCGGGGCTTCGACGGCGACTGCATCCGTCGTGCGACCCGCTACGACCCGGATGACTGAGGACTGGGGGCGCCGGGCCTGTTACTCTTTGAGGTTTCGGCGGTCCGATTTCCGGCCGCGGCCAGGCGGCCGTGGCGGCGGGGCTGCCGGCCCGCACACTGCCAGCCCCCCATGAACGCATCCGCCAAATTCAGCACCTCCCAGATCCGCAGCGATTTCCTTGAGTTCTTCAAGGGCAAAGGCCACACCATCGTGCCGTCGGCACCGCTGGTGCCCGGCAACGATCCGACCCTGCTGTTCACCAACTCCGGCATGGTGCAGTTCAAGGACGTGTTCCTGGGCGCGGAAAAGCGCAGCTACGTGCGCGCCGCCGACGTCCAGCGCTGCCTGCGCGCGGGTGGCAAGCACAACGACCTGGACCAGGTGGGCTACACCGCCCGCCACCACACCTTCTTTGAAATGCTGGGCAACTGGTCCTTCGGCGACTACTTCAAGAAGGACGCCATTGCCTGGGCCTGGGAGCTGCTGACCCAGGTCTGGAAGCTGCCGGCCGACCGCCTGCTGGTCACCGTGTACCAGACCGACGATGAGGCCTACGCGCTGTGGCGCGACATGGTCGGCGTGCCGGAAGCGCGCATCGTGCGCATCGGCGACAACAAGGGTGCCCCGTTCGCCTCGGACAACTTCTGGCAGATGGCCGACACCGGCCCCTGCGGCCCGTGCACCGAAATCTTCTACGACCATGGCGACCACATTGCCGGTGGTCCCCCGGGGTCGCCGGATGAGGACGGTGACCGTTTCATCGAAATCTGGAACCTGGTGTTCATGCAGTTCGACCGCCAGCCCGACGGCACCCTGGTGCCGCTGCCGGCGCCGTGCGTGGACACCGGCATGGGCCTGGAGCGCCTGGCCGCGATCCTGCAACACGTGCACACCAACTATGAGATCGACCTGTTCCAGGCGCTGATCCGCAAGGCCAGCGAACTGACCGGTACCGGCGATCTGGAAAACAAGTCGCTGCGCGTCATCGCCGACCACATCCGTGCCTGCTCGTTCCTGATCGTCGATGGCGTGCTGCCGTCCAATGAAGGCCGCGGCTACGTGCTGCGCCGTATCATCCGCCGCGCCCTGCGCCACGGCTGGATGCTGGGCGTGCGCCAGCCGTTCTTCAGCAAGCTGGTACCGACCCTGGTCGATCTGATGGGCGAGGCCTACCCGGAGCTGCCGGCGCAGGCCGAGACGGTCATCCGCGCCCTGCAGGCCGAGGAAGAGCGCTTCGCCGAGACGCTGGATTCGGGCATGAAGATCTTCGACGACGTGGCGGCCAAGGTCAGCAACGGCGTCATTCCGGGCGTGGATGCGTTCCGCCTGTACGACACCTACGGCTTCCCGCTGGACCTGACCCAGGACATCGCGCGCGAGCGTGACCTGACCGTGGACATCGACGGCTTCAATGCCGCGATGGAGAACCAGCGCGAAACCGCCCGTGCCGCCGGCAAGTTCGGAGGCGGTGTGACCCTGCCGGCCGAACTGGTCGCCACCCTGAGCCCGACCGTGTTCCTGGGCTACGACGCCCTGCAGGCCGACGGCCTGCGCGTGCTGGCCCTGCTCAAGGACGGCCGTCCGGTACAGGCCGCCGAGGCCGGCGATGCGGTGATCGTGATTACCGACCGCACCCCGTTCTATGCCGAATCCGGCGGTCAGGTCGGTGATACCGGCGTCATCACGGGGGCCGGCGTACGCCTGGCGGTCGAGGACACGCAGAAGTTCGCGGGCCAGTTCCACGGCCACGTCGGCACCCTGGCCGAGGGCGGCCTGAAGGTGGGTGACGTGCTGGCCGGCCAGGTGGACGGGCAGCGCCGTGGCGCCACCATCCTCAACCACTCGGCGACCCACCTGCTGCACGCCGCCCTGCGCGAAGTGCTGGGCACCCATGTGCAGCAGAAGGGCTCGCTGGTGGCACCGGACCGCCTGCGTTTCGACTTCTCGCATTTCCAGCCGATCACCGCGGCCGAGCTGGCCGTGATCGAGCGCAAGGTCAACGAGCAGGTCCGCGCCAACAATGCGGCCGAAGTGCACCAGATGGGCATGCAGGAAGCGCTGGACTTCGGTGCGATGGCCCTGTTCGGTGAAAAGTACGGCGAGAACGTGCGCGTGCTGAAGATGGGCGACTATTCCACCGAGCTGTGCGGCGGTACCCACGTCAACCGTACCGGTGATATCGGCCTGTTCAAGATCACCTCCGAGGGCGGTGTCTCCGCAGGTGTGCGCCGCATCGAGGCCGTCACCGGCCAGGGGGCGCTGGATCATGTGGATGCCGAAGAGGCACGCCTGGCCGAGGCGGCCGAACTGCTGGGCGGCAGCGCCGCCGATGTGGTCGAGAAGATCCGTGCCCTGGGCCTGCGCCAGAAGCAGCTGGAGCGCGAACTGGAGGCCGTGAAGGCCAAGGTGGCCGCCGGTGCCACCGCCGATCTGTCCAGCCAGGCGGTCGAGGTGGCCGGTGTGAAGGTGCTGGCCGCACGCCTGGAAGGCTTCGACGCCAAGGCCCTGCGTGATGCCATCGATCGCCTGAAGCAGCAGCTGGGCGATGCGGTGATCCTGCTGGCCGGCACCCAGGACGGCAAGGCAGCCCTGGTCGCGGGCGTGAACGGCAGTGCAATGGGCCGGGTCAAGGCCGGGGAACTGTTGTCCCATGTCGCCAGTCAGATCGGGGGCAAGGGCGGCGGACGCCCGGACCTCGCCCAGGGTGGTGGCGAGGACGGGCCCGCCCTTGCCACTGCGCTGGCCGCCGTGGTCGAGTGGGTCAGCCCCCGCCTGTAAACGTTTCTGGCCGGTTCCCTCCCTTGAAGGGGGGGAACGGCAGACGGTACCATTGCCTACTCTTTTTCCCTTTGTCGTGGGGCGGCCTTGACAGGACGCCAAGCCGGTGGGGGATACCCTTCCACACGGTTCCATGGAGACTTACCAAAATGTTGATCCTGACTCGCCGCGTCGGCGAAACCCTGATGATCGGAGACTCGGTCAGCGTCACCGTGCTCGGCGTCAAGGGTAACCAGGTGCGTATCGGCATCACTGCGCCGAAGGACGTGGCCGTGCATCGCGAAGAGATCTACCAGCGCATCCAGCGTGGTGATGAAGCCGGTGGCGCCGGCAGCGAAAATTCTGCGGAATAATGCTTTACCTTTCCGCGTGAATAAGGCTATTATTCACGCCCTCGACGGCAACCTTGAACGGACGCCAGCGAGGCTGAAAACCCCGGAGTGATGCCCGAGTGGCCGAAGGGGCTCCCCTGCTAAGGGAGTATAGGGTCAAAAGCTCTATCGAGGGTTCGAATCCCTCTCACTCCGCCAGTTGATAGGAAACGCCCGCAGATCAATGATTTGCGGGCGTTTTTCTTTTCCGGCCTTGGACACTCGCTTGGACGCGTTGTCATGCGAGTAGCGCGCTACCTGGTTCGCGGCATCACACCGGCCGCTTCTACGTTTGGCTGAAGGTGCCGAGCGATCTTCAATCCCTGCTGGGCTGCAAAGTCATCAAGCGCGCCACGGCGACGACCTGTGCGCGTGTCGCCACCGCTTGTGCGCTGGTGATGCAGGCAGCCTATGCTCAGATCTTCGCTGCCCTCAGGAATGACGGTATGGGACCGGAGCTGGATGAGCTCTTGAAGATGCTCAAGGGAAAGCCTATCCGCGAGTTGACCCTTCAAGGGGGCACGCTGCCGGGTGGGGTGGAGCTGGGGCGTGTCGAGATCAACGACGATCGTGATCGTGTGTTGTTTCAGCAGACCGTTCGCGACCTCCTGACGTTCGACCATTGGCTGCCGTCGTCGAAGGCGTTTTGCCGCCCTCGGCGCCTCGCCCTTCTCAAGCGGTGGGCAAGGAGCGGCCACCCGTGCCGGTGGGCATGACGCTTGCGGACGCGCGCGATAAGTACCTGCTCGGCATCCAGGGCAAGAACGTTGGCAGGACCATCGTTCAGAAGCGGAAAGCACAGGTTGACCTGGAGCTCTTCTTGGCAGGGCAGCGCAAGAATGGGCGCCCGGTCCTGTTGCAGGCGCTGACCCGCCTGGACTTCGCCGATTGGTTCCTGCATGAGCCGTCCTTGGGGCGGGTGATCACCTGCATCACCACCCGAACGAGCCGTGGCGCGTACATTGCGGCTGAAGACTACTTCTTCAAGGTGAAATGATGGATCCCGGACGCCGGTGGTTTTCAGTTGTTGCGCTGGTTTTTATCCTTGGCGCTTGTTCTTCATCCAGCCAGGATGTGGGCTCCGCGGGGGCTCCAGGCGCGTGTAAGTTTCGTGGTAATGAGTTGGGAGCTGAAACCTGCATGACCACGATGTCTGCGCTGTTGTCTCAGCCGGAAAAATTTGATGGGCGCTTGGTTTCCTTCCATGCATGGACGGATCAGGTCAACGGTGCGATCTTGCTCTTTCCCTCCCGTGATGAACTGGATGCAAGGGACTCATTCAGTTCATTGGTCGCCTATCCAGAATCAAGTCCGGCTGCCTTTCGAGAAATGTCTTCGGTTGAGGATGGGAAAGGGAAATTCTTGCGGGTGACCGGGACGTTTCGCTGGAATCGCGAGGGTGCTCCCAGGTCCCCAGGTGCTCCAGTGGATGTAGATCGGATGGGTGTAATGGAAGGCCTTGATTTAAGTTTGTAGCGGATGAGTCGAGTGGGTTGGTGGCAGGTGCTTGGCGAGCCTTGTAGACGTTCGCGCCTTGGCGACGGTAGCGGTGATCGGTCTGCCGACGATCGAGCCGGTGGTCAGTGCACCCGGTCTGGTCAATGTGACGCAGTACAGCCTGAGCTGGCCGGCACCGGCCAACAGCGAGAGCTTCGTGCTGGAGGCAAGCGCCAACAGTGCTGGCTGGACGGTGGTGTACAGCGGTGGCACGAACAGCTTTGGCGCCAGCCGGGGCAACGGTAGCTATGCCTGTCGGGGGCGTGCCTGCAACTTCGCCGGATGCAGTCTGAACTCCGGCGTGGCTACGGTGTCGGTGGTGCTCCCGCCCCCAGGGATGTACCTCTTCGAAGCCCAATGGCTGAGCAGCAAGACGGCGCCTTATCAGGTCCAATGCACGGTGGGTTGTTCAACGCGGTGAAGAGGGAGACGGAACATGAGCACCACAGCACGCATGTTGGCATTGCTGGCGACGCTGGCGCTGGCCGGTGGCTGCCATGCGGCTGGCGCGCCTGCGCCCGGCTACCGTTTTGAAGGCGTGGCGCCCAAGGGCCACCAGGTGAGCGTCTGCAATGGCGCGCGCTGCCACGCGGCCGCCGCGCCGGAGAACCTGCAGTTGCAGCTGGACGAGGGCGATGCGGTGTCCTATGTCGATCTGGACGGAGATGGGCGTCCCGAGCTGGTGATGTCCGGGCCGGCAGGTGTCAATCGTTGCATCACGATCTACAAGCCGTCCGCTACCGACGGCAGCATCCGCGAGTACACGCCGGGACCGGCGGCGATCTGCAACTACCGGCTGCGCGATGGCTACCTGTACAGCCAGACCCGCGAGGGTGCCACGCTCGTGGAGGAACGCTACATGGCCCGCGACGGCCGGCTGGTGCTGCAGCTGCGGGACAGCTGCGTGGGCTGTGGGCGCGTGGCGCGCGAGCGCTTCAGCGACGGCACGCCGGTGCAGCGCCTGTTGGTCAGCGATGCACCGCGGATGGAGGACCGCACGCCGGTCCAGGCCCGCATCGTCGTGGACAGGGCCAGCCTGTTCAACAGCGCCGATGCCGACGATCGCTCGCGCATGTATCTGGTGAAAGGGGACACGGTCGAGGTGCTGGAGCACGCGGGGAACGGTGATTCGGCGCTGTACCGCGTCCGCTACACGCGCCAGGGCAGGCCTGCCATCGAGAAGTGGCTGGCCTGCAGCAGCCTGGGCAGCTGCCGCTAGCAGCTGCCGGCAGGCGCACCGTACAGGCATCACCATCACCGGCCCTGTCGCGCCGGTGATGGTGCGCTCCGGTTACTTCTTCGCTGCCTCGGCGGTCTGCGCCGCCACCATGGCCTGCTGCAGTTCCTTCAGCGACAGGAAGCCATCCTTGTCGGTGTCCAGGCCGTCGAAGTAGCGGGCGATCTCCGGCACGACGGCGGCTTCGGTCTTGCTGATCTTGCCATCGCTGTTGGCATCCATGGCCTTGAAGGCTTCGGTGATGGAATCGGCCTGCTTGTTGAAGCGCGACTGCTGGTAGCGGGTGTACTCGCTCTTGTCCACCTTGCCGTCCTTGTCGGCGTCCATTTCGCTGAAGGTGGAATCGATATAGGCCTGCTTCGGATCAGAGGATGCGCCGTGGGCGAATGCCGGAACCAGGGCGAGGGCGAACAGCAGAGGAGAAATCTTCATGGTCGATGGAATCCTGGAATGAAAGGAAACAGATGCACGCGGGCACGCCGCAGGGGCGTTGCATGCTTTCAGCGGCAGCGGTAGGTGTAGCCGTCATTGCCGCGGTAGGTGTCGGTCCCGCGGTCATAGTTGCCGTAGCGGCTGATGCAGTAGTCGGCACGCTCGCGGTTTTCACGTTCACGCTTGGCGGCTGCGGCAATCACGCCTGCCACCACCGCCACGCCGACCGTGCCGGCGACGACGTTGCGGGTTCTTTCACGATCACGGCGTTCCCGCTCGCGGCGCTCGCGCTCTTCCTGCTCCGCCGCTCCCGCAATGACGCCCGCTGTCAGGGCAACGCCCAGTGCCGCTGCCGCCGCGCGTTCGGATTCTTCCTTGCGCTGGCGCTCCCAGTACCCGTCCTGTCCCTTGGCCTGCACGTTGCCTGCGTACGGAATCATGACCAGCAGTTGAGCGATTACCAGTAATGCCACGCGTCCTGTCCTGAGAAACATTGTCCGCTCCTGTGCGGTTGTGGGTGTGTGGCGCTAGTACACCCCGCGAACATTGCGCCAACCTGCAGTGCACGCGGCTGCAGGATCCGGTTCATCTGCCGGCCATGCAGGCCGGCCGTTCAGCGGATCAGCGCCTCCACCGGGTCCAGCTGCGCGGCACGGCGCGCCGGCAGGAAACCGAACCCGATCCCGATCAGGCTGGAACAGGCGAACGCGGCGACGATGGAGGCGGCCGAGAACACCAGGCTGAAGCCGACGTCGGCCAGTTCCAGCAGCAGGCCCAGGCCCAACGCCAGCGCAATGCCGAGCACGCCGCCGAGCAGGCATACCAGCACCGACTCGATCAGGAACTGCTGCAGGATGTCGCTGCGGCGCGCGCCGACAGCCATGCGCACGCCGATTTCGCGGGTGCGTTCAGTCACCGACACCAGCATGATGTTCATCACGCCGATGCCACCGACCACCAGCGCGATGGCGGCGATGGCGCTGATCATCATGGTCAGGATGCCGGTGGTCTGCTCGATGGAATGGCGGATCTGCGCGTTGTTGCTCATGTAGAAATCGCGGCTGCCATGACGCCGCATGAGCAGCCGGGCAATGGCCGCTTCAGCGGCCTGCATGGTGATCGCATCGGACACGCGCACGGTGATGCTCGATACGTGGCTCTGGCCCAGCATGCGCGCCATGGCGGTGGTGTAGGGCACCCAGATGCTCAGGACCGAAGCATCCCCCACGGCAGCGGCATCCTTCTTCGTCACGCCGACCACGCGTACCGGCACGTTGCCCAGCAGCAGGGTCTGCCCGACCGGGTTGTCGCGTGCGCCGAACAGACGGGCACGGGTATTGGCATCGATCACCGCCACCTGCTGGTAGCCATCCACCGCGGCCTGCGCGAAGAAGCGGCCTTCGCCCAGTTCCAGCCCACGCACACGGAAGTACTGCTCGCTGACCCCGTGCACCTGGGTGCTGGCGGTGCGGTTGCCGCGCATTGCCGTGGCGGTGGTGGCCACCCCCGGGGTCGCGCTGTCGATGAAGGGTTGCCCGGCCAGGGCTACGCTGTCACCGGGGGTGAGGGTTTCCACCTGCGCGGCACGCAGGTCGCCGAAGCCGGCGCCGGGATAGATTTCGATGGTGTTGGTGCCCAGCGAGGCGATGTTGGACAGGATCGCCTGACGCGCGCCGGTACCCAGCGCGACCACCGACACCACCGAGGCGATGCCGATGATGATGCCCAGCATGGTCAGGAAGGTGCGCATGCGGTGGGCATTCATGGCCCGCAGCGCCATGCGGAAGGCTTCGCTGAAGCGGTCGCGCACGGCCTGCAGGCTGCTGCTCCCGGCCTGCGCTGCCACCTGTTGCGCGGCCTGGCCGGGCATGGCCGTCGCCTGCCGGGTGGGCCGGTCGGACACGATGCGGCCGTCGCGGATTTCGATGATGCGCTGGGCATGCTCGGCCACGGCCATGTCATGGGTGACCAGCACCACGGTATGGCCCTCGGCATGCAGCTCGGCCAGGATCTTCATCACTTCCTTGCCCGACTGCGTGTCCAGCGCGCCGGTGGGCTCGTCGGCGAAGATCACCGCACCACCGTTCATCAGTGCCCGGGCGATCGACACGCGCTGCTGCTGGCCACCGGACAGCTCGCCGGGGCGATGGTCCATCCGCTCGCCCAGGCCCAGCCGCGCCAGCAGCTGGGCCGCCCGTGCGTGGCGTGCCTGCGCGGGCACGCCGGCATAGATGGCCGGCACTTCAACGTTGCCGATGGCCGACAGGTCGTTGAGCAGGTGGTAGCGCTGGAAGATGAAGCCGAAATGCTCGCGGCGCAGTGCCGCCAGTTCATCCGGGTCCATCTGCCCGGTATCGCGCCCGCCCACCTGGTACTGGCCGGCCGAGGGCCGGTCCAGGCAGCCCAGGATGTTCATCAGCGTGGATTTTCCCGAGCCGGACTGGCCGACGATGGCGACCAGCTCGCCGGCGTGGATGTCCAGGTCGATACCGTGCAGCACGACCAGTGCCTGGTCGCCAGCGGGGAATTCACGGCGCAGCCCGCGCACGCTTAGCAGCGGCTGCGGCATCGGTGCCGCCGTCACGGCTGTGCCGGGGCGGCGCCCGCCTTGTGTCCAGCGGCAGCGGCCTGCGCCAGCACGACCTGTTCGCCTTCCTTGAGCCCGCTGCGCACTTCCACCTTGATCTGGTCGTCCAGCCCGGTGGTGATGCGGCGTGTGGCGGGGCGCCCGTCCGCGCCGGGAACCTGCACGGTATAGCTGCCATCGGCGGCGCGCGCGCCCAGTGCGGCGGAGGGAATGGTCAACACGCCACGGGCCCGGCCGAGCACGATGCGGACCTGCGCCGTCATGTAGCTGCGCAGCCGGCCGTCGGCATTGTCCACATCGAACTGGCCGTTGTAGTACATCGCCGCGCGGCTGCTGCTGCCGGACAATCCGGGTGATGCGAGGCTGGAGGTGTCTTCCCGGGTGATCGACTCCGGCGCCGGCGCGATGTCGCGCAGGGTGCTGCTGTAGCGCCGGCCGGCATCGCCCAGGATGGTGAAGAACGCTTCCTGACCCAGTGCGGTGTGCACTACGTCGGCCTCGGAGATTTCGGCATACACCGTCATGATGTCCTGGTTGCCGAGCATGACGATGGTGGGGGCGCTCTGCACGGCGTTGACGGTCTGCCCCTGGCGGGCGACCACGGCCAGCACGGTGCCATCGGTGGGGGCGGTGATGCGCGTGTAGCCCAGGCTGGTCTGGGCGCTGTCCACGTCCGTCTGGCGCTGCACGATCTCGCCGTCCAGTGCGGTGATCTGTTCGCGCGTGGCGTCCACGCGGGCCTGCGCGGCGTCCACATCCGCACGTGCCACCAGTTGCGCGGCCCCCAGGCGCCGCAACCGGTGCAGGGTGAGTTCAAGCTGGCGCAGGTCGGTGGCCAGGGCCTGGCGGTTGGCACGCGCGCTGCGCTGGGCAGCCTGCGCGCTCTGCAGCGCGTTGCGCTGGGTGCGCGAATCGATCTCGGCGATCAGGTCGCCGGCCTGCACCTTGTCGCCCAGCTTCACGTGCAGCGTTTCAATGCGCCCGGAGACCTGGGCACCGACGCTGACCAGGCGGGAAGGCTTCAGCGTGCCGGTGGCTTCCACCACCTGCTCGATGTCGCTGCGGGTGACCGGGGCCAGTTCCAGTGGCGGTGGCGGGGCCGGTGCCAGCACCGCGTAGGCCAGTGCGGCGGTGCACAGCACGGCAGCGCCAATCAGCAGCATGCGCCGGCGGCGCCGGGGGGCGGCCGGGGTCATGCCGGCAGCATCCAGGGGGTGAAAGGCATCGGGAATCCTTGCGTGATGGAGATGGGCCGCGTGCGGTCACGCGTCGACGAAGGTCGAGTCTCGGCAGGCAGGATTGCGCGAACCTTGCGTCGCGCCCGGGACGGTTCAGGGGCCGGCGGGAATGGTGATCAGGGCGACCGCGATGAAGTGCAGCAGGCTGCCCAGCACCATCAGGCACGACCACAGCAGGCGGCCTGCCCGGTGCAGCGGGTGCAGCTGCAGCGCCAGGCCCAGGACATAGGCCAGTCCACCGGCCCAGACCCAGGCCAGGGGCTGCAGCGGCAAGGGCAGGCAGAGCAGGGTGGTGCAGACCAGCACGACCGCAGCGGCGGCGGCCTGCAGCCCACGGCGGGCAGGCGGGTACCGTGGCTGCCCGCGCCAGGCCGAACCGGGAATCAGCAGCGTGGTCGTGCAGCCCACGACCAGCAGTCCGGCGGCACCGTGGCCGCCGGCATAGGCGGCCAGCGGCAGTGCCAGTGATGCGACCAGCAGCCAGGGCAGGTGCCGTTCCAGTGCGGCCAGCAGCGGGCGGGGCGGGGTGGGGCGGGTGTGCTGCAGTGCGCACAGCCCGTGCAGCAGGGCGTGCACGGCCACGAACAGCAGCACCGCCAGCGACAGCGGTGGCGGTGCGTGCCCACTGCCGGAAAACGCCAGCAGGCTGCCCGGCAGCGCGAAGAACAGCGCGCCGAACAGGTGGATCAGTCCCTGGCCACGGGTGCCTTCGGGCATCGACCGCAGCCAGCCCGGCCAGTGCGCCAGCCCGGGCAGCGGACGTTGTGCGTGACGATGGTTCCAGGCGGCACCGGTCAGCGTGGGCGGTGGCGGGGAGGGCGTGGGTCGGTCCGGATGGGCGGGCGGTGGTGGCGGGGCGCCGTGGGACACGTGGCGGGCTTCCTGTCGGGGGGGTACGTCATGGCGCGTTCGCGCCCTACTGTCCCCATGCTGGAAAGCCAACATTGCCGCAACCTTGCCTGCCGTAGCTGCGTACGGCGCGGGGACAGCCGGCAGTCATCGCCGCGGCTGCCACGCCGAGGGGGATCATCCCGGGGGGAGCGCAGCGGACGCACCGTTGGCACCGGCATGGGGCGGGAATTCCACGCGGATCAGCGCACCGCCGCCGGGCGCGTCGAGAATCGTGACCCGTCCGCCATGGCGGTCGACCACCTGGCGCACCAGGTTCAGGCCCAGCCCGGTGCCGGTCTGCCGGGGGCGCAGACGCTGGAACGGCTCGAACACGCGCTCGCGCTCGGCTTCCGGAATACCCGGGCCGTCATCTTCCACTTCGATACAGGTGCCCTGCACGCGCACGATCACATGGCGGCCACCGTGTTCGGCGGCATTGAGCACCAGGTTGGACAGCACGCGCTCCACCGCCCCGGTCTCGCCCTGGATCGGGTGGTGCGGCTCGACCACGACGGCGACGCTGCGCCCGGACTGGATCAGCAGGGGCGCAAGATCGGCCGCCACGCGCTTGGCCAGCCGCGCAAGGTGGATGGTCTCGCGCTGCCCGGAGGTCTCCATCCGGTGCAGGTCCAGCAACTGCTCGGCCAGCGTGGCCAGGCGCGCGATTTCCACCGCCAGGCTGCGCGAGGTGGCGTCGTCGGCCGCGTCGATCTTCACCCGCAGGATGGCGATCGGCGTGCGCAGTTCATGCGCGGCGGCGGCGATGAAGCGGCGTTGCCGTTCATGCCCCTCATCCAGGCGATCCAGGGCCTCGTTGACCGCTGTCACCAGCGGAGCGATCTCGACCGGCACCGCGGTCTCGGTCAGGCGGATGCCGCGATGGCTGGCAGATATGTTCTTGGCCTCCTGGGCGATGCGCTCCACGCCGGCCAGGGCCTTGCGCACGATGATCGGGGTGGCGATCAGTGTCACCAGGGCCAGCAGCGCGAAGATCGGCAGGGTGATCACGTGTGCGGCCATGGCCATCTGCCAGGTCAGCGTATCCACTTCGCCATGGGCCATGATGGTCAGCTTGCCGGCCGGGCCGGTGTGCTCACGGATGACGATGGCCATGCCGTCGCCGGGGTCGCGCCCGCGCAGGTCACCGAAGGGGATGTCGCGCAGCGCGTTGGCCAGTGATGCGTAGGCCGGCGGTACGGTGCCGAAGCTCACGTGCCGGCCGTGTTCGTCCTGGGCCGTGAACCACGCCCCGGGTGCGATCCTGAGCAGGTCCTCGAACGTGGGCGTGCGCTTGACGTACAGTGCGCCGCTGCTGTCCCGGTGCACCGCTTCCGCCGCGACCTGGGCGAAGGTCTGCACCGTGTAGTAGCCGCCGCTGTCGATGCGTACCAGCACGATCAGCAGGGCGAACAGGGCGACGGTCAAGGCCAGCAGGTGCAGGATCAGCGGCTTGATGATCAGCGGCCACTTCAACGACGGACGGCGCTTGCTCACGTGCTTTCCCGCATCAGGTAACCCACGCCGCGGATGGCATGGATCTCCACGCCGGCATCGGCATCGGCCAGCTTGCGGCGCAACCGCGAAACGTGCGAATCAAGCGTGTTGGAATGGATGCCGTCGTCGAAGCCGTACACCGCCATTTCGATGGATTCGCGCAGCACGGTGCGGCCCAGGCGGCGTGCCAGTGCGGCCAGCACGCGGATCTCGCGGCGTGGCAGTTCCAGCCGTTCGCCGCCGACGGTGGCTTCGCCCGAGACCGGGTCGAATACCAGCCGCCCGGCATTGATGGTATCGACCTGCATGTCGCTGGGCCGCCGGCTGACCGCACGGATGCGGGCGAACAGTTCCTCCAGCGCGAAAGGCTTGGCCAGGTAGTCATCGGCGCCTTCGTCCAGCCCTTCCACGCGGTCGGGCAGTTCGCCCAGCGCGCTGAGCACGATCACCGGCACGCCGGGATTGCGTTCGCGCAGCAGGGGAATCAGCGCCAGGCCGTCGCCATCGGGCAGGGTGCGGTCGAGCAGGATCAGGTCATGCGCACCGTACAACGCCGCTTCGCGGGCCAGCGCGAAGGTATCGGCCAGGTCCACCACGTTGCGCTCGCGCTGCAGGGCGGAGCGGAGCGTGGCGGCCAGTTCGGCTTCGTCTTCAACCAGCAGGATGTGCATCGGCAGGGCTCGGGCAGGAGAAGGGCGGATCCCGCAGGGCGGGCATGGAAAGGGCCGCCGGCACCGTATTACAGAAACATTGCGCCAACATGGCGTGAAAAGCGACCGTTCTGGCCGTCCTGCCGGGCCTGCGGCCGCGCAAGGTTCACGCAATCCATGCCACCCACCATCGCCGCCGGATCGAGTCGAGGTACGGCATGGAGGCTCGATCGCTGCGCAGCCGGCCATGCGCCGGCGCCGACACCCGCGCGGGTTTGCCGTTCCCCAATCTCCCTGGAGTCACCATGAAGCTGTTCGTTCCCCTGTTGCTGCTGGCCGCGCTGAGCGGCTGTACCACCGCCAAGATGACCGTCACCCCGGATGGCCGCCGTGGCGTTTCCATCGACTGCACCGGCGGCAGTTCCTGGAGTGCCTGCTACGAGAAGGCAGGCCAGATGTGCCCCGGCGGCTATGTGGTCTTCAGCAAGGATGGCGACGACGGCAACAAGTTTGCCGTGGGCAACAAGGACGGTTTCACGTCCTCGCAGATCGCCACCCGCTCGATGCTGGTGGGCTGCAAGTAAGCCTGGCGGTTGCCCGTTGAGCGATCAACGGGCACTCAGCGCCGTGGCCGGGGCGGCTTGTACTCGCAGCGCGGGTAGCCGGAGCACGACTGGAACGGGCCGTGCCTGCCGTTGCGCTGCACGATCACACCGGTGCCACAGGCCGGGCAGCGTTGCTCGTGGATGGCCTGGCCTTCCAGCGTGGTGACGCTCACCGCGCCATCGTCCACCAGTTCATCGAGGAACGGCGACCGCCGCCCCATCACGGTGAACATCGCCACGCTGCGCCGTGCGCGGGTCAGCGCGACATAGAACAGGCGGCGTTCCTCGCCCAGCGGGTAGGCATCGCCACCGGGCATGGCCAGCGACAGCACCGGGTCATCGGCGCGCACGCTGGGGAAGCCACGCGCGACCAGGCCGGGCAGGATCACGTAGTCGGCCTCGGCCCCCTTGGCGCGGTGCGCAGTGAGGAACACCACCTCCATCGTGCTGCCGAACAGGCGCTGCCAGTCCGGCGGCACGGCAGCGCGGTCGGCGTTGTAGCGGCCAAGCACGAACACCCGTACGCGGCCATCGCGGCCGGGCGCTGCCTGGCCGGACAGCAGTTGTGCGTGCAGCTGGGCCAGGTACTGGCGCACCCCGTCCTGCAGCTGCTCGCGCGATGCCAGCTGGAACGCCAGCAGGGCCGGGCCCTGCGCGGGCGTGACCGAGCGCACCTGCTTGCGCAGCTGTGCCGGGTTGCGGGCGATGAAGCGGCTGGAGGCATCGCACAGTGCCTGCGGGCAGCGGAAGGTCTGTTCCAGCTTCAACACCTGTCCCGGGCCGAACCATTCGGTGAAGCCGGTCATCACCGCTACATCGGCGCCGGCGAAGCGGTTGATCGACTGCCAGTCGTCGCCGACCGCGAACAGGTACCGGCCCGGTGCCGCGACCAGTGCGCGGCACAGGCGCGCGCGTGCGCGCGAGGCGTCCTGGAACTCGTCGGCCATCACCAGATCGAACGGAGCGGTGTAGTGGCCCTGTTCCAGCAGCGAGGCCGCCAGGTTCAGCATGTCCTCGAAGTCGATGCCGTTCTCGGCAGCCAGTGCCGCGTCCCAGGCCTGGAACACCGGGCCGGCGATTTCCAGGAAACGGCGATGGCGCTCCTTGAAGTTGTCTTCCGGCATCTGCCGCAGGCGTTCGGCCAGGTCATCCAGGCCCAGGCTGTTGCTCTTGGCGTGGGCGATGAAGGTGCGCATCAGCCCGATCAGGTCGTCGTCGGGCATCGGTGCCGCGCCGGTGTCGGGCAGCTCGCGGTCGGGATTGGGGTCCAGGGTGACCGCCGCTGCGCGCAGCTGCTCGCCGAGATGCGGCAGGGCCGCGCCGCTGCGCAGCTGGTGCGAGGTGGTTTCGATCAGCGCGGTGCCGTTGCGACGGTGTTCCTGCCGCTTCCACTGCACGCCATCGAGGTAACCACCGAAGTGCGCCGGTGCGTTGCCGCGTGCGTCCAGCGCCAGGTGCTCGTGGTACAGCCGAGCGTCGGGGTAGTAGAAATCGGGGCGGTACTGGCGGTAGGTATCGGTGGCGGTGTCGAATTCGTAGGCCCGCTCGTACTGGTACTGCACGCCGTTGTAGAACAGCCAGTCGGCGATGACGCACTCTTCCAGGCTCTTCACCCGCTCGCCCTGCAGCGTGCGGACATAGGGCGTGCCATCGCGCTCGAAGCCTTCGCCCTGCAGCGCGGCGCCGAACGCGGGCAGGTCGCGGCCGAACACCAGGCGGAACATGTCCCACTGGGTGCGGAAGTGCAGCGAACGGTCCTTGAGGTCGTCCACCAGCTCGGCCAGCTTGCGGAAGCCGGCCTGCGCGTCGGTGGCCCACGCGGGGATGTCCGGTTTGCGGCCGGTGGCCTTGCCGATGATGTGCAGGCCCAGCGCATGGAACGTGCGGGCCTGCACGCGGCCGGTCTCCAGCCCGAGCCGGGCGAAGGCGCTGTCGGTGCGCGCCTGCAGTTCCTGTGCGGCGTCCTTGTTGAAGGCCAGCATGACGATGCGTTCGGGCGCGATGAAGCCGCGGTCGATGGCATAGGCCGCCTTGGCGACCATCGTGGAGGTCTTGCCGGAACCGGCCGAGGCCACCACCTGCACGCGGTTGTCGAAGCAGATCACCGCGTGGGCCTGTTCGGCGGTCAAGGGCTGGCGTTCGACGTTCGCGAGGAAGTCACGGGCCAGCACCTGCTCGCGGGCGGCCATGGCAGCGTTGGCCTGGGCCCACAGCGCCGGCCAGTCCTGTTGCCAATCGTGCAGGTCATCACCGGACAGCACCTGCAGTGCCGCCTCCTGCACCGGCAGGGCCGCGCGCTGCTGCAGCAGGGCCTGCTGCTGTTCGTGGGTGATCCAGCGGCGGCCAGCGGCACCGCGGTCGATCAGCGCATGGGCGGCATCGAGCCAGGTCCGGATGTCCTGCAGCAGCCGGTCCAGCCTTGGCTGCCGGTGCTGTGCGTGCAGCGCCTCGATGGTGCGCTCCAGCGCAGCAGCCTGGCCGTTGGGCAGGCCGTCGAGCACCACGCGCTGGCCGTGGGCCAGCAGGATGTCCAGGCGCGACCAGAACAGGCCGGGGACCCGGCGCAGGCACCGCTCATCATCCAATGCGACGGGCTGCGGCGGGCCATCGTCACGGTGCAGCTGCAGGTGTGCGCCTTCGCGCCGCAGCGTCCAGCGCGGGGAGCGGGTCAGCCGCCTGCCCCATGCCGAGGGGTGCCAATCGTTCGCCATCCGGTCCTGCTGCCTGCCTGCGTGGTGCGGGCCTGCGTGCGGCGCAGGCCCAAGGGCTGGACATGATAGGCGATGACGTCAATGGCACGGCAGGCGCGCGCGTGGCGTGCCACTGGCGAAGGCAGGTGTCAGCGCTGGGCGTACCGGTCGGCGAAATCATCGGTGGCACGCACCAGCGCGTCGGTGACTTCCGCATCCATCACGCTGTGCCCGCCCAGTACCATTTCCAGCGTGGCTTCCGGCCAGGCCTGTGACAGCTCCCAGGCGTTGCGGGCCGGACACAGCATGTCGTAGCGCCCCTGCACGATCACCCCGGGCAGGTGGCGGATGCGGTCGATGTCGCGCAGCAGCTGGCCGTGGTCGAGG
This sequence comes from Stenotrophomonas sp. 24(2023), assembly GCF_030913365.1. Taxonomy (NCBI): domain Bacteria; kingdom Pseudomonadati; phylum Pseudomonadota; class Gammaproteobacteria; order Lysobacterales; family Lysobacteraceae; genus Stenotrophomonas; species Stenotrophomonas sp. 24(2023). The sequence continues at coordinate 3,552,837 of NZ_CP133160.1, forward strand.
AAGGCGTTGTTGCGGAAGTAGTGGGCTTCGATGCGGGCCTTGGCCAGCACCTGCAGGGGATCGCCGGTGGAAACGGCCTGCACGTCGTGCACCAGCGACACCGTGTTGTCCTCCCAGCCCAGCCAGGCCTGTGCGGCGGCGATGGCGATGGCCGTATCGGGGCTGTCCAGGCGCCGCCAGTAGGCTTCGATCATGGCCCCGCGCTCAGCCTCGGGAATATGTGCTTCATAGGCCGCCCAGCGTTCGGGGAACACCCAGCGTGCGCCACCATCGCACTCGTTGAACCAGCGGTTTTCCTCGGCGCGGCCCAGGTAGATGCCGCGCACGATCACGCCGGTCGCGCGCTGCGGGTGTGCCTGCGCATAGGCCAGCGACAGGGTCGAGCCCCAGGAGCCGCCGAACACCAGCCAGCGTTCGATGCCCAGCTGTGCACGCACGGTTTCGATGTCGGCCACCAGGTGTGCGGTGGTGTTGTCGCGCAGTTCGCCGAACGGCGTGGAACGGCCACTGCCACGCTGGTCGATCAGCACGATGTGGTAGCGCGCCGGATCGAAGAAGCGGCGGTGCAGGGGCGAAACGCCCGCACCGGGGCCACCGTGCAGGAACAGCACGGGAATGCCATCGGGATTGCCGCATTCCTCCACGTGCAGGGTGTGCAGGCCGTCAACGGCGATGCGGTGTTCGCGGAAGGGCGTGATGTCCGGGTACAGCGTGCGCATGGTGCATTCCTGTGTGAGCCAGGAAGGGGAGCATACCCAGCCCGGCGTGAGCAGGCATGCAGCTGCCTGCTCATGGCACTGCGGGGGGGCCACACCCGATCGCCAGTTCGCCGCCGTTGACGATCACGGCGTGCTCGACCGGGCCAGGGGGCAGGACGCGACCATCCAGCGTCACCGTGCCTGCGGCTGCCCTGCCAGGCACGATGGACAGTGGCGCGCGGCCGGGCACGTGCACGGTGGCGCGTGCGTGCAGCGGGCAGAGTGCGGTGTACTGCGGCAGGCCGGGGGTCAGCGGGTACAGCCCGAGTGCGGCCAGCACGTACCACGAGGACATGCCGCCGGCATCGTCATCCATGCCGTCGGCGAAGCCCTGCGGGGCCAGTGCGAAACTGCGGCCGTGCCAGGGCTGCGTGCGCTTGCCGGCATTGGTGTAGGGGTGGTCGATGGCCTCGGTGAGGATGCGCCTGACCAGCACGTCCGAGCGCGCCTGCTGGCCGCGCCAGGCGAACAGGAACGGCGCCTGGATGTCCGGCTGGTTGGTCATGTTGAACAGATCCTGCTGGAAGAACTGCTGCAGCTCGGCATCGAAGCGCGCCGGCCCCAGCGTGTCGCGCAGCCAGGGCAGGTCGAACACCGGTGCCCAGCGGTACTGCCACAGCGTGCCCTGGTACAGGCCGCGCGCCTTCACCACATCGGCGTCCGCACCGAGATCCATGAACACCGCCCGCCACATCGGCCGGTACGCCAGGGCCTGCGCGCTGAAGCGGCGGGCCAGGGCATCGTGGCCCAGGTCACGGGCGAGCCCGGCAATGGCCCAGTCATCGTAGGCCGCCTCGATCTGCTCGTCCGGCGTGCTGCGGGCCAGGGACGAGCTTTCGGCCACCATGCCGTCCAGTGCGGCCTGCGCGTCGAAACCGGTGATGCCCTTGCGGTGGAAGTCCAGCAGCGCCACGCCGCTGTGTTCGGTGCGCACGGTAAGGAACGGTTCGGTCTGCGTGGCCCAGCGCACCTTGCCGTGCTGGTACAGCTCGGTCAGCGAGGCGGCGATGTCGGCGGCACGGTCCGGGTAGACCCAGGCCAGCAACGGCATCAGCGTGCGGTAGTTGTCCCACATCGCCCAGCTGGCATAGCGCTGGTGCCCGGCGGGTGCCTGCCGCTGCACGCCATCACTGCCGCGGTAGCGGCCATCCGGGTCGGCAATCGCCACCGGGGTCTGCAGGGCACGGAACAGCGCGGTGTAGAACAGGGCCTGTTGTTCTGCCGGCGCATCGAGCTGGATGCGTGACAGCTCACGGTTCCAGTCGGCGGCAGTGGCGGCGACCACCTGCGGGAAGGGCCGCTGGCCGGCTTCGGTATCGCGTGCCAGCGCCGCGCCGCGATCATCCACCGACGACAGCCCGGTACGCGCTTCCAGCACATCGCCGGCGCGCACCGGCAGCTGCAGGTGGGCCGCGCCCGCGGCATCGATGCGGACGGCCTGCTGCAGGGGCTTGCCGTTGTGCAGCAGCGTGGTCGCCGCGAACAGGCGGTAGCGGCCCGCATCGCAGACCGTGCCGGCGTCCATCTGTACCCGCAGGTCGGTGGCGCGGGTGGCCAGCCACCGGCTGCCATGGCGCTTGGCAACGCCCTGCGTGGGATCCAGGATGATCTGCAGCTGGCCGTCGTGGGGCGCGGTGATGTGCAGGATGCCGCTGCCGCGCGTGGCGGTCAGTTCGGCATCGATGCCATCGCCGTAGCGCACGCGGTAGTAGCCCGCCTGCGCACGTTCACGCGTCTTGTCGATGACTGCCGCGCGCGGTTGGCCGCTGTAGTCCACCGAGATCCGCAGGTCACCACCGGCACCGCCACACCCCACGCCCACGGCGCGGGTGTGCGAAAAGCCGAGCAGCGTGGTGGCGGCATGGTCATAACCGGCGTGGTTGGCCGGGGTGGTATCCGGCCCCAGCTGCACCATGCCGAACGGCGCCACCGCCGAGGGCGTGAGCTGGCCGAAGTCGGCCAGCGTGCCCACGAACGGATCGACCTGCGCCGCCGGTGGGGCGGCCAGGCCCGGCAAGGGCAGCAGCAGTGCGCACAGCAGCAGGCGGGGTGAGGGCATGGCGGCAGGTTCCATCCGGAGCAGCCGGACAGCTTGGCAGCCGCAGATTACAGCCCCAGTGCCGACAGTCCAGGATGGTCGTCGGGGCGACGTCCCGGCGGCCAGTGGAACAGGCGCTGGTCCTCGCGGATCGGCAGGTCGTTGATGCAGGCAAAGCGCGTGTGCATCAGGCCGTCAGCATCGAACTGCCAGTTCTCGTTGCCATAGGAGCGGTACCACTGGCCACTGTCGTCGTGCCACTCGTAGGCGAAGCGCACCGCGATGTGGTCGCCGCTGTGCGCCCACAGTTCCTTGATGAGCCGGTAGTCGTGCTCGCGCGCCCATTTGCGCTGCAGCAGTGCGCGCGCCTGCTCGCGGCCGTCGACGAATTCGGCGCGGTTGCGCCAACGGGTGCCCGGCGTATAGGCGAGCACGACGCGATCAGGATCGCGCGAGTTCCAGCCGTCTTCGGCCAAGCGGACCTTCTCGGCGGCGCTGTGGTCGGTGAACGGCGGCAGCGGCGGGCGCTGGGCGGGGGCGGTGGCTGACATGGCTCAGTCCTGCGGTGGGGGAAGGGAAGCGGGAGAGGGCAGCAAGGCCAGTGCCGCATCGCGCGCGGCATCGGCGGCACCGGCCGTGCCGAACACCAGCGCATCGGCGATGGCACCGTTGACCAGCATGGCGATCTGTCGCGCCAGCAGCGCCGCATCGCGGTGGCCATCGGCCTGCAGCAGGGCGTGCAGGTGGTCCTGCAGGTCCTGCTTGTGGCGGCGGGCCAGGGTGCGCAGGCCATTGGCCGGATCAGCAATCTCACCGGCGGTATTGAGAAAGGCACAGCCGTGGAAATCCGGCGAGGCGAACCACTGCCCGAGCGCCGCAAAGGCGGCAGTCAGGCGCTCGGCGGCATTGCGGCCTTCGGCACTGGCGGCGATGAACCACCCCATCCAGCGCTCATGCCGGCGCTCCAGCGCGGCTTCCACCAGCGCCTGCTTGTTGGGGTACTGCTGGTAGATGGTTTTGCGTGAAATGCCGGAGCGCTTGACGATGGCGTCCATGCCGGTGGCGTGCACGCCATCGCGGTAGACCAGCTGTTCGGTGCTGTCGAGCAGCGCCTGCGGCGGGGAGGGGGCAGCGGGCATGGCAACGCCTGAGAATGATCGTTCTCAATACCGTAGAACGATCATTCTCCGCTGTCAACGGGGCTGCCGTCAGGCGTTGGCCAGCGTGTCGCGCAGGGTGTCCAGGGCGGGGGTCGCGTAGCCGCTGCGCCAGACCAGCTGGGTGGCCAGCGTGCCGAGTTCCAGGGTGCGCAGCTGCGCCCCGGGGCACAGCGCCAGCACGCTGCGTGGCATCACGCAGGCGCTGGTGCCGGCCGCCACGCAGGCCAGCATGGCGTGGTAGGAGCCGACCACCTGCACGTCCAGCCGCTGGCCGCCCTCGGCCAGCCACTGTTCGGCAAAGGCGCGGTAGCTGCAGCCGGCGGCAAAGGCGGCCAGGCTGCCAGCCTGCACCGCGCGTGGGCTGCTGACGGGCGGGTGCGTGGCCGGCAGCACCAGCAGCATCTGTTCCTCGAACACCGGCTGCGACTGCAGGCCGGTGTCTGCCAGGGGGGCGGCCGCGATGGCCGCCGGCAGTGATACCAGTGCGCAGTCGATGGTCTGCTGGCGCAGGCGTTCCAGCAACTGCGCGGTAGGGCCGGTGCTGACCTCCAGGCGTACCTGCGGCCAGCGCGCATGGAAGCGCGCCAGCGGCACCGGCAGGCGGCTGGCGGCGGCGCTCTCCATCGTGCCGATGCGCAGCAGGCCGCTGGGGCGTTCCGCATGCAGGCTCTGCCGGGCCTCTTCAGCCAGCGCGAGCAGGCGCTGTGCGTAGTCCAGGAAACGCTCGCCCTGGGCTGACAGCGCCAGCCGCTTGCCATGGCGGATGAACAGTTCAACGCCCAGTTCGGCCTCCAGCTGCTGGATGCGCGTGGTCACGTTCGACGGTGCGCGCCCGAGCCGCTCGGCGGCGCGGGTGATGCTCAGTTCGGCAGCGACCGTGCGGAGCAGGTCCAGGCTGGTGTCATCCATGCGCAGGGGCTCGGGGCGGAGAGTGGCCGGTACTGTAGCAAATTCTCTTTTAAAGAATATTTATTGACATTGATTCTCATAAATAGAATGATCGCCGCATCATCCCCGACCTTCCCGTCGTCTTCGCGGAGTGGACATGGCAGCGGCACACAGCCTCCTGGCGCGCATCGGCATGGCGCATCCGATCATCCAGGCACCCATGGCGGGCGTATCCACGCCACAGCTGGCGGCGGCGGTTTCCAATGCCGGTGGCCTGGGCTCGATCGGCATTGGTGCCGACAGCGTGGAACGTGCACGGCAGGCCATTGAACAGACCCGTGCGCTGACCGATGGGCCGTTCAACGTCAATGTGTTCTGCCATCGGCCCGCTGTGCGCGACACCAGCCGCGAAGCGGCGTGGCTGCAGTACCTGGCCCCGCTGTATGACGAGCTCGGCGTGGCCCGGCCAGCCGGGCTGCACGAAATCTACCGCAGCTTCCGCGATGACCCGGCCTGCGTGCAGATGCTGGTCGAGCAGCGCCCGGCGGTGGTCAGTTTCCATTTCGGCCTGCCTGCCGCATCGGCCATCACCGCGCTGCGCGAGGCCGGGATCATCCTGCTGGCCAGCGCGACCTGCGACCACGAAGCGGACCGCATCGAACTGGCAGGAGTGGATGCCGTCATCGCGCAGGGCGTGGAAGCCGGCGGCCACCGGGGCGTGTTCGATCCCGAGGCCGCCGACGAAGGACTGGGCACCATGGCGCTGGTGCGGCGGCTGGTGACGCGTACCCGGCTGCCGGTGATCGCTGCCGGCGGCATCATGGACGGGCAGGGCATCCGCGCCGCGCTGGGCCTGGGCGCGGTGGCCGCGCAGCTGGGCACGGCCTTCATCCTCTGCCCCGAATCGGCGGCCAATGCGGGTTACCGGCAGCTGCTGGGCAGCGCCCGCGCCAACCGTACGCGGATGACCCGGGTGATTTCCGGCCGGCCGGCGCGTGGCATCGTCAACCGGCTGGTGGAGTTCGGTGAAGCGGATGGCAGTCCGGATCCGGCGGACTATCCGGTGGCCTATGACGCAGCCAAGCAGCTCCATGCGGCAGCTAGCGCACAGGGCAGCCTGGAATTCGCAGCCCACTGGGCCGGGCAGGGGGCGCCGCTGGCGCGGTCGCTGCCGGCGGCGCAGTTGTTTGCCACGCTGGTGCGTGAGATGGCGAGTTGAGGTCACACCGCAGGTAGATCCAGGCCATGCCTGGATACGTAGCGCCTGCGATCACGCATGGCCGGTAGCGCCCCATCCACGCATGGCGTGGATCCACATCAGCCCAGGGTAGATCCAGGCCATGCCTGGATACGTAGCGCCCGCGATCACGCATGGCTGGCAGAGCCTCATCCACGCATGGCGTGGATCTACATCAGCCCAGGGTAGATCCAGGCCATGCCTGGATACGTAGCGCCCGCGATCACGCGTGGTCGGTAGCGCCCCATCCACGCATGGCGTGGATCTACATCAGCCCGGGTAGATCCAGGCCATGCCTGGATACGTAGCGCCTGCGATCACGCATGGCCGGTAGCGCCCCATCCACGCATGGCGTGGATCTACGCAGGCAACTCCCCTCCCGCGGCGTTGGCCGGGGAGGGGGACGCATCCATCCACGCACGGCGTGGATCTACGCCGTGCCGTGCTCGAACTGCAGCGGGGCCGTGCCCATGGCGGGATCGCTGGTGCCCGGGCGGCCATCCTCGGCACGGCCGGCCAGGCGTTGCCGCACGCCTTCCTGCTCCACGTGCAGGTCATACCAGCCGGCGGTCGGGGCGGCCTTCCAGGCCAGCGTGGTGCGTGCACCTGCGGCCAGCTGCAGTGCCGGTTCCGGCATGTGGCCCGCATAGGCGCCGGCGCGCAGCTGCAGGTGCTGGGAGGTGTTGCCGGGATTGTGCAGCTGCAACCGCACGCTGTCGTGGTCGCGTTCGATGTGGGCCTGCACCGGCATCGCCTCGCCGCCGCCCAGCAGGTGCCGATGGAAGCCGTTCGGCCCCAGCACCCACAGGTCGTAGCGGCCCTGTGCATCGCACGCCCACGCGGCCTTCACCGGTGTGCCCGGTACCAGGGTGTAACGGCGCGGCACGGCGTCCAGACGCAGGCGATCGTAGACATGCAGCACCGCCGGGGCACCCTCGCAGGCCAGGGTCAGTTGCACCTGCCCCTGGCCGATCGCGCTGGCATGCACCTGCGGGCGATACGGCAACGCGCGTGCCGGGCGCACACCGGCCGCTTGCCGTGCCGCCTGCAGCCCCTCGGGCAGGGTCGGCACGGTGCGGCCGGGCAGCGCAGCGGCACGGGCAGCAACCTCGCGCACATCCGGCAGCGCGGCCACGAACGGGCGCGTATCGGACTGGGCGAAATCGAAGGCAGCGGTCAGGTCGCCACAGACCGCGCGACGCCACGGCGAGATGTCCGCCGCCACGCCGAAGCGGCGCTCCACCAGGCGCAGCACCGAGGTGTGGTCGTACACCTGCGAATCCACCCAGCCGCCCCGGCTCCAGGGCGAGATCACATACAGCGGCACGCGCGGGCCGAGCCCGTACGGGCGGCCACGCAGCGCCGGATCGTCCAGCTTCTCGTCACCCGGCGCCGGGTGCAGGTGGTACTCGCCCTCGGTGGATACCGAGGACGCACCGGCCCAGCCCTCGCCATCGGGCGAGGGCGGTGCCGGTGGCGGCATGTGGTCGAAGAAGCCGTCGTTCTCGTCGAACATCAGCAGCAGTGCGGTGCGGCTCCACACCTTCGGATCGGCGGTCAGTGCGTCGAGCACGCGCGCGGTGTACGCCGCACCCTGTGCCGGGCTGGACGGCCCGGGATGCTCGCTGCCGGCCGCATCGGCAATGATGAAGGTGACCTGCGGCAGGCGGCCGCTGACCACGTTCTCGCGCAGCTGCGCCAGGCCACGGGTGCCGACGCCACGCGCGCGCAGCTGCTCGTCATGGCCGGGTGCGCCCTGCCAGGCACGGCGGAAGCTGTCGAAGCCGGCCAGCGGGTTGTCGGTGAAGTTGTCGGCCATGTCCTGGTAGATCTGCCAGGACACCCCCGCCTGCTGCAGGCGTTCGACGTAGGTCGTCCAGCGGTAGCCGCTGGGGTGGCCGCCCAGCTCGACGAAGTTGTCGTGCGAATTGGCGATCACCGGGCCGCCGTTGCGGGCCAGGCCGTCGTTGTTGCCGGCCCACAGCATCACCCGGTTCGGGTTGGTGCCGGTCTGCAGGGCGCAGTGGTAGGCATCGCACAGGGTGAAGGCGTTGGCCAGGGCGAACTGGAAGGGCAGGTCGCCCTGCTGGAAGTAGCCCATCGAATGGTTCTGCTTGGCCATCGGCCAGTGCCCCATGCGGCCGTTGTCCCACGCGCGCTGTGCGTCCGGCCAGGTGTGCGGCGTACCTTCCACGCGCATGTAGCCGAAGTGGGCGGCGGTATCGAGCGGGAACGGGGCGATCGCGCGCTGGCCGCTGGCATCGGGCTGCAGCCACAGCGTGCGCGGGCCGCTGCTGCCGGCCAGTGGCGCGGCCGGGGCCACGAACCGGTCGCCGAAGCCACGTACGCCCGGCAGGGTGCCGAAGTAGTGGTCGAACGAGCGGTTTTCCTGCATGAAGATCACGATGTGCTGCAGATCCTCCAGGCTGCGCGTGCGCGCATCCGGGGCGATCGCTGCTGCCCGGGCGATGCTGGGCAGCAGCGGTGCAGTGCCGGCCACCAGGCCGGCCTGCAGCAATCGGCGTCGGCCGATATCAGTCACAAGTCACTCACAGGTCTACGCGAAGGGAAACGCCGACGGTCCGCGGTGCACCGATGAAGGCGCTGTCGCTGCCGTCCACGCCTGCCAGATAATGCTTGTTGGTGAGGTTGCTGACCACCAGGTTGGCGCCCATGCCCTTCAGCTTCGGCGACAGGCCCTGCAGGTCGAAGCCGATGTTGGCGTTGAAGGTGGTCACCGCCGGCACGCTGGCGGTGTTGGACGCGTTGAGGTAACGCGAGCCCAGGTAGCGGCCGGACAGGCCGAAGTTCCAGTTCTCGCCCTGCCAGTCGGCCGACACCACGAAGATCTGCTTGGGCTGGCCGATCACGATGGCGCCATCGACGATGCCCAGCTGGGTATCGCGTGCGGTATCGCCGCTGCCCAGGTACTTGGAACGGTTGTAGGTGTAGGAGCCATTGAGGCGCCAGCCGTTGTCCCAGCCATAGCCCAGGGTGGCTTCCACGCCGTTGCTCTCCACGCCACCGAAGTTCTCGTACACGCCGTCGGTTTCGTTGAGGTAGTCGATGCCGTGCACGAAGCTGGCCGGCAGGTAGACGATGCGGTTGTCGAACTTGATGTTGTACAGGGTGACTGCCGCGGTCAGCGGCCAGCGGCTCACGCGCACGCCCAGCTCGATGTTGTCGGCCGTTTCCGGCTTGACGTTGCGGAAGCGCACCGGGTCGGTCTCGCCCAGCACGGTGGAGGGGATGGCGGCATAGTTCTGCGAATAGCCGGCGAACAGTTCAACGCCCTGGATCGGCGGGGCCCAGGTAACGCCGGCCGACACCAGCGGATCGGACTTGGAATCGGAATCGACGTTCTCGTTGGCACCGATCACGCGGCTGCGCGACTGGTCCACGAAGAACTGCTTGACGCCCACGCGCGCGCTGAACGCGCCGAAGCGGGCCACGTCCTCGACGTAGTACATCTGCTCGTCGGTGGAGTAGTTGTCCTTGTACTGCACCCAGTACGGCACGTGGTCGAAGGAGATGTCGGTGCCGGGGTTGAGCAGGCGGTGCCAGTCGCGGGTCACGCTGCGGTCGAACTTCTCATACCACAGGCCGCCGCGGATGGTGTTGTCGATGGCGCCGAAGGTCTGGCGCCATTCCACGTCGGCGGTGAAGCCGATGCGGTCGTTGTCGTAGTGGCTGTGGCGGTAGGACTGCACGCCGTGCACGTTGCTGGCGTAGCAGTTCGGGTCGTACTCGGCGCTGAAGCCGGTGCGCGGGGTGCAGCCGGCGATCGGCTTGGCGATGCTGCCGTCGGGGTTCACGAAGTAGATCTGGCCGAGGTTGCTGCCGCCGTAGACGGTCTTGCCGCTGGACAGCTCGGTGGCCGGGGTGCCCGCTGCATCCGGGTTGACCTGCACCAGGTACGGCGGAATCCAGTCGCCGCGGCCTTCCATGTGGTGGCCATAGGCGGCCACGGAGGCCTTGAAGCCGTTGTCGCCATCGAAGGCGGCGCGCAGGTAGCCGAAGGTGTTCTTGCGCAGCGCGCGCGAGCCGGAACGGAAGTTCTGGTCCAGGTACGGGATGCCGGTCAGCTTGCCGGTCAGGTTGTCGTTGTCCGGGTTGGTGGCGAACTGCTCGGGCGTGACCGAGGTGTATTCCGGTTCGTCGGTATCGTCGTAGGACAGGTAGCCGGTGAGCGTCCACTTGTCCAGTTCGCTGACGAACTTGCCGGCGATGCGGTCGTTGCGGGTGTGGCCGCTGCCGTCGATCCAGTCGTTGCCGCGTGCCGAGGAGGCGCTGACCCAGGCGCGGGTGTTGCCGCCCAGCACGCCGGTGTCATAGCGCACGTAGTACTTGCGGGCATCGTTGTCGCCGGCACCGACCACCATGCGCAGGCGCTTGTCCTGCAGCGGGTCGGCGGTGAGAAAGTTCAGCGTGCCGCCCAGCGCTTCGTTGGAGCGCGAGGAGATGTCCGCGGTGCCCTGGCTGACTTCCACCGTTTCCAGGTCCAGGGTGTCGATGTAGCGGTTGGCCAGCGAACCGCCGCCGTAGCTGGAGCCCCCGTTGGGCAGGCCGTCGATGGTGGTGCCGATCTGCTGCGTATCGCGGTTGGTGGTGAAGCCGCGCATGCTGATCTGCGTGCCCCATACCGACGAGCCGGTCGGGTCGGCTTCGGTCACCACCACGCCGGGCACTTCGTTCAGCGCGTCGTTGACGCTGCTCTGCACGTGCTGGCGGTTCAGCGATTCCTGGCGCACCGAGGTCTTGGCGTAGCTGGTGGCCTGGCCGATCACTTCCACCTGGTCCAGCGTCCGTGCGTCGGGCGAGCGGGTCTCTGCGGCGGCCGCATCCGGGGCAGCGGCGGGGGCTTCGGCCATGGCGTCCAGCACCGGGGCGAGCATCAGGGCGAGCAGGGAGACACGGGGCAAACGACCAAACGTACGCATTGACACAGGCCTTTCTGTGGAGGGGAAAGGCGCGAGTCTCGGCAGCGGCAATGACACATCCGTGACGTTTGTGTTCAGCGGTCCTGCACAGTGCCGAACGGGCGCTCAGCGTCACGGCGGTTGCCGGAATCGGTCAAGTATTTGGATCGATCAAAATCCTCGATTTACCGCTGCACGCGGGTGTCCGCGGGATTGCGCTGGCACCTGCGCATTCAGTAACGGGCATCCTTCGGCTTCGGGTCGTGCTGCCAGTCCTTGCCCTTGCCGGCGAAGTCCGGCCGTGGCTGGGCCGTGAAGTAGGCGGCGATGTCCACCGCATCCTGGTCGGCCATCACGGCCTGGCCCAGCGGCGGCTCCAGGGTGGCGGCCGGCGGCATGTTGTGCTTCACGAAGGCGGCGGCCTTGTACAGGCGCGCCATGCCGGCACCGATGTTGAAGCTGTCATCCCCCCACAGGGGCGGGAAGGCCATGTCACCGCTGGCGTCGCGCTGGCCTTCGCCCTGGGCACCATGGCACGCGGCGCACTGGGCGGCGTACAGCACCTGCCCGCGCGCCGGGTCCGGCGACAGCGTGCTGTCGATCGGGCCCTCGGTCAGCCCGGCCACACGGCTGCCCGGTACCAGGCCCCGGTTGAGCCAGTGCATGTAGTCCAGCATGGCCACCATGGCCGGTGCGTCCTTGGCCAGCGGGCGGCCATTCATCGAACGCTGCAGGCAGCCGTTGATGCGGTCGGCCAGGTCGATCTCGCGGCCGGGCCGCGGCATGTAGCGTGGGTAGCGGCTTCCGGCATTGAGGTAGTGGTTGCCCAGCGGGCGCTTGCCTTCGGCCATGTGGCAGGCGTTGCAGTTCAATGCGTTGCCCACGTTGTCCGGCAGCAGGCGCGCGGTCTCGTTGAGCAGGCGCCGGCCCAGCATCACCGAATCGGCGTTGGGCAGGCCACGGATCTCCTCGGCGCTGGGCGTGCGGTACTGGCCCAGCACGGTGCCGCGGGCGTCGAGGATGGCCATCGTGCGCGCCATCGGCGCATCCAAATCCGGGTACAGGTGGCGATAGCCGGCCACGGCAAGTGCGGCCAGCAGGGCCCCACCGGCCAGGGCGACGGCCCATCGCATCATCGGCCGGCGCGTCATGGCTGATCCTCCACTGGCAGGACAGGGGCAGGCCTGTCGCGCACCACCGCGCGCATGCGCGCGACCTCTTCCTTGCTCACCGGGCTGGCATGGTTGCCCCAGCTGTTGCGGATGAAGGTCAGGATGCGCGCCAGCTCTTCATTGCGCAGGTGCGCGAAGCCGGGCATCGAAAATGCCATGGTGTCGTGTGGTGTCTGTGGCATGCGGCCACCGGCCAGCGTCACCTGCACCAGGGAGCTGGCATCGTCGGCGAAGACGATGGAGTTGCCGGCCAGTGCCGGATAGACGCGCGGCATGCCGCGGCCGTCGGCCCGGTGGCAGGCCTGGCAGTGTTCGGCATAGGCCAGGGCGCCGGTCACCTGGTAGTCGCCGCTGCGCAGTGCGGCGGTGGTGGTGTCCGGCCCTGGCGTCCAGGCTGTGCTGCGCCCCTGGCGGGGTGGCAGCTGCTTGAGGTAACGCGCCATGGCCAGCAGGTCGGCATCGCTGAGGTACTGGGTGCTGTGTTCCACCACCTCGGCCATGCCGCCGAAGGCGGCGGTACGGCCGGTGCGGCCGGTGCGCAGGAAATCGACGATCTCCGCTTCACTCCAGCTGGCCAGGCCGGTGGCCTCGTTGCGCAGGTTCTTGGCGTACCACCCCTCCAGCACCGAGCCGGACAGGAAATGGCCGCTGCCATCATCGGCCAGTGCCTTTTCCTGGAAGGCCATGCCGCGTGGCGTATGGCACGCACCGCAATGGGCCAGCCCTTCGACCAGCTGCGCGCCCCGTTGCTGGCCGGCGTCCAGCGACGGATCGGGCGTGAACGTGCGTGGCCGCGCGAACAGCAGCTGCCACCAGGACAGCGGCCAGCGCAGGTTGGCCGGCCAGGGGATGGTGCTGTCGGCGTTGTCCTGCTTCACCGGCTTCACGGCGCCCATGAAGTAGGCGTACAGCGCCTTGATCTCTTCGTCGCTGGCGATCATGTAGGACACATAGGGCATGGCCGGGTACAGCGGCTGCTGGTCACGGCGGATGCCCCGGCGTACGGCGCGCTCGAAATCGGCGTAGTCGTAGCGGCCGATGCCGGTCTGTGCATCCGGGGTGATGTTGGTGGCGTACAGGGTTCCCATCGGCGTCTGCATGCCCAGTCCGCCGGCGAAGGGCCGTCCGCCAGGCGCGGTGTGGCAGGCCGCGCAGTCGGCCGCCCGCGCCAGGTACTGGCCACGGGCGATCAATGCCGGGTCGTGGATGTCCACCGTGGCGTCCTGGCGGGGAACGAACCAGTAGGGCGTGCTGCGGGCGATGCCATAGGCGGCGGCCACGGCAGTGGCCAGTGCCAGGACATATTTGAAGGAGGTACGCATGCGTGCACCCTAGGTCCGGGCGGGAGCGGCGGTGTTGATCCGGATCAATCCGCCGGTGCGGGCCTTGTCATGCCGGGCTTGGTGACCTGCGATGGCCGGCGCTGGGAGGGGCAATCGCGTCATGCGCGCCACCACGACCAAGCTGAATCGTTCCTGCGGTGTCATCAAGGCGTCATCTGTCTGCGATAGATGGCCCCGGCCGTGGCCGCTAGGCTGGGCCCACTGTTCGTTTCCCCCCCTTTTCGGATCGCCATGAAGCGCCTGCTGCTGCTCCTGCTGGCGGGTGCCGGCCTGTGGCTGGCTGCCTGCTCGACCTCATCCTCGTCCTCCACCTCGCTGGCCGACCGCCTGGTCGCGCCCGGCGGCGTGTCCACGCTGCTGGACCAGTCGCGCATCGCCGAGGCTGTCGCGCGCGTGCCGCACCGCAATGGCACGGTGCCTGGCCGCGACGGCGTGCCGATCTTCTGGCGCGTGTTCGATCCGGGCAACTATGGCCTGAGCTACCACTACCTGCCGCAGCGCCACGACGCGGGCCGGCCGTTGGACACCGGGCTCAGCCTGGACCTGCCGCAGCCGTTCCAGCCCCAGGCCCCGCGTGGCACCGTGGTGGTCCTGCACGGCTGGATGATGAACGGCGATGCGATGCTGCCCTGGTCGCTGCAGCTGGCGCAGTCCGGCTACCGCGTGGTGGCCATCGACCTGCGCAACCATGGCCATTCCGGGCATGGGCCCTCCGGCTACGGCACGTTCGAGTCGGATGATGTGGTCGATGTCATCAGCGCCCTGCGTGCACGCGGGGAAGTGACCGGCCCGCTGTACCTGTTCGGCGTGTCCTACGGTGCGGCTACCGCGCTGTTCACCGCCGACAAGCTGGGCGACCAGGTGACCGGCGTGGTGGCGATGGAATCGTTCGCCAATGCCGGTGCCGCCATCCGCACGATGATCCCGCACCTGATGTCGCTGCGGCCCGACGGCTGGATGGCGCAGGCGGTGGCCGGCTATGCACGCTGGCGCTATGGCAGCCAGGACATCAATGCGGTCATCACCGATGCCAGCCGGCGGCTGGACCTGGACCTGGATGCCGTGGACGTAACCCGTGCGCTGGCCGATACGCGCGCCTGCGTGCTGCTGATGCACGGCGACAACGATCAGCACATTCCCGTGGCGCAGGGGCGCGAACTGGCGTTGTCCAGCCCACGCGTGCACTACATCGAAATGCGCGGGGAAGACCACATCACCCTGCCGCTGCGGCTGGATCTGCTGGGCGGCGTGGTCGATGACTGGCTGGCCAGCGACCACCGTGGCACGCGCCATTGCCCCTCGCCGGAAATGCCGGCCGAAGCCAACCTGATGGCGCTCAAGCAGGACCGGCCGGTGGCACCGGTGGCACCGGCACGCGGCTGAGCCGGGGCCGGGTAGACTATTGAACTTAGTATGCTGAACGGTGGTACGACCCGTTGCTTCTTTTTCCTCCAGTTGCTGCCAGAAAAACGGCTTGACAGGTGCACACCGGAGGCTGATGATATGTGCAACGATGACATAGAAGCCCTCGGCGTAAGCCGGGGGCTTTTTTGTTGGTGCCTGGCTTTGGTTATGGTTTCGGGTATTGCGTTTCCGTGACTCATACGTGGGGTGCCGTCACTGCGGCAGGTCAGCAGTAAACAATGCCATACGGGCTGACCCGAGCCTGGATGGTGCCGAGCTTACAGGCCACCGCGAGGTGGCCTTTTTCATTTCCGGCAAAACACCACATGAAAAATGACCACACCATTTTCATCCAACACACCGTTTCGTCACCACTAAGCAGCAGATCGCACAGGCAGCCCTCTGTCCCAGAACCTATGTGGATATTTGGTTTGCCTAGGCTGCTCCCTCTCGGTTGTGCCTGTGGTAATGCGATGCACACTCCGATTCGCACCAGTAAGGTCTGGACCGACCTCAATGCGACATTCAATAAAAATTTCAGGGTTTAAGGATTTTTCATGGCACGCCAAATCATCGATATCGACACCATTCAGTCAAATGGGAAGAAGGGCGACCCCGCACGATTGATGGCGCAGAAAGTCAACGACAACTTCGCCGAGATTTATCCGCTGGTGCACGATCTCAATGCCAGTGGTGGCAGGAACATGCTGATCAACTGCGGCGTGCCGATCAATCAGCGCGGATTCGCCGGCGGTGTGCTGACGGCCGGGGTGTACGGTTACGACCGCTGGAAGGCCGGCACTGGCGGCTGCAACGTGGCGATCAGCGCCACCACGGGCGTGTTCACGCACACCAGCGGGCCGCTGCAGCAGGTCATTGAGGCCCCGGACATGGCCTGGGGCCAGCCGCTGACCATCAGCGTGGAAAACCCCAGTGCTGCGGTCACGGTCAACGTAGGTGGTGTGACCGGCACCATCACCGCCGGCAGCGGCCGGCGCGGTGTGACCATCACCCCTTCGGGTAGCGGCAACATGACCGTGCAGCTGATGGCCACCGCTGCGACCTACAGCCGACCGCAGCTGGAGCGCGGGACGAACGCAACGGTGTTCGATGCCCGGCCGCAGGCGCTGGAGCTGATGCTGTGCCAGGCCTACTTCGAGACGAGCTTCAATCTTGGCGTTGCTCCGAGCGGCGGCGCTGCCGCCGGCGACACGATCGCCGGGGCGTTCTCTACCGGCCAGGCCCGCACCGCGCGGATCCTGTTCCGGGTGAAGAAGCGGGCCGTTCCGGCCTTGACGCTCTACACGTCGGCGGCGGTCACGGCTGGCACCGCCTTCTGGGCGTTGTTCAACGGCACCGCCTGGGCGCGTGGGAACGCTACGGCTATCGGCTTCAACGCCAGCGGCTTCGGCGTCCAGATCGACATGGGTTCTGGCCTGACGGTTGGTTCTTCCTACCTTGCTGCCGGCCACTGGGTGGCCGATTCGGAGATTTGATCATGTATCAGCTGACTACCAACCCCGATGTGATCCGGTGCCAGGACACCGGTGCCGAGATCCCGCGCAGCCACCGGCTGTGGGACGACTACCAGGTATGGCTGGATGGGGGCGGCGTGCCACTGCCGGTGCCGCCGCTTTATCTGCCGCACACCCCGCAGCACTACCAGGCGATCCGGGCTGCGGCCTGGGAATGGATGACGGCCTGGGTGCGGGAGCGGCGCTACGACACGATCGAGAGCTGCTGCAGCTACTTCAACAGCGAGGTGCAGCGCTACCGCGCCGAGGCCCGGGCCATGATTGCCTGGCGCGATGCGGTGAATGTGGCCCTGGAGGCGCTGGTAGCCGATCCACCGCCCGGGATTGAGGCCTGGGAGCCGGTTCGGGCGCTGCTGCCGCAGCCGAGTGCATTCAACTGGCCAAGTCCGCTAGGGATCCCACTGGGCGATGACGGCAGCACGGCGGTACTGGAATGATCACCGCTGATGCACAGCAGCTGGAGCCGGGCGGCCGGGTGACCTTGTTTGAGCTGGATGCAACGCCCATTGGGGCCGATCAGCTTCGGTTCCACCAGCACCTGCAAAGCGGGGTAATCTGGTGGCAGGGCCAGCAGTACGGTGCATGGCCCGTCGAGGCGTCCGGGTTTGCTAGGACCAGCGATCAGCAGCCCGCCCCGCGGCTGAGGGTGAGCAACATCGATGGCCGTATCGGCGTTATGTGCCAGCTATACGGGGATCTTGTGGGAGCGCGCCTGACCCGCCGGCAGACGCTGGTCAAGTACCTCGATGCAGCCAGTTTTCCAGGTGAGAACCGCATACGCTGGAGCAATAATCCCGGTGGCATAAACGGAGGCTTCCGCTGGAATTATGAAGGTAGCGGCACGGGCATCAGCCTGGCACCGCAGGTGATCGAAGGTGTGACGTTCTACCCCGTGAGCTATGCCAGTGCGGGTGCCAGCTGGCACCGTGTCACGACAGCCGGGGCCGTGGGCTTCGCAGCCGGCGATACCGTCATCGTTACCGCATACCTGCGGCTGGGTACGTCAAGCAGGGCACGGGTCAGCCTCAATCACGCTACCGTCGGTGGTGTGGTTTATTCAATCGTGACCGGAACCGGATCCAGCGTGTTTTCGGTGAACACCTCGACCGCAGGCGTGACGACCATCCTTTCGCAAGATGATGTCGGTGGTGGCGTGCGTAAGGTGGTGTTCAAGGTCGTGCTTAACAAGGACGGTATCAGCACGACTGCCAGCATCGGACCTGATTCGGTCGTGGTGGGCGCCGATGTGGTGGCTTACGGTATCCAGATCGAAAATGCAGTGGCACCTCAGGGCTTCTTCATTGCTACGGGAGCGCAACCCGTTGTAGGTGGCTTCAATCCGACTGCCGATCCCGACGAGTTCTTTCCGGATGAGTTGTGGTTCATCGAGCGCAAGGTGGTTGAAACCAAGGAAGTAGTGGAATTCGAACTGGCCACTGCTATCGATCTAAATGGTGAGGTGTTACCCGGCCGGCAGATTATGTCCAACCTATGCACCTGGGTATTACGAGGTGGCTACCGGGGACCATACTGTGGCTATTCCGGCGCTGCCTGTTTTGATATTAACGACAATCCGACAAGTGACCCAAGTCAGGACGTGTGTGCCGGCCTTGTTCGCAGTTGCCAGCGGCGGTTCGGCCAAGACAGTGAGCTTCCCTATGGCGGCTTTCCCGCAGCCGGCTTGATCCGCACTTGATCCAGTCGCTCCCCTGCTGCTGCATAACCACAGCCCGCCCAGTGCGGGCTTTTTAGTGAGAAACCCGATGGAAAAGAGCACCCTGTATGCCATCCAGGCACATGCCCTGGCTGAGTACCCGCGTGAGTGCTGCGGCCTGATCGTGGCCGCCGCTTCCGGCGAGGCCTACATTCCCTGCAGCAACACCGCGACCAAGCCCTCCGATCACTTCCAGCTGCCGGCGCAAGACTATGCAGCAGCGGAAGACCAGGGCGAGGTGCTGGCGGTGGTGCACAGCCACCCGGATGCTTCGGCCGCGGCATCGGATGCCGACCGGGTTATGTGCGAAGCCAGCGGCCTGCCGTGGCATATCGTCAGCGTGGGGCAGGTGGCCGGTGAGGCCCCGGCCTGCGCTGATGTGCAGACGATTGAGCCCTGTGGTTATGTAGCGCCGCTGGAGGGGCGGCAATTCGCTCATGGAGTGCTGGACTGCTACAGCCTGGTGCGTGACTTCTACGCGCGTGAACTGGGCGTCCAGCTGGCTCAGTACCAACGTGATGATGGCTGGTGGGATACCGGCCAGGATCTCTATAGTTTGGAGCGTCTGCGTGCCGAGGGCTTCGAGTTGATCAGTGGGCAGCCGCAGCGTGGGGACATGATCCTGATGCAGGTGAGATCACCGGTGCCGAACCATGCCGGGGTCTATCTGGGCGATGACCTGATGCTGCACCACCTGTACGGACGCCTGTCAGAGAAGACCGTCTACGGTGGGATGTGGGCCGAACGGACCCGCTACATCGTGCGCCATAGTGAGGTGCGCCATGACTGAGCGCATGCGCACGATTCGCCTGTATGGAGAGTTGGGCCGCCGCTTTGGGCGTGAGCACCGCTTGGCCGTGGCCAACACCGCTGAGGCTGTGCGCGCGTTGGGTGTGCTGCATGAAGGGTTTCAACAGTACTTGCTGGAGGCTGAAGGCAAAGGTGTACAGTTTGTTGTCTTCATTGGTCGGCAGAACATCAGCGAGCAGCAGTTGCTAGATCCGCCGGGCTCCGAGGTGATCAAGATCGCACCGGTGCTGATTGGGGCAAAAGGTGGCGCACTGCAGACCATCGTTGGCGCGGCGCTCTGGGCTGTTGCGACGTACATGACCATTGGCGCTGCAGGCTTTGCTCTCGCTGCCTGGTCTGCCGCTGCCAACATGGGTGTGGCTCTGGCGTTGGGCGGTGTTTCCCAGATGCTGGCGCCTGTACCCAAGGGGGTGGGTAGCAAAGACAAGCCTGAGAACCAGCCCAGTTACAGCATGAATGGAACTGTCAACACGCAGGCGCAGGGCGGCCCGGTGCCGCTCGCCTACGGTGGGCACGACACCAAGGGAATGATGGTGGGGTCGGCCATCATCAGCGGTGGTATCTACGCGGAGGACCAGCTTTGAACATGACCCCGCCGAGCGCAACTGTGATGCGCAAGCTTCCCATCGTTGGTGCGAAGAAGGGACAGAGCAAAGGCCGCGAACCAGTCGAGGCCCCCGATTCGCTACGCTCGATGTCCTATGCCCGTGTGTTGGACCTGATTAGTGAGGGTGAAATCCGCGGGCTGGTTGCTGGTAACCAGTCCATCTACCTGGACCAGGTGCCGATCCAGAACGCCGATGGCGGCCTGAACTTTCAGAACGTGCGCGTGGACACCCGCGCCGGCACTCAGGAGCAGACATCCATCCCGGGCTTCCCTTCTGTAGAGAATGAGGTTCCGGTCAATGTGGAGCTGCGAAGCAATACCCCAGTGACCCGGTCCATTTCCGGCGTATCGCTGTCAGCAGTACGTGTGCGCCTGGCTGTGCCCGCATTGCAGAAGATAAATTCCAGCAATGGCGAGATTGATGGGTATAGCATCAGTTATGCCATCGATCTGTCCACCAATAACGGTCCCTTCACCACTATATTGACTGCAGCGTTCTCGGGTAAGACCACTACCCCTTATGAGCGTAGCCATCGCATCGATCTGCCAGAGGGGAGCCAGTGGCAGGTGCGAATCCGGCGCCTGACGCCCAACGCCAACAGCAGCACTATCGCTGATACAGTCACGGTGGTTTCACTGACGGAAGTGATTGATGCGAAGTTGCGGTATCCGAATTGCGCCATCGCCGCAGTGCAGGTAGATGCTAGCCAGTTCCAAAGCAAGCCGACCACGGCCTACCGCATCTGGGGCCGTATCATCCAAGTGCCGACCAACTATGACCCGATGACGCGTACCTATACCGGTTCCTGGGATGGAACGTTCAAGGCTGCTTGGACGAATAACCCGGCCTGGGTTTTCTACGACATCGTGACCAATGACCGTTTCGGCCTTGGCCATCGCATCCCGCAAGCTTATGTGGACAAATGGAACCTGTATGCAATTGCCCGGTACTGTGACCAGTTGGTGAGTGACGGCATGGGGGGCATGGAGCCGCGCTTCACATGCAGCTTGTATCTGCAGACAGAGGTTGATGCCTTCCGGGTGTTACAGGACATGGCGAGCATGTTCCGGGGCATCAGCTTCTATGCCGCCGGCCAGGTGCTTGCCTCGGCAGACATGCCGCGCGATCCGGCGTTCACCTATACCCAGGCTAACGTGGTGGCGGGGCGCTTCACCTACGAGGGCACCTCACGTCGTTCGCGTCATACGGTTGCTCAGGTGTCTTGGACCGACCCGGATGACTTCGGCAGGCAGAAGGTGGAGGCTGTACAGCTGCGCAGTGGGATTGCGCGCTATGGCATCAACAGTACTAGCGTGATTGCCTTCGGTTGCCACAGTCGAGGTCAAGCGCAGCGCATCGGCAACCACATTCTGGTAAGCGAGGGGCTGGAAACCGAGACGGTGGCGTTTTCGGTGGGGCTGGACGCGCTGCGCGTGTCCGTAGGGGATGTCATACGTGTAGCGGATCCAGACAAGACCGGGCGCCGCATGGGCGGGCGGGCACGTAGCGCGGGCGCAAGCACGCTGGTCGTGGACCGTGTACCCGACGGGGCCGCCGCCGGCCATACGTTGCACGCGACCCTGCCCAACGGTCGCACCGAGACCCGGACCATTCAGGCCATCACCGGCAACGAGGTGCGATTGACCGTGCCCTGGTCAGCCTTACCGGTGGCGGAATCCACCTGGGCCATGGAATCGCCGGAGTTGGTGTTGCAGCTGTTCAGGGTCATGTCAATCACCGAGAGTGATGATGGGGCCACTTACAACGTGGTAGGCCTGAAGCATGTGCCTGGGAAATTCGCGGCCATCGATGACGGCACGCGGATCGAGCTGCCGCCTGTCAGCATCATTCCGCCCAGTGTGCAGTTGCCTCCCGCCAGTGTGAAGCTGTCTGCGCATTCAATTATCGATCAGGGCATTGCCACGCATATATTGACGATCGCTTGGGAACAGGCCGACAAGGCTATCGCCTACGACGTGGAATGGCGCCGTGGTGATCTTGACTGGGTTCGGGCAGGCAGGGTATCTACGCAGAGCATCGAGGTGCGGGGTGTCTATTCCGGACAGTATCTGGCGCGCGTGCGGGGGATCAACGCTGTCGGTGCGATATCGCAGCCTGCCCTGAGCCCGCTGACTACCATCGCTGGCAAGACCACGTTGCCGCCAGCGTTGGCTTCGCTCACGACCACGCCGCTGCCGTTCGCGATTGCGCTGGGCTGGGCCTTCCCACCTGGGGCTACCGATACTGAGCGTACTGAAATCTGGCGCAGCACTGGCCCGAACCGGGTCGATGCAGTGAAGTTGGGCGATTACGCCTATCCACAGAATCGCCTGCAATTGGACGGGTTGGCTGCCGGTGTACGGTTCTACTTCTGGGGCCGTCTGGTGGACCGCAGCGGCAACATCGGTCCGTGGTACCCGGCCAGTACTGGAGTCATGGGTGAGGCTAGTTCCAAGCAGTCCGACTATGATGCCTACTTCGTCGGCAAGATCAGCGAGAGCGCGCTGGGCAAGAGTTTGCAGTCCAAAATCGGCAGCATCAGCGGGCTGGTGCCACTGGTGTGGACCGTGGGAGGGGCCTACGAACCCGGACAGACCGTGGTCCACAACGGCCGCATCTGGCAATGGAAAGGGCCAGGTAGCGGCAACGAGACGCCACCCGGTACAAAGTGGCTGGATGTTGGCCAGGCTGTCACAGACGCAGGTTCGTTAATCCGGCGGGTGGACCAGTTGGATCTGCGCGCAACAGAGGTGGATGGCAAGGTGGCCGCGGTAGGCCAGCAGGTAAGCGGCTTGGTGGCGCAGCACAGCGCTGAACATGCCGGAGATGACGACTGGAATGCTGGCGATGAGACATCTTTTGCCGGCACGATTACGACCCTGTCGATCGTTGCTAGCGGTGACTATGCGCTGTCCAAGCGGGTGGAGACCACCGAGGTCACTGTTGGCGAAACGGGCGCTATGGTTGAGCAAAACACGCAGGCCGTAGCCGATCTTAAAGGCAGGATCTCTGCTTCATGGAACCTGAAGCTGCAGATCAACGCCAATGGTCAGTACTACGCTGCCGGTATGGGTATCGGTATCGAGAACCAGCCTGATGGCAGTTTTCAGAGTCAGATCCTGTTCCAGGCAGATCGCTTTGCGCTGGTCAATGTGATCAACGGCAATGTGACCAGCCCCTTCGTGATTCACGGAGGACAGACGTTCATAAGCCAGGCGCTGATCGGAGATGCTTGGATTACCAATGCAATGATCGGAAGCGAAGTCAAGTCGAATGCGATTGATTCTCAGGGTAGGCCGCTCTGGCGTCTGGATAAGGGAGGCGTTGCCGAGTTCAACGCTGCGGACGGATCGGGTTCGTCGCGCTTCACCGGCAGGGAGTGGATTCTGCGCGACTCGAATGGCGTGGCTCGTGTCGAAATCGGGCTCTGAGCATGCCTAGGTTCATTCTAAGAAACGCTGACGGCTCATTGCAGCTTGACCTAAGCCGTAAGGTTGCAAAGGTGCTTGGGTCTGTAACCACCGGGACGTTCAATGAATCAATACAGGTGCCAGGCTTTCTAGACGGATCTCCATGGTTTTACATCGCCACCGACTCAACAGCCATGCTGGTTCCAGCGCCGGCAGTGAGTGTTGCGGGGGCCACGCTGTCATGGGCCGGTACTTCGACGCCTTTCAGGATTACCTATGGCATTTATTAGGATCAAAAACGATAGTAGTACTGTGCTGATTGATGATGAGTACGTTAATTTGTGCGTGGCCGAGCAAGGGGTTTTCGTCTTGTCCGGTACGACGAGCGTGGGTGCGCGGTTTGGAACTATCAGCTATACCTCCAATTCGCCCTATCCACCAATGCTGGCGCTACAGTTTCCGTACTTCCATACGGTTGTAGCGTATACAAGGTTGGACAATACGCACACATGGCATGTATCGGCTGCAAGTGCAGCGGGGGGGAGGCAGGGCACATATTTCATATTCGATGTGCCTGCCGCACGATTGCCGGGAACTGGATTGGTGGTGATGCGGAACGCGCAAGGCGAGGCAACTTTCGATAGCGACGGTCGTTACATGCGCGTAGACGGATTCTTTCAGAACCAGATGACGGATCAGCCTGGAAGCGCTGATCTTGTCCCTGGTCGCACCTACGCCGTTGCCCATGCCAGCGCGGCCTTCTTCAACGAACGCAGGCTGGCCCCATCACCGCCCAATCCTGGCAACCCCAGCGCGCCGGGACCTTGGTTCTATATCGATGATGCCGAGCAGTTCGGGTATGCGATATCCGGAGCTCAGCTCTCCTGGGGCCGCTTCCCATACCATAGTGGACAATTCCAGTTGCCACGTCCTGGTATGGGATCTTCCGTCAGAAGTTCCAGAGCGGCGGCAATGGTGATCGACGTGACCGGTTACTGAGTTTGAAGCGTCTATCGGTGCCAAAATCGCTCTGGAGCCATACGCTGTCACGAATTTCCATGTGACCTGGGTTTTCATGGATTTTCGCAGAGAAGAATGGATTCCCATACGCGCGAATGTCCAAGTCTGCGCTGGCTGCTGGGTCGGGAAATGTGGGGGGGAATTTTCTATAGTAATTGGGTGGTAAAGCTCAGGTGGAGGGGTAGGGGCTCTGGTCAATCCCGTCGCGAGCTATGGTCTCGTCGAAGTGCTCAAGTGCGCCACTGGTGTGCTGGCTGGTGTCGATGATATGAGATCAACGATCAACCTGATTCTCGAGCAGCCGGGCGGCACTTCAAGGGCAGTAGTTCGCTGCGCGTCGGGCGCTGGGATGAGCGCTACGCCGTACTGGCTGTTCGATGCGATGACCCGGTACGAATTCAACGACCGGCTGTCGGCCACGCTGAACGTCAACAACCTGCTGGACAAGAAGTACTACACCATCTTCAGCTGGTACAGCACCTACACCTGGGGTGAGCCACGCAACGTGCGGCTGACGGTGAACTACCGCTTCTGACAGGCGGCGGCACGGACAGGAGCGGCCTTGCCGTTCCTGTCCGCGGCGGCGGGCAATGCGCCGCTTACAGCGGCAGGTCGAACACCAGCACTTCGGCGCCATTGCCGTTTTCCAGGGTCAGCTGCGCCTCGTCGCTGACCTGCAGTGCATCGCCGGCCTCCAGCGTGATGCCGTTGACCTGCAGCTGGCCACGGGCCACCTGCACATACGCGCCACGGCCGGCGCCCAGTGCGTGGTGCAGCACCTGCGGGCCATCGAGAATGGTGGCATAGATGCGGGCATCCTGATGGATGCGCAGCGAACCGTCGGTGCCATCGGGCGAGGCGACCAGACGCAGCTGGCCGCGCTTGGCCTCCGGTGCGAAGTGGCGCTCCTCGTAGGACGGGGCGATGTTCTCGGTTTCCGGGAAGATCCAGATCTGCAGGAAATGCACCGGCTCGCTGGGCGAGTGGTTGAATTCACTATGGGTGACGCCGCTGCCGGCACTCATGCGCTGCACATCGCCGTAGCGCAGTACCGAGCCGGTGCCCATTGAATCCTTGTGCTCCAGCGCGCCATCCAGCACGTAGGAAATGATTTCCATGTTGCTGTGCCCGTGGGTGCCGAAGCCCTGGCCGCCGATGACCTTGTCTTCGTTGATCACCCGCAGCGGCCCGAAGCTGACATGGCGCGGGTCGTAGTAGCCGGCAAAGGAGAAGGTATGGCGGGAGGACAGCCAGCCATGCTCGGCCAGGCCACGGGTAGCGCTCTTGCGGATCTGCAGCATGAGGATTCTCCTTGTTCGATGGTTTCGATGGGGTGGCCTGAAGGTTATTGGCCCTGTTTCCCCGTTGCGGAGAAGTATCCGCTTGCGCCCGTGGTTTGAAAAACGGATAGTTTTGACAGCCATCATCGAAAATTTCGAATGCTCAAGCTCAGCCTCGATGCCCTGCAGATCCTGGATGCCATTGACCGCCGTGGCTCGTTTGCGGCCGCTGGCAAGGCCCTGCACAAGGTGCCCTCGACCATTTCCTACACCGTGGCCAGGCTGGAGGAGGATCTGGGGGTGCAGCTGTTTGATCGGGTCGGTCCGCGCGCGGAACTGACCGCCGCCGGGCGTGCGCTGCTGGAGGAGGGGCGCCACCTGCTGCGCGCCGCCCGCGATCTGGAAATGCGGGTGCGGCGCGTAGCCTCCGGCTGGGAAGCCGAGTTGACCCTGGCGGTGGACTCGATGTTTCCGATCGGGCTGCTGGGCGGGGAGATCGCCGCGTTCCGCGCTGCCGCCGCTCCCACCCGGCTGCGGCTGATCGGCGAGGCGCTGTCAGGGACCTGGGAAGCCTTGCTGGACCGGCGCGCGGACCTGCTGGTCGGGGCCGCAGGCGAGGGGCCCAGCGGGGGCGGCTACGTGGTCGAACCGATGGGCAGCATCGGTTTCGTGTTCGCGGTATCGCCACAGCATCCGCTGGCGTCGGTACCGGGCGTGCTGGGGCGCGAGCAGTTGGCCGAGCATTGTGCGATCGCGGTGGCCGATTCAGCGCGCCGACTGCTGCCGCGCACGGTCGGCCTGCTGATGGGGCAGGAAACGCTGACCGTGCCGGACATGGCCAGCAAGCTGCACCTGCAGCGTGCCGGGCTGGGTTTCGGTTTCCTGCCCGAACCCTGTGCGCGTGCGGCGGTGGCACGTGGCCAACTGGTGATCCGCGAGGTGGAGGAGCACAAGCCGGAGGAAACGTTCTGGCTGGCCTGGCGCACCGGCGAGGAGGGCGCCGCCCTGCGCTGGTGGCGTGAACGCCTGCGCCGGCCGGGCCTGCTGGCCCAGTGGTGGCAGGCGATGGCCGAGGCGTAGATCCACGCCGCGGCGGATGGGGGCGACGGTGTTGTAGATCCACGCCATGCGTGGATGCCTGTGCCATCCCGCGCGATCGAGCATCAGCCAGGCATGGCCTGGCTCTACAGGAAGCAAGCATCACGCAAAAAAAAACAGCAGGCCAAGGCCTGCTGTTCGGTGTAATTGGCGCGCCCGGAGAGATTCGAACTCCCGACCGCCTGGTTCGTAGCCAGGTACTCTATCCAGCTGAGCTACGGGCGCGCATTACAAACTTGGTTTTTCTACTGCCACAGGATTCCGCAAAGAACCCTGCATCAAAAATGGCGCGCCCGGAGAGATTCGAACTCCCGACCGCCTGGTTCGTAGCCAGGTACTCTATCCAGCTGAGCTACGGGCGCGCGGTTTACTGCGTACTGCAATGGTCTGTCGATGGTGCGCCCGGAGAGATTCGAACTCCCGACCGCCTGGTTCGTAGCCAGGTACTCTATCCAGCTGAGCTACGGGCGCCCTGCGACAGGAGCGGAATTATGCGGATGAACGCCGGGTTCGTCAACGTTTTTGTGAAGATATTTATTCAACTGAATGAAGAAGTACGTCGGCCACGGCGTCCGGCGCTTTCATCCACGCGAAGTGATCGGCAGGCGTGCCCAGCCGTGCGGCCGACAGCACGGTGATCTGTGCATCGACCTGCTGCAGCTTGTCCACCAGGGCCTGCATCGAGCCGGGCGGTGCCAGCCAGTCATCGGCCATCAGTACGGCCTGGGCCGTGCCCTGCACGCGGGCCAGTTGTGCTTCCAGGTCTTCGCTCATGCCTGCAGCGGCGTATCGGTTGTTCAGCCCCACGCGGGCCCAGTCGGCGATCAGGCCGCGTGCTTCGGTGCCGCCAAAGCCCAGCCGGCGCCCATGCAGCACGCCCTGGCGGCGGGCCAGCCAGGGCAGGAAACGGTAGAACAGCGGCAGCAGCCAGCCACGCGGTGGAGGGAAGCTGCGCCAGTAGGGCGTGCCGCTGGCCACCAGCCACAGGCGGTGGAAGGCCGCGGGATGGCGGCCGGCATGCACGCAGGCCAGCTGCCCGCCCAGGCTGTGGCCACCGATGATCCAGGGCAGTGCGGTCCCATCGGTGTCCGCGTTGGCCAGCACGGCCTGGCTGGCCGGCAGGTCCTGTTCAAGGATCTGCCGGTAACCCCAGTCCTGCGCACGCGACGGGCGCAGTGAACTGCTGCCGTTGCCGCGCCATTCGTGCAGGTACACGGCAATGCCCTGGGCCGCCAGCACCTGGGCCAGCGGCAGGTAGTGGCGCGCGGCCACGCCCAGCGCCGGCAGCCACAACAGGCGTGCCTGCGGTGCATCGGGCACGGCGGCGATCAGGTCGAAGCGGTGGCCATCGCCGCTGGTGACGGGAAGCATGCGGGGCCCCGCGCTCTGCGGCATGTCGTTCATGCGTGCGGCGCGGCGCCGAAGTGGTCCAGCACCAGGACCTCGCTGCGCCCGGGCGTGTAGCCCTGCTGCAGGCCGCGCGCCACGTAATCGATGGCCGCCTCACAGGCGTTGGCCACGCTGAGCCCGTTGCATAGCTGCGCGGCGATGGCCGAGGCCAGCGTGCAGCCGGTGCCGTGTGCATCCACCGGCAGGCGCGCATGGATGAATTCCTCGCTGCTGACGCCGTCGAAGAAGCGATCCACCACGCGGCTGCCTTCCTGCAGGTGGCCGCCCTTGAGCAGCACCGCGCCCGCCCCCCGGTCGAGCAGCGTGGCGGCCGCGCGCTCGGCATCGTCGGCGTTGGCAATGCGGTGGCCGACCAACAGTTCGGCTTCCGGCGTGTTGGGCGTAACCAGCGTGGCCAACGGCAGCAGCCGCTCGCGCAGAGCCGTCAGCGCGCTGTCTTCCAGCAGCTTGGCACCGCTGGTGGCGACCATCACCGGATCCAGCACCACCTGTGGTGGGCGGTAGCGCTCCAGCGCATCGGCCACGGCATGGATGACCTCGGCGTTGGCCAGCATGCCCAGCTTGACCGCGTGGATCTGGAAATCATCGAAGCACGCATCGATCTGCGCCCGCAGGAAGTCGATCGGCGGCACGTGCACGGCGGTCACGCCACGGGTGTTCTGCGCGGTCAGTGCGGCGATCGCCGACAGGCCATGCACGCGATGGGCGGCGAAGGCCTTCAGGTCGGCCTGGATGCCGGCGCCACCGCCGGAATCGGAACCGGCGATGGTCAGGGCGGAAACGGGAGTGGTCGGGCTCATGCCCCGATTGTGCCGTGGTCCCTGCGGCAGGGGTAGGGCGGGGCGTGCCCGTCGGTGGAAAGCCGCCAGGCGTGGCCTGGCGCCACCGTGCCGTAGATCCACGCCATGCGTGGATGGGCCGTGGCCGCGCGCACCCGTCCGGAACGCGTCCCAACGTGGCCTGGCGCTACCGGTGCCGCCAGCGTATCCATTGCTGGAACAGCACATAGCCTACGCCGGCCAGGCCGGTCAGCAGCGCCGGTGCCAGCAGCGCGTCGTAATGCCAGTGGGCGAAGAGCCACGCACCGATGATGCCCCCGGCAAGGAAGCCGGTGATGATCAGGCCGCTCAGGGTCAGCCGTCGCACCTGCAGGGGCAGGCCGCGCAGCAGGTGGCCCAGGCCGATGCCCAGGTCGGTGAACATGCCGCTGAGATGGGTGGTGCGTACGACGGCCCCGCTGAACGTGGTCGCCAGTGCGTTCTGCAGGCCGCAGGCCATCGCCGCCGACAACGCACCCCAGATCTGCTGCTGCTTGAACAAGGGAATCGCTGCCAGCAGCAACACCGATTCCAGGGCCAGTGCCAGGCCATAGCGGCGGCCCAGTTGCAGCGTGCTGTCCTGGATCAACAGCCCGCTGACCATGGCGCCCAGCGAAAACGCGATCAGCAGCGCCCACAGATGGCGCGCGGCACGCCAGTCACCCTGCGCCAGCGCCATGCCCAGCTGGCTGGTGGTGCCGGTCATATGGCTGACGGCCTGGTGTTCGAAGCCCAGGAAGCCGACGACATTCACCATGCCGGCCACGCACGAGAGCGCGACCGCGCCGATCCAGACCCAGGTGGGCAGGCGGATTCCCATCGGCCGGGCCTTCAGGGCCCGCCGAAGCCGCCATTGAACTGCAGCTCGCTGAAGGTATTGCTGGCCGGATCGAACAGGGCGCCCCAGAACTGCGCGCCGCCATCGCAGACGCGGATCGCTTCACGCGCCGGGTTGATGCTGTTGTCGTCGGGCAGGTGGAAGGCGTTGATGTAGACCAGCTTGCGCCCGCCCGCTTCGATGCCGACGTACTGGCGGTCGAAATCAAGCACCTTCGGCACCTGCGCTTCCAGCGAGGACAGCCGTGTCTCCAGCTGGTCCACCTGCTGCCGGCTGGGCGCCCAGTAGCCGGTCACCCGGCCCGGGTCACGCCCCGGGCTGGGGCGTGAGCAGGTGTCCAGTACCTGTGCGGCGACGACCGGACGGGTGACCACCCATGACTGGCCGGTCTTGAGGGTGGTGGGAATGCTGGGCGGGCCCTTGACCGGGGTGCAGGCGCCCAGCAGGGCGCCTGCGGCCAGCGGCAGCAGCCAGTGGGCGGGGCGGTTCACAGCACCTCCGAGGCATAGTCGGCCAGGCGCGAGCGCTCGCCGCGGCGCAGCGTGATGTGGGCGCTGTGCGGCCAGTTCTTGAAGCGGTCCACCGCGTAGGTCAGGCCCGAGGTGGTCTCGGTCAGGTACGGCGTGTCGATCTGCTCCACGTTGCCCAGGCAGACGATCTTGGTGCCGGGGCCGGCACGGGTGATCAGCGTCTTCATCTGCTTGGGCGTGAGGTTCTGCGCCTCGTCCAGGATCAGGTAGCGGCTCAGGAAGGTGCGGCCGCGCATGAAGTTCATCGAGCGGATCTTGATGCGGCTGGCCAGCAGGTCGTTGGTGGCCTGGCGGCCCCAGGCGCCGCCCTCCTGGTTGTGGGTCAGCACTTCCAGGTTGTCGGTCAGCGCCCCCATCCACGGCGTCATCTTTTCTTCTTCGGTACCGGGCAGGAAGCCGATGTCCTCGCCGACGCTGACCGTGGCGCGGGTCATGATGATCTCGCGGTAGCGCTGCTGGTCCATGGTCTGCGCAAGTCCAGCCGCCAGCGCCAGCAGGGTCTTGCCGGTGCCGGCGGTGCCGAGCAGGGTGACGAAGTCGATGTCCGGGTCCATCAGGGCGTTGAGCGCGAAGTTCTGCTCGCGGTTGCGCGCGCTGATGCCCCACACGGCATGGCTGCCATGGCGGTAGTCATCCACCAGCGACAGCACCACCTTGCCATCGCCGACCACGCGGCTCACGCGCAGTTCGACCTCGTCTTCGCCGGGCAGGTAGACGTACTGGTTCGGGTACCACTCCTCGCCATCCTGCGCTTCGATTTCGTAATGCGTGCGGCCCTTGTCGCTCCAGCTGCGCAGATCGTTGCCGTGGCGCTTCCAGAAATCCTCCGGCAGCTCGGTGGCGCCGGTGTAGAGCAGGCTGAAATCGTCCAGCGCGCGGTCATTCTCGTAGTCTTCCGACACGATGCCGGCGATGGCCGCCTTGATCCGCAGGTTGATGTCCTTGGACACGAACACCACCGGGATTTCCGGGGTTTCTTCCTTCAGCGCCAGGATGGCACCGAGGATGGCATTGTCCGGGATCACCGCGCCGAAGCTCTTGCCGGCGTCGAAATGGCTGGTCTGGAAGCGCAGCTTGCCGGCGCTGTGCTTGCCGCGCAGCTGCAGGCCCTGCGGGCGCTGCAGTGGAATGCCGTCGGCCAGATTGTCCAGGCCCGAGGCCTGCACCAGCTCGTTGAGGAAGCGGCTGACCTGGCGGGCGTTGCGGCTCGCTTCGGAGGTGCCCTTCTTGCCGTTGTCCAGCTCCTCGATCACCTGCATGGGCAGGTAGACGTCGTGCTCCTCGAATTTGAACAGCGCGGTGGGATCGTGCATCAGCACGTTGGTATCCAGCACGTAGATGCGCTTGCCTCGGGTCATCGTCAGTTCCTGGTTACGGGCAGGGAAAAGCCACCACGGCCTGCAGGGCAGGGTGGTGGCGGACAAAGTAGGCGAGGGGGCTCACTTGGATTGGGCGGCCTTCAGTTCGGCCAGCACGGCATCGGCATGTCCGGCGACCTTGACCTTGCGCCAGGCCTGCACGATGCGGCTGTCGGGGGAAATCAGGAAGGTGCTGCGTTCGATGCCACGTACCTGCTTGCCGTACATGTTCTTCATCTTGATCACGTCGAAGGCGGTGCACAGCGCTTCGTCGGCATCGCTGACCAGCGGGAACGCGAAGCCCTGCTTGGCACAGAAGTTGTCGTGCGACTTCACCGAATCGCGGGAGACGCCGAGCACGGCCGCGCCGGCTTTCCTGAAGTCCGGCAGCAGGGCATTGAAGTCGATGCCTTCGGTGGTGCAGCCGGGGGTGCTGTCCTTGGGGTAGAAGTACAGCACCAGCCACTGGCCGGCATGGTCGCCGAGGGTGGCGTGGGCGCCGCCGGACAGGGCCAGCGGCAGGGAGAGGGTGGTGCTGTCCAGGGTATCGCCGTTGTTCATGGAGTCCTTCTGTCGAGCCTGGGTTCTTTCTACGACAATTGCATGAAACGCCACGCGCCCGTGAGGAACGCGCGAAAAAGCATCAGAGCCACTCAGAACTTCATCGGGTCCATGATCGCGTCCAGGTTCAGGTGGTCGCAGAATTCGAGGAAGTCGTCGCGCAGCGCCGCGATGTGCATGTTGGCCGGCACGCCGATGGTCACCTGCGCGCTGAACATTTCCGCACCGGTCTGCATGGCGCGGTAGCGGGTGCTCTGCAGGTTCTCGATGGTGATGCCCTGGCGGTCGAAGAAGTCGGCCAGCTGGAACAGGATGCCGGGCTTGTCCGCGGCGATCACTTCCACGATGTAGGGCAACAGGTTGGACTGGGTCTGCTTGGCGGCAGTGCGGTACCACACCAGCTTCAGGCCTTCCTCGCGCTCGAGCCGGGTCAGCATGGCTTCCAGCTTGGCGACCGAATCCCACGAGCCGGTGGCCAGGGCGGTGACCGAGACATCGCGGCCAACCGTGGCCAGCCGTGCGTCCACCAGGTTGCAGCCGCTGTCGGCGATGCGGCGGGTGACGGACAGCAGGGGGGACTCCGGATGCGTCGTGTAGGCGTTGATCAGGAGGTGGTTTTCGCTCGGCGCAGGGCGCGGGGTGGTGTCGGTCAAGGCGATTCCGGGTAATGCGATGCGTTAGTCTGAATGCCCGCTCAGGCGGGGATCCACCGGTGTCCAGCATACTTGCCCGCGCTTTCGTGCCGCAAGTAACATTCAGGGCACCTGCGGCCCCGCGCGGCGGGCGTTTGACCCCCCTTTCCAGCCAAGAGCAGCACGTCCTTGTCCCTTTCCGGCCTCATCACCGCGCTGGCGACCCCGTTCCGGGCCGACGGCGCACTCGATCCCGACGGTTGGCAGCGCCTGCTGCACCTGCAACTGGAGGGGGGTGTCCATGGCGTGGTCGTTGCCGGTTCCACCGGCGAAGCGGCCACCCTGTCCGACGCCGAATATGACCTGCTGCTGGCCAGTGCCGTGGAGCGCATCGGCGGCCGCCTGCCGGTACTTGCCGGCACCGGCCTGTCGGGTACCGCCAAGACCATCGAGCAGACCCGCCGCGCCGCGGCGCTGGGCGCCAGCCACGCCCTGGTGGTGACCCCGCCTTACGTGCGCCCGACCCAGGCCGGGCTGATCGCCCATTACCGTGCGGTCGCCGACCAGGGCGGGTTGCCGGTGGTGCTGTACAACGTGCCCGGGCGCACCGGCTGCGACATGCTGCCGGAGACCGTGGCCGAGCTGGCGGGCCATCCCAACATCGTCGGCATCAAGGAAGCCGTGGGCGATACCGGGCGCGTCAAGGCGCTGCTGGCGCTGCGCGGCCCGGCCTTCGCCGTGCTCAGTGGCGATGACGGCACCGCTGCCCGCTCCATCCATGCCGGCATGGATGGCCTGGTGTCGGTGGGTTCCAATGCGCTGCCCGGCGCCTACCGCCGCATGGTCGACCTGGCGGCCGCACACGATTTCGAGGCCACCGAGGCCTGGGATGCACGCCTGGAGCCGTTCCACGACTTCTGCGGCGTTGAACCGAATCCGATCCCGGTCAAGGCGCTGCTGCGTCGCATCGGTATCGGCCACGACCTGCGCCTGCCGTTGCTGCCGCTGTCTGCGGCACACCACGCGGCCGCCGACCACCTGGCCGGCGATATCGCCGCGCTTGAAGCCCTTTCCAGCCACTGACCGATCGTGGCCTTGGCCTGATCCAGGAGATTCCCATGCGTCAATCCGTTTCCGCCGTCCGCGTGCTGTCCTTCGCGATCCTCGCTCTCGGCACCGCCGTCGGCACCACCGGCTGCTTCAAGAAGGGTGTGCGCGGCGATTACGCCCTGGCCCCGGAGATGCGTCCGCTGGAAGTGCCGCCGGACCTGAACGTGCCGGCGACCAATGGCGACACCCGCATCCCGGCGCTGGCGTCGTCCTCGACCAAGCCGGCGGCGGTCGCCCCGGCCGCTGCTCCGGCGGCCAGCGCCAGCGGCTTCACTGTCGCCGGCAGCAAGGAGGATGTGTTCGGCAAGGTCGGCACCGCGCTGGAAGGCGTGCAGGGCGTGACCATTGCCAGCCGTGCCCAGCTGCTGGGCTCCTACGATGTCGCCTATGAAGGCAGCAACTTCCTGGTCCGTGTGGTTGCGGTCGATGCCGGTGCCTATGTTTCGGCCGTCGACCCGCGTGGCCTGCCGGCCACCGCCGAGGCGCCGGTGAAGCTGATCGCCGCACTGAAGGCGAAGCTGGCGCAGTAAACACCGGTCCGGCGGGTGCGGGCCCCGGCCCGCGCCCTCCGGGGGCAGCCGGGCATGGCCTGGTATGGCCGGAAATGAAAAAAGGGCGCCGTTGGCGCCCTTTTTCTTCCGCCGTTGCTGGCGCCTCAGCGTTCCAGCAGCTTCAGCTTGTCCGGCTTGCCGTCCCACTCGCCGGCATCGGCGGGCGGGTCCTTGCGCACGGTCAGCACTGGCCATTCCCTGGCCAGTTCGGCGTTCAGGCCCACGAAGACCTCCTGGCCGGCCGGTACGTCGTCTTCCGGGAAGATGGCATTGACCGGGCATTCCGGCTCGCACAGCGTGCAGTCGATGCATTCATCCGGGTCGATCACCAGGAAGTTCGGGCCTTCGTGGAAGCAATCCACGGGGCACACTTCCACGCAATCGGTGTGTTTGCACTTGATGCAGTTTTCGGTGACGACAAAAGGCATGGGAAAAGGCAGATCCGTCTCTAAGCCGCACAATTCTAGAACAGGTTGGCCCCCGGTGTCGGTTCCCGCGGCCCGATGGCGCGCCAGGCAGGGCTGTGCGACGCTGCGCGACGGGCGCCGGCCGGCAGGGCCGGGGCCGTCCATTCCTTCACAGGCAGGCCCATGACCACGGCAGCGTCCGCTTCCCCCATCGCCCAGGGCGAAAACACCGCTTTCATCATCCTGATCAGCTGCGTGGCGACCCTGGGAGGCTTCCTGTTCGGCTTTGACAGCGGGGTCATCAACGGGACCGTGGACGGCCTGCGCCAGGCCTTCAATTCCAGCGAGGCCGCACTGGGCTTCGAGGTGGCCTCGATGCTGCTGGGGTGTGCGATCGGCGCCTTCGTGGCCGGCTGGCTGGGTGACCGCCTGGGACGCCGCGGCGTGCTGATCATCGCCGCCGTGCTGTTCCTGCTGTCGGCCCTGGGGGCCGGCGCCGCGCACGCGTCATGGCTGTTCGTCACCGCCCGCGTGCTGGGCGGATTCGCCGTCGGGGCGGCCAGCGTGATGTCCCCGGCCTACATCGCCGAGGTGGCCTCGGCCCGCTACCGTGGCCGGCTGGCCACGGTGCAGCAGATGGCCATCATCTGCGGCCTGTTCGCGGCCTTCCTGAGCAATTTCCTGCTGGCGCGCGCGGCCGGCGCGTCCACCGAGCCCTTGTGGCTGGGGCAGGAGGCCTGGCGCTGGATGTTCTGGATGCAGGCCTTCCCGTCGCTGCTGTTCCTGATCCTGCTGCTGTTGATTCCCGAAAGCCCGCGCTTCCTGGTGGCCAAGGGGCGCACGGCGCAGGCAGCTGCCGTGCTGGCGCGGCTGTATGGCGCTGTCGAAGCCCGGGTGAAGCTGGGCGAGATCGAGGCCAGCCTGGACCAGGGCGCGCAGGCGCCGCGCCTGTCCGATCTGGTCAGCAAGGCCAGCGGCAGGCTGCGGCCGATCGTCTGGGTCGGGCTGGGACTGGCGGTGTTCCAGCAGCTGGTCGGCATCAACGTGGTGTTCTACTACGGTGCGGTGCTGTGGCAGGCGGTGGGCTTTTCCGAAAGCGATGCGCTGCTGATCAACGTACTGTCCGGTGGCCTGAGCATTGGCGCCTGCCTGCTTACCGTGGCGCTGATTGACCGTATCGGCCGCAAGCCGCTGCTGTGGATCGGCTCGCTGGGCATGTCGGTGGCACTGGTGCTGATGGTGGTGGCCTTCTCCAGTGGCACCCTGGCCGATGGGCGGCTGCACCTGTCCGATGGCATGGGGCGGCTGGCGCTGGTGGCGGCCAATACCTACGTGGTGTTCTTCAACCTGTCCTGGGGGCCGGTGATGTGGGTGATGCTGGGCGAGATGTTCCCGAACCAGATCCGAGGGTCGGCGCTGGCCGTGGCCGGCGCCGCGCAGTGGACCTCGAACTTCGCCATCACGGTCACCTTCCCGATGCTGCTGGCCGGTATCGGCCTGGCCGGGGCCTATGGGCTGTATGCGGCCGCCGCGATCCTGTCGCTGTTCTTCGTCACCCGCTACGTGCGCGAGACCAAGGGCAAGGAACTGGAGCAGATGGAGGGCTGAGACGGATCGTGGATGCCGGTGCCTGGCGCAGGGAGGGGCCCGCCCCCTCCTGCGCAGGAGCATGGAGGCGCCAATGCGCCCGCCGAGCCGGAGCGGCCAATCCCCGGAACCCATCCCCGGAAAACAGAAAAGCCCGCACAAGGCGGGCTTTTTCGGTTGCTGCGACGGCGACTGGCGCTCCCTAGGGGACTCGAACCCCTGTTTTAGCCTTGAGAGGGCCACGTCCTAACCACTAGACGAAGGGAGCGTGATGTATGTCGCTGCCGAGGCAGGCGCGCTAGTATATGCGCCTCGATGCCAGTGGGCAATCCCGAAACTCCAACCGGAAGCGCCAACATCATTTCTTCTGCTCCATCTCCGTTCAGTCTGCGCGTGATCCCGCGCGACCAGCACACCATCTCCCGCAAGGACATCAGCCCCAACGCCCTGCGCGTGCTGTACCGCCTGCGTGACGCTGGCTTTGGCGCCTACCTGGTGGGCGGTGCCGTGCGCGACCTGCTGGTCAACGGCCAGCCCAAGGATTTCGACGTGGCCACCGACGCCACGCCCGAGCAGGTCAAGCAGCTGTTCCGCAACTGCCGCCTGATCGGCCGCCGCTTCCGCCTTGCCCACGTGGTGTTCGGCCGCGAAATCATCGAAGTGGCCACCTTCCGTGCCAACAGCGATGACGGCAGTGGCGACCGCGAAATGGAAAACGGCATGCTGGTGCGCGACAACGTCTACGGCACGATCGAAGACGACGCCATCCGCCGTGACTTCACCTGCAATGCGCTGTACTACGCCATCGAGGATTTCTCGGTGCGTGACTACACCGGTGGCTTCGAGGATGTGCAGGCACGCGTGATGCGCCTGATCGGCGATCCCGAACAGCGCTATCGCGAAGACCCGGTGCGCATGCTGCGTGCCGTGCGCCTGGCCGCCAAGCTCGGCTTCCAGATCGAAACGGCCACGGCCGCGCCGATCCCGCAGCTGGCCGGCCTGCTCAACGAAGCCGCACCGGCCCGCCTGTTCGAGGAAGTGCTCAAGCTGTTCCTGTCCGGGCACGGCGTGGCCAGCTTCGAGGGCCTGGAACGCTATGGCCTGCTGGATGTGCTGTTCCCGGAAAGCGCCAAGGCGCTGAAGGCCAACCGCACCGGCGCATTGCGTCGCATGCTGATCGAAGGCCTGGCCAATACCGATGCGCGCGTGGCCAACGATGAGCCGGTGTCGCCGGCGTTCCTGTTCGCGCTGCTGCTGTGGCCGGCGTTCTGCCGTGCCCAGGCCACCCTGCTCAAGCAGGGCGTGGCGCCGGAAGAAGCCCAGCGCCGCGCTGCCGACCGCGTCACCCTGCACCAGCTGACCACCATCGCGCTGCCGCGCCGCTTCTCGCTGCCGATGCAGGAAATCTGGCTGCTGCAGTCGCGCTTCGGTTCGCGCCAGCGCAAGCGCGTGTTCCGTACGTTGACCCACCCGCGCTTCCGCGCCGCGTTCGATTTCCTGATCCTGCGCCAGGTGGCGTCGTCCGAACACGATGCCGATGTCGAGTTCTGGCGTGAGGCACAGCAGCAGTCCGGCCGCGAACTCGAATCGGCGCTGGATACCCTGCAGGCCGACGCGCATGAGGAAGAGGGCGGGGCGCCGCGCAAGCGTCGCCGTCGCCGCCGCCGCACCGGTGCTGCCGGCAGTGCGGCTGCCGAGTAGGTGATGGCGCCCGCTCCGGTCACCGCCTGGGTCGGCCTGGGGGCCAACCTGGGCGATGCCGCTGCCACCGTCCGCGCGGCCATCGCCGCGCTGGACCGTCTGCCTTCCACTGCGCTGCTGCAGGCCTCGCGCCTGTACGCCACGCCGGCCTGGGGCAATGAAGACCAGCCGCCGTTCGTCAATGCCGTCGCGGCGGTACGCACCACGCTGGCGCCGGCATCGTTGCTGGCCGCGCTGCTGGCGCTGGAGGGGGACTTTGGCCGGGTGCGCGACCCGGCCGTGCACTGGGGCCCGCGCCGCCTGGATCTGGACCTGCTGCTGTATGGCGAGCAGCAGGTGGACCTGCCGCACCTGAAAGTGCCCCATCCCTACCTGCACGAGCGGGCGTTCGTGTTGGTGCCGTTGGCCGAAATCGCTGCGGATCTGGCCATTCCCGGCCACGGCCGCGTGCGGGATGCAGTGGTGCGGGTGGATGCCTGCGGGATCGCGCCGATAGGGTGATAATGCCCGGGTTATCTCCCCCGGTTATCAGCACATGAGCACCCACGCAGACAGCAAGCCCTGGACCATTCCCGCCCTGGCCGAGGCCAAGCGCAATGGCCAGAAGCTGGTCATGTTGACCGCCTACGACGCCGGCTTCGCGCGTACGTTCGACGCCAACGGCACCGACCTGATCCTCATCGGCGATTCGCTGGGCATGGTGGTGCAGGGGCATGATTCGACCCTGCCGGTGACCGTGGCCGACATGGTCTACCACACCCGTGCGGTGTCCCGCGTGCTGCAGCGTGCGCTGCTGGTGGCCGACCTGCCGTTCGGTGCCGATGCCACCCCGGAACGTGCGCTTGATGCATCGCTGCAGCTGCTGCAGGCCGGTGCCGAGATGGTCAAGATCGAAGGCGCCGGCTTCAAGCTGGACATCATCCGTTACCTGGTCGAGCGCGAGATTCCGGTCTGCTCGCACCTGGGCCTGACCCCGCAGTCGGTGCTGCGCCTGGGCGGCTTCAAGATCCAGGGCCGCGGCGATGCCGCGCGCCAGCTGGTGGAAGACACCCGCGCTGCCGCCGAGGCCGGTGCCAGCCTGATCGTGCTCGAATGCGTGCCGACGCCGGTGGCCGCCGAAGCCACCGCCGCGGTGGCGGTGCCGACCATCGGCATCGGTGCCGGCCCGCAGTGCGATGGCCAGGTGCTGGTGCTGCACGATTTCCTGGGCCTGGACAGTGGCCACCGGCGCCCGAAGTTCGTCAAGGACTTCCTGGCCGAAGGTGGCTCGGTCGCCGGTGCGGTCCGTGCCTATGCTGCCGCCGTGCGCGAGGGCAGCTTCCCCGACGAACAGCACGCCTACGCCCAATGATCCAGACCTTCAACGAACTTGGCGCGCTGCGCGCGCAGATCGCCCGGTGGAAGCGCGAGGGCCTGCGCGTGGCGCTGGTGCCGACGATGGGCAACCTGCACGGCGGGCACCATTCGCTGGTGGCCCTGGCCCGGCAGTACGCCGACAAGGTGGTGGCCAGCATCTTCGTGAACCCGACCCAGTTCGGCCCGAACGAGGACTTCAGCCGCTACCCGCGTACCCCGGATGCCGACGTGGCCGGGCTGGAGCAGGCGGGCTGCGATGCGGTGTGGCTGCCCAGCGTGGAGACCATGTACCCCCTGGGTGTGGAAAACACCACGCAGATGCATGCGCCGGGCGTGAGCGACGTGCTGGAAGGGGCGCACCGCCCGGGCCATTTCGATGGCGTCTGCACGGTGGTGGCGCGGCTGTTCCTGCAGGTGCAGCCGGACGTGGCCGTGTTCGGCCGCAAGGACTACCAGCAGCTGGCGGTGATCCGGCAGATGGTGGCCGAGCTGTCCTTCCCGATCCAGATCGTCGGCGCGGAGATCGTGCGTGATCCTGACGGCCTGGCCAAGAGCTCGCGCAACCAGTACCTGAGCGCCGAGCAGCGCCCGCTGGCGACGACGATCCATCGCACCCTGCTGGGCATGCGCGAAGGCTACGTGGCCGGGCTGCCGCGCGAGCGCATCGAGGCCGAGGCCACGGCCGCGCTGCAGGCCGCCGGGTTCCAGGTCGACTACGCCGTGCTGCGCACCCCGGAGCTGGCCGAACCGGCCTTCGACGGCCCGCGCGTGGCCTTGATCGCTGCGCGGCTGGGCACCACCCGGTTGATCGACAACCTGGAATTCTGAGTTCCGCCGGGCGTGGCCCGGCGCTACCTGAACAGGTTGCCGGCCCTGATGCCCCGCCCGGTGCGGGTGCTAGAATCCGCACTTTCCTTTGCCGTCACCCTGTCCCATGCACCTGTCCCTGCTCAAGACCAAGATCCACCGCGCCACCGTCACCCATTCCGAGCTGAACTACGAAGGCTCGATCGCGATCGACGACACCCTGCTGCAGGCGACCGGCATCCGCGAGTTCGAACAGGTGCACATCTGGGACGTGACCAACGGTGCGCGTTTCTCCACCTATGCCATCCGCGCCGAAGCCGGCAGCGGCATCGTCTCGCTCAACGGCGGCGCAGCGCGCCACGTGCAGGTGGGCGACATCATCATCATCGCCGCATTCGCTACGATGACCGAGCAGGAAGCGGACAGCTTCAAGCCGAAGCTGGTCTACGTTGATGGCAGCAACGCCATCACCCATACCAACGACACCATCCCGACCCAGGCCGCATGACAACGCACAACGGATTCGACTCGCTGCATTCCCACGCCCAGCGCCTGAAGGGCGCAAGCATCCCCAGCCTGCTCGCCGCCGAACCCGGCCGCGTACAGGACCTGGCACTGCGGGTCGGTCCGTTGTATGTCAATTTCGCCCGGCAGACCTACGATGCCGCGGCGCTGCAGGCGCTGCTGGCGCTTGCCGCCGAGCGCGACGTGGGCGGCGCGATCACGCGCCTGTTCCGTGGTGAGCAGGTCAACCTGACCGAAGGCCGCGCCGCGCTGCATACCGCGCTGCGCGGTGAGCCGGTGGATGCGCCGGTGGCGGCCGATGCGTTCGCCACCGCGCGCGATGTGCGCCGGCACATGGGCGAGCTGGTGCATGCGCTGGAGGCCAGTGGTGTCACCGATGTGGTCAGCGTCGGCATCGGCGGTTCCGACCTGGGCCCGCGCCTGGTCGCCGACGCGCTGCGCCCGGTCGACGGCGCGCGCCTGCGCGTGCATTTCGTGTCCAACGTGGATGGCGCGGCCATGCAGCGCACGCTGGCCACGCTGGACCCGGCGCGCACCGCCGGCATCCTGATCTCCAAGACGTTCGGCACGCAGGAAACCCTGCTCAACGGCCAGATCCTGCACGATTGGCTGGGTGGCAGCGAGCGCCTGTACGCGGTCAGTGCCAACCCCGAGCGTGCGGCCAAGGCCTTCGCGATCGCACCCGGCCGCGTGCTGCCGATGTGGGACTGGGTGGGGGGCCGTTATTCGCTGTGGTCGGCGGTCGGTTTCCCGAT
This sequence comes from Stenotrophomonas sp. 24(2023), assembly GCF_030913365.1. Lineage (NCBI taxonomy): Bacteria > Pseudomonadati > Pseudomonadota > Gammaproteobacteria > Lysobacterales > Lysobacteraceae > Stenotrophomonas > Stenotrophomonas sp. 24(2023). The sequence goes on from NZ_CP133160.1 coordinate 3,594,177, forward strand.
CGCGCTGGCGATCGGCTTCGAGCGTTTCGAGCAGCTGCTCGACGGTGCCGCGCAGATGGATGCCCATGCCCTGGACGCGCCGCTGGAACGCAACCTGCCGGTGCTGCATGGCCTGACCGATATCTGGAACCGCAACGTGCTCGGCCGCGCCACGCACGCGGTGATGACCTATGACCAGCGCCTGGCCCTGCTGCCGGCCTACCTGCAGCAGCTGGTGATGGAAAGCCTGGGCAAGCGCGTGCAGCGTGACGGCCAGCCGGTCACCACCGACACCGTGCCGGTGTGGTGGGGCGGGGCGGGCACCGATGTGCAGCACAGCTTCTTCCAGGCGCTGCACCAGGGCACCAGCATCATCCCGGCCGATTTCATCGGCTGCGTGCGCAGCGACGATCCCTACACCATCAACCACCAGGCGCTGCTGGCCAATCTGCTGGCGCAGACCGAGGCCCTGGCCAATGGCCAGTCCAGCGACGACCCGCACCGCGATTACCCCGGTGGCCGCCCGAGCACCCTGATCCTGCTCGACGCGCTGACCCCGCAGGCGCTGGGGGCGCTGATCGCCATGTACGAACACGCGGTGTACGTGCAGTCGGTCATCTGGAACATCAACGCCTTCGACCAGTTCGGCGTCGAACTGGGCAAGCAGCTGGCCAGCGGCCTGCTGCCGGCCCTGCAGGGCGAAGCGGTCGAGATCGCCGATCCGATGACCCGCGAGATCCTGGCGCAGCTGAAGGGCTGAGCCGGGCAGGGAAGGCCGCCGGGCAGGGCCCGGCGCTGCCTTCCCTCACGCCGGTGGCGCCGGGCCATGCCCGGCCGGCGCGATACCACCTCAACGGCTCGGATCGCGTTCCGGGCTCGGGCGCTTGGCCAGCTTGCGCTGCAGCGAACGCCGGTGCATGCCGAGCAGGCGCGCGGCGGCCGACACGTTGCCGCCGGTCTCGTGCATGGCCTGCTGGATGTGTTCCCACTGCAGGCGGCTGATCGGCGTCATCGCGTCGGGCACTTCCATTTCACCTTCGTCAGCCGGGCCGTCATCCTCCTCGCCCAGCGCACGCAGGATCATCGGCACCGTGGCCGGCTTGGGCAGGTAGTCATCGGCGCCCAGCTTGATCGCCTCTACCGCGGTGGCGATGCTGGCGTAGCCGGTCACCAGCAGGATGCGCATGTCCGCGCGCAGGGCACGCAGCGGCTGGATCAGGGCCAGGCCCGAATCGTTGCCCAGTTTCAGGTCGATCAGGGCGAACGCCGGCGGTGCCTGCCGGGCCAGTGCCAGCGCGCTGGCGGCGTCCTGCGCGGTCTGCGTGTCCAGGCCCTTGCGGGCCAGGCTGCGCTGCAGGGTGCGCAGGTACAGTTCGTCGTCGTCGACCAGCAGGCCAAGGGAAGAAGCGGGGCTCATGGGGTGTCCTCACGTGGGGCCAGGGGCAGGCGGAAGCCGACGCGGCTGCCGGCCCCCTGGGCCGGGCGCATCCACATCTGCCCCTCCAGGCGTTCGATGGTGGCATGGGACAGGGCCAGGCCGACGCCCATGCCCTGCCGCTTGCTGCTGCTGAACAGGGTGCCGGGCAGGGCGGCGTCGCGTGCGTCGAAGCCGTGGCCGTAGTCACGCACTTCACCGATCAGGTCCTCGCCCTCGATGCGCAGTTCCAGATCGACCTGCGGGCGGCCGGCCTTTTCGCCGGCATCGGCGGCATTGTTGAGCAGCACCATCAGCAGGTGGCCCACGCCCGGGTCCAGGGGCAGCTTCAGGGGGGCGTCGTCGTTGCGGTTCAGCGCGATGGTCGGGCGCACCAGCCGCCACTGTTCCAGTACCTGCAGGGCCGTGGTGGAACGGGGGTCACCGGCCCGGGCCGAGGCCGGGGCGGCCAGGGCCAGCACGCGCTCGCGGCACTGCACCAGCAGTTCGCGCAGGGTCTCCATGTCCTCCCGGACTTCCGGTTCCTCGCTGCGTTCGGCCACATCGTCGGCCAGCAGGGTCATGGTGGCCAGGGGGGTATTGAGTTCGTGCGCCACCGAGGCGGCATGGGTGGCCAGGGCCACGATGCCCTCGTTGCGGGCAAAGCGCTCGCGCAGCGCCGACAGTTCCAGCTCGCGCCGCCGCAGCGCGATGGCCAGGCGGGTGGAAAAGGCCAGCACCACCGCTGCGGAAATCAGGAAGTTGGCAACCACGCCCCACTGGTGCAGGTCGTCGGCGCGGAAGTAGCCCGGCGGCAGCGGCTGGCCGAAGACGGCGCTGGCGGCATAGCCGAGCAGGCAGCTGACGGCCACGGCCAGGGTCCAGCGCAGGGGCAGGGCCAGCGCGGCCAGCGCGATCAGGATCAGGAACAGCGAGCCGAACGGGTTGGCGATGCCACCGCTCCAGCCCAGCATCCAGGTCAGCACGGCCACGTCCACCAGGATGTGGCCGAAGGCGGTCATCGGCGCGGTATCGGCACCGTGCACGCGCAGCTGGGCGTACACGTTGAACAGCGCCAGCGCGGCCACGCCGGCCCACAGCGGCAGCTGCGGCAGGGGCAGGCCGAGCACCCAGCTGGCGACCAGGATCGTGGCCGCCTGCCCGGCAACGGCCAGCCAGCGCAGGCTGCACAGGGTTTGCAGGAAGGGAGCGTCGGGACCGGTCATGCCCGCCCATCGTATGCGTTCCCGGCCTGCGCTGCCTGCGACAATAGGCCGCACGGGGGCGCCATCCCGCCATTGCCTGAATGCGGAACGCGCGAGCGTCATCGGCGGGCGCTAGAATGGCGCCATGCACGACGCCGTTACCCGCCCTACGCCCCCTTCCGACGCCACCGCCTGGTCCCGCCGCCAGACCCATGCCGTACAGATCGGCGGGGTCACCGTGGGTGGTGGCAAGCCGGTGGTGGTGCAGTCGATGACCAATACCGACACCGCCGACGTGGCCTCCAGCGTCAAGCAGGTGGCCGAACTGTGGCGCGCTGGATCGGAAATGGTCCGGCTGACCGTCAACAACGCCGAATCGGCGGCGGCCATTCCGCGCATCGTCGACAAGCTGGCGATGATGGGCATCGACGTGCCGCTGATCGGCGATTTCCACTACAACGGCCACCAGCTGCTGACGGCCGAGCCGGCCTGTGCCGAGGCGCTGGCCAAGTACCGCATCAACCCGGGCAACGTGGGCTTCGGCAAGAAGAAGGACCTGCAGTTCGCCCAGCTGATCGAATTCGCCATCCGCTACAACAAGCCGGTGCGCATCGGCGCCAACTGGGGCTCGCTGGACCAGGCCCTGGCCGCGAAGCTGATGGACGAGAACAGCCAGCGCGCCCAGCCCTGGGATGCCGGCCGCGTGCTGCGCGAGGCGCTGATCCGTTCGGCGCTGGATTCGGCCGAGCAGGCCGTCGAGCTGGGCCTGCCGCGCGACCGCATCGTGCTCTCGGCCAAGGTCAGCGGCGTGCAGGAACTGATCGCGGTGTACCGCGACCTGGCACAGCGCTCGGATTTCGCCCTGCACCTGGGCCTGACCGAAGCCGGTATCGGCAGCAAGGGCATCGTGGCGTCTTCGGCGGCGCTGGCGGTGCTGATGCAGGAAGGCATCGGTGACACCATCCGCATTTCGCTGACGCCCGAGCCGGGCCAGTCGCGCACGCAGGAAGTGATCGTCGCCCAGGAACTGCTGCAGACCACCGGCCAGCGGGCCTTCACGCCGCTGGTCACTGCCTGCCCGGGCTGTGGCCGCACCACCTCCGAGTTCTTCCAGGAACTGGCCAAGGTCGTGCAGAACCACGTGCGCGAAAAGATGCCGGTCTGGCGCGTGCACCATCCCGGCGCGGAGAACATGACCCTGGCGGTGATGGGCTGCATCGTCAACGGCCCGGGTGAATCGCGCCATGCCAACATCGGCATTTCCCTGCCGGGTACCGGCGAAACACCGGCCGCGCCGGTGTTCGTCGACGGCGAGAAGAAGGTGACCCTGCGTGGCGAGAACATCGCCCAGGAATTCGTCGCGCTGATCGACGATTACGTCGAACGGACGTATGCCCGGGTCGGCGGATAAACCGCCCATCCTGGCCGCCCCCGAGGCGGCGGCCGGGTTCCGCAGGTGGATGGCCCACAACGCGTGGCGCCTGGTGCTGCTGTTTGCCGGGGTGCTGCTGCCGCTGGCCGGTTTCGTGACCCTGGCCGATGACGTGCACGCGTTCGAGTCGTTCCACTTCGATGCGCCGCTGCTGTGGCAGATGCACGGCCTGCATTCCCCGGGGCTGGACCGCTTCTTCGTGCTGCTGTCCAAGCTGGGCTATGAATGGTTCCTGATCCCGGCCGATGTGCTGATCGTGCTGGCCCTGCTGTGGCGCCGGCGCTGGCGTGAAGCCACATTCGTCGGCCTGGCCTTCGTCGGTTCGGCGCTGCTGAACCTGGGCAGCAAGCAGTTCTTCCAGCGCCAGCGCCCGAGCCTGTGGGAATCGGTCGCCCCGGAATCGACGTTCAGCTTTCCCAGCGGCCATGCCATGGGGTCGATGACCCTGGCGATGACCCTGGTGCTGCTGGCCTGGAACACCCGCTGGCGCTGGCCGGTCCTGCTGCTGGCCCCCGCGTTCAGCCTGCTGGTCAGCCTGTCGCGGGTGTACCTGGGCGTGCATTACCCCTCCGACATCCTCGCCGGGTGGTGTGCGGCGCTGGTTTGGGTGGTAGGGTGCTATCTGGTCATGTTCCGGCGCCGGCATCCCTGGCGCCGACAGGACCAACCCCATGGGAGACGGGGTGGCAGTGCCAACAGGGGGCGTTGACGTGGATGGTCCGGCTGGTCCGTCCTTCCAATAGACGGGTTGTTTCATTGCAGCAGCGGCTGCAAGACAGAGGTTTGGCATGTGGTACGGGGACTGTGATTCACCGACCAGTACGCAGCAACTGCGCCGTCTGCGCGCTTGCTGCGTGGTCGCCCGCGTGCCTAGGCTGAACGCCGCTGCTGCATCCAACGAGGTACATGAATGACGATTCGAGTCTACCTGGTCGATGACCATGCACTGGTCCGTACCGGGATGAAGATGATCCTGTCCGGTGAGGCCGACATCGAAGTGGTGGGTGAAGCCGAGACCGGTGAGGATGCCCTGCGCGACGTGCGCCAGCTGATGCCCGATGTGGTGCTGTGCGACCTGCACCTGCCGGGTGTGAGCGGGCTGGAAGTCACCGAGCGCATCGTGCGTGGCCACAGCGATATCCGCGTGGTGATCGTGTCGGTGCTCGAGGACGGGCCCCTGCCCAAGCGGCTGCTGGAAGCGGGGGCGGCCGGTTACATCGGCAAGGGATGCGATGCGCAGGAACTGCTGCGCGCGGTGCGCGACGTGGCCGGTGGCCGCCGTTACCTGGGCAGCAGCATCGCCCAGCACCTGGCGCTGTCCACGGTGGAAGGCAACGGCTCGCCGTTCGACAATCTCTCCCCGCGTGAACTGGAAGTGGCACTGCTGCTGACCCAGGGCCTGCGCCAGGAAGACATCGCACGCCGTCTCAGCCTGAGCGCCAAGACGGTGAACACGCACAAGGCGCGCCTGTTCGAGAAGATGGGCATCAACGACAACATCGCGCTGGCACGCATGGCCAGCCAGTACGGCCTGGTGGATCCGGCCCGTCCGCTGTAAGCAATGTTAAGTACGGCCCGTGCAGGGCCTGGCAGCTGGCCGGCCGCCCTGGGCGAGCCGGCGTGCCGTGGGAATCCCTTTCCCTGCGGAAAGGGATCCGGTCCTTCTCAGTGGCCGCGTACGCGCTTGACGATGGCCGCCGCATCCGCAGCGCTGGCGCGCACCTTGTCCCACTGGGCATCGGCGATCCAGTTGCCCGGCACCATCCACGAGCCGCCGATGCAGACCACGTTCTTCTGCTCCAGGTATTCGGCCGCGCTGTTTTCGGTGATGCCACCGGTCGGGCACAGCTTCAGGTCCGCAACCGGGCCGGCCAGGCCCTTGATCATCGCCAGCCCGCCCACGGCCGTGGCCGGGAACAGCTTGCATACCCGGAACCCCCGCGCGTAGAGCGACAGCAGCTCGGTCGGCGTCGCCGCCCCGGGCACCACCGGCAGCGGCGCGGCCGCCAGTGCATCGGCCAGCGCCGGCGGCGTGCCCGGCGTCACCAGGAAATCCGCACCGGCATCGATGGCCTGCTGCATCTGCTCCACGGTCAGCACCGTGCCTGCACCCACCACCACGTCCGGCAGCTCGCGCTTGAGCATGGCCAGCGCCTCCATCGACACCGGCGTGCGCAGCGTCAGCTCGATCGCCGGCAGGCCACCTTCCAGCAGCGCCGCGCTGACCGCGCGTGCCTGGTCCAACGTATGAATCGTCACCACCGGCAGGATGCCCGCCGCCCGCAACAGCTCCGCCGCCCGCACCTGATGTTGTTCGATACCCATGATCCGCTTCTGCCTTTGCTTTCGCTCTTGTTGTGCTCTTCAGTGACCACTTCGCGGCGTTGATGCGCCGGGGAGTGTCAGGAGGGCGCGGTCGGTCCCAGCCGGGACCGCAGGCGCCATGGATGGCGCCTACGAGCCCCCATGGAGGGGTTCACGGCGTGTCCCGGCTGGGACCGACCGCGCCCTCAGCCAGGAGACTTGCCGCCGCGACAAACCCGCAGCGCTCTTCAAACCCTCAGGCGTCCTTCGCCTCATGCGGTGCCGCCGCTGCGGCCGCATCGTGCCCCAGCTCATACTCCGCGTCGTAATCCCACGGGCTGCCATCAGCCGCCGCCGGGCCGCACGAAATCGAAATCGCCCCCTGGTCGGCCGGCCCCACCACGCGGCGGTTCACCGCGAACAGGTTGCGACCCAGGTCATGCGCCGCCGGCGCCGTGTTCGGTGCCAGTTCGCGCGCTGCCCACTCGGCCGCATCCACCCGCACTTCCAGCGTGCCCGCCTCGCCATCCATGCGGATGATGTCGCCCTCGCGCACCTTCGCCAGCGGACCACCGCGCGCCGCTTCCGGCGTCACGTGGATCGCCGCCGGGATCTTGCCGGACGCACCGGACAGGCGGCCATCGGTCACCAGCGCCACGCGCCGGCCCTGGTTCTGCAGCAGGCCCAGCAACGGCGCCAGCGAATGCAGTTCCGGCATGCCGTTCGCACGCGGGCCCTGGTAGCGCACCACGGCCACGAAATCCTGCGGCAGCAGGCCGGCTGCATGCAGCTTGTTCAGTACCTGCGGCGCATCGACCACCACCGCCGGCGCTTCGATCGTGCGGTACTGCGGCTTCACCGCCGACAGCTTGATCAGCGAACGGCCCAGGTTGCCGCGCAGCAGGCGCAGGCCGCCCTGGTGCTCGAACGGGTTGCCGATGGGGCGCACCACTTCTTCGTCGGCGCTGTGTTCCAGGCCCGGCAGGTAGACCAGCTTGCCATCGCGCAGCTGCGGCTCGCGGGCGTAGTCGGCCATGCCGCCACGCGCCACGCTGACCAGGTCGCCGTGCATCAGCCCGGCCTTGATCAGTTCGCCGAACACGAAGGCCGGGCCACCGGCCGCGGCGAAGCGGTTCACGTCGGCCTCGCCGTTCGGGTAGACGCGGGCCAGCAGCGGAATCAGCTGCGACAGCTCGTCCATGTCGTCCCAGGTCAGCACGATGCCGGCCGCCCGCGCCACCGCGATCCAGTGGATGGTGTGGTTGGTCGAGCCGCCGGTGGCCATCAGCGCGATGACCGCGTTGATGATGGCCCGTTCGTCGATGATCCGCCCCAGCGGCCGGAAATCATCGCCCAGTGCGGTGATGTCCAGGGCGCGCTCGGTGGCTTCGCGGGTAAGCGCATCGCGCAGCGGCGTGCCCGGGTTGACGAACGAGGCGCCGGGCAGCTGCACGCCCATCGCCTCCAGCAACACCTGGTTGGAATTGGCGGTGCCGTAGAAGGTGCAGGTACCGGGGCCATGGTAGGAGGCCGACTCGGCTTCCAGCAGCTCCTCGCGGGTCGCTTCGCCGGCCGCATAGCGCTCGCGCACTTCGGCCTTCTGCTTGTTGGGAATACCGGGGGTCATCGGGCCGGCCGGCACGAACACCGCCGGCAGATGGCCGAACGCCAGCGCGCCGACCAGCAGGCCGGGTACGATCTTGTCGCACACGCCGAGGTAGACGGTGGTGTCGAACATGTCGTGGCTCAGGCCGATGGCCGTGGCCTGGGCGATCACATCGCGCGAGAACAGCGACAGTTCCATGCCGCCGCGGCCCTGGGTGACACCGTCGCACATCGCCGGTACCGCACCGGCGACCTGTGCGGTGGCGCCCAGTTCACGGGCGATCTCGCGGATCTGCTCGGGGTAGGTCTCGAACGGCTGGTGCGCCGAGAGCATGTCGTTGTAGGCGGTGATGATGCCCAGGTTGGGCGTCACGCCACCGCGCAGGCGGCTCTTGTCGGTGCCGCCGCAGGCGGCGAAGCCGTGGGCGAGGTTGCCGCAGCTCAGGCGGCTGCGGAACGGGCCGTCGCGCAGGGCGGCATCGATGGCCGCCAGGTAGGCCGCGCGCGAGGGGGCGCTGCGGCGGATGATGCGCTCGGTGATGGCGTGCAGTTGCGGATGGAGGCTCATTGGCTACCGGGGAAGGAAGGTGGCGAGAGGCGCGCGCGGGGAAGGGGCGGGCATGCGGTCAGTTGGCCCAGTGCACGCGCAGGCGGGCACCGTCGAGGTTGATCGCGTTGAGGATCGGGTACTGCTGGGCATCATTGCTGTCCAGCGCCTGCTGCAGCACCTCCAGCTTCTGCTTGCCACGCAGCAGCAGCAGGCGCTGGCGGCATTGCTGCAGGCCATGCGGGGTCAGCGTGATGCGCAGCGGCCACTGGTTGGAACCGGGGCAGCCGGTGGCATCCAGGGCAGCGTAGGGCAGGGTGCTTTCCACGGCGCGGGCCAGGTCCTTGGACCCGGGGAACAGCGAGGCGGTGTGGCCATCGTTGCCCATGCCCAGGGCGACCAGGCTCGGCCGCTGGCTGTGCTGGGCCTGCAGGTTGGCGGTGTAAACGCATTCGGGCAGTGGCTTGCCGACCCGTACCAGCGGGTCGAAGTGGGCGCCTTCAGCGCGCTTGAGCAGGCTTTCGCGCACCAGCCAGGCGTTGCTGTCGCGGTCCTGCGGGGACAGCCAGCGTTCGTCGGCCAGGCTGACTTCCACCCGGTCCCACAGCACGTCCAGTTCGGCCAGGGCCTGGTACACCGGTGCCGGCGTGGTACCGCCGGACAGCAGGATGCGCGCACGGCCCAGTTCGGTGATGTCCTCGTTGATGGCCTTGGCCATTTCAGCAGCGACGGCCTCGATCCAGCCATCGGCATCGCGGTGGGCGATGAAGTCGAGGCGGTCACTGGAAAAATTCACGGTCATGCAGCCTCCTGGGCGTCACGCTCGGCATCGGCGGCGTACGCGGCGGCACCCAGCAGCCCGGGGCAGGGGTGCATGATCGCCAGCGACGGAACCCGTGCCATGATCGAAGAGAAACGCCCCTTGTGCTCGAAGCGCTGGCGGAAACCGGAATGCTGCAGCGAATCGAGCATCTTCGGCACCAGGCCGCCGGTGAGGAACACGCCGTCCCAGGCCCCCTGGATCAGCACCAGGTCGCCGGCGATGGCACCGAACACGGCGCAGAACACGTCCACCGTGCGCATCGCCTGCGGATCGCCCAGCGCGGCGCGCGCGGTCACATCGGCCGGCACCACCTTGCCCGGGTCGACCCCGGCCATCTCGCACACGGCGCGATGGATGTTGACCAGGCCGGGGCCACAGATCAGGCGTTCGTTGGACACCCGGCCGAACTGTTCGGACAGGATCTCCAGGATGCGTACTTCGTCCGGCGTGCCGGGTGGGAAGCTGACATGGCCGCCTTCGGTTTCCAGCGGATAGCAGCGGCCGTGGCGGATCACCAGGCCGCCCACGCCCAGCCCGGTGCCCGGGCCGATCACCGCGTAGTTGCGCGGCTGGCCGGGCTGGCGCGGGGTCCAGGTGGCGCCACCGATCTGCACCACGTCGGCCGGCTGCAGCAGCGACACGGCCATCGCCTGGGCGGCGAAGTCGTTGATCAGGTGCAGTTCGTTGAAGCCGAGCATCTGCGCGGTGCGGCTGCGCGAGATCACCCACGGGTGGTTGGTGATGCGCGCCTCATCGCCGTCGACGCGGCCGGCCACGGCGAACACGCCGCGCTGCGCCTGCGCGCCCACCTGTTCCAGGTAGTGGCGCGCGGCATCGCCGAGCGACGGGAAATCAGCCACCGCGAATTCGCGGATGCTGTCGGTCAGCAGCGGCGCATCCAGTGACGTGTCGGCAAGGGCAAAGCGGGCATTGGTGCCACCGATGTCGGCCACCAGGACCGGCTGGCTGGCGGCGCTCATTCGGCCGCCCCGCGCTCGGCCGCTTCCACGCCCTGCGGCAGGAAGTCGGCGGCGATGGCCGGGCCCCACTGGCCGGCCGGATACGGTTCCAGCGGCAGCTTGGCGTCCTTCCAGGCCTGGGACACGCTGTCGATCCAGGCCCAGGCCGCGCGCACTTCGTCATCGCGCACGAACAGCGCGTGGTTGCCGTTGAACGCATCCAGGAACAGGCGCTCGTAGGCGATGCGGCGGTGCAGGCCGGTCGGCACCGACAGTTCCAGTTCCAGCGGGTGCAGTTCCAGCGCGCCCCACTCCGGGCCGGCCAGGCTGCTCATCAGGCCCAGTTCGATGTTTTCCTGCGGCTGCAGCTGGAACACCAGGCGGTTCGGCGCGGCCTGGCTGCGCTGCGGGCGCTCGAACAGCCAGTGGGTGACCGGCTTGAGCGTGACCACCACGCGGGTGGTGCGCTCGGGCAGGCGCTTGCCGGTGACCAGGTGGAACGGCACGCCGCTCCAGCGCCAGTTGTCGATGTGCGCGGTGACCCCGGCGAAGGTTTCCACGTCGCTGCCTTCCGGCGGCTGGTAGGCCTGCGCGGGCTGGCCGTTGATGGTGCCGGCGGTGTAGCGGCCACGCACGCTGTCACGCGCGGCGTGCCTGGCGTCGAGCGGGCGCAGCGCACGCAGCACCTTGACCTTCTCGTCGCGGATGCGGTCGGCTTCCAGCGAGGCCGGCGGCTCCATCGCCACCAGGCACAGCAGCTGCAGGATATGGCTCTGCACCATGTCGCGCAGCGCACCGGAGCGGGCGTAGTAGGCATCGCGGCCGTCCACGCCTTCGCTCTCGGACACCAGGATGTGCACCGACTCGATGTAGTTGCGGTTCCACACCGCTTCCAGCAGCGTGTTGCCGAAGCGCAGCGCGATCAGGTTCTGCACCGCGGCCTTGCCCAGGTAGTGATCCAGGCGGAACACGCGGTCTTCGTCGATCCACTGGCCGATGGTGGTCAGGATCTGCTCGGCGCTTTCGCTGTCGCTGCCGATCGGCTTTTCCAGCATCAGGCGCGCGGGCGAGGCCAGCGCGCCGCCCTTGGCCAGGCCTTCGCAGGTGGAGATGTACAGGCCCGGCGGGATGGCCAGGTAGCTCACGCACTTGCGGTGCACCAGGTCGGCAACGGCGGCGGCGACCGAATCGGCATCGCGCAGGTCGACGGAACGGTAGTCGATGCGTGACAGCAGGTTGTTGATGTCGTCCTGGGTGGCCAGCGGATTGGCCTGCTGCAGGCGCGGGCGCAGGATGTCATGGAAGGCGGCGGTGTCGTGGGCCGACAGGGCCAGTGCGCGGACCTTGAAGTCTTCCGGCAGCAGGCCGTCTCCGAGCAGGCGCAACAGCGAAGGGAACAGGTAGCGCTGGGCCAGATCACCTGTGGCACCGAACAGGAAAAGGGTGTCGTGCATCGCTCGAGTTTCAGATCCGGGTGACATCGTTGTCAATCGCTTCTTGGCTAAGGTCTTGGGACATGTGCGCAACTGCCAGTCCGGGGCGCATCATGAGCAAATTCCGGGGCTCCGGAGCATGCTGTTTCATGCGAAACCACTACACCGGCGAACCATACGGCAGCCCCCGGAGCAGGTCGGCGCGCACCGACTCACGGATAGTGCCACGTGAAAACGTTTACATGGCAGAATGGGCAACTGTATTCGATTGCAGCGGTGTCCGTCATGCGGCAGCGAGGCGATCATGCTGCCATCGGGAGGGCCGAAGGCAGTCCCCACACGATGGCCCGGCTGCCGGGCGGACTGGATGAGTGATATGGCAAAAGTGCAGTTGCAGGGTGTTCGCAAGGTCTACGACAACGGCCAGGTCGCGGTGAAGGACGCCACCTTCGAGGTTGCCGACGGGGAATTGATGGTGCTGGTGGGGCCGTCGGGCTGCGGCAAGTCCACCCTGCTGCGGATGATCGCCGGCCTGGAAGAGATCAGTGGCGGCACGCTGACCATCGGCGAGCGCGTGGTGAACGACGTGGCGCCGAAGGACCGCGACATCGCCATGGTGTTCCAGAGCTACGCGCTGTACCCGCACATGACCGTGGCCGAGAACCTGGCCTTCGGCCTGAAGCTGCGCGGCCACGACAAGGCGACGATCGAGCGGCGCATCGGCGAAGCGGCGCGGACCCTGGGCCTGACCGAGATGATGGACAAGCTGCCCAAGGCGATGTCCGGTGGCCAGCGCCAGCGCGTGGCACTGGGCCGTGCGCTGGTGCGCGAACCGGCGGTGTTCCTGCTGGACGAGCCGCTGTCCAACCTCGATGCCAAGCTGCGCCACAGCGTGCGCACCGACATCGCCCAGCTGCACCGCAAGCTGGGCACCACCATGATCTACGTGACCCATGACCAGGTCGAGGCGATGACCCTGGGCCAGCGCATCGTGGTGCTCAAGGACGGCATCATCCAGCAGATCGACACACCGATGGCGCTGTACGACCGCCCGGCCAACCTGTTCGTGGCCGGTTTCCTGGGCAGCCCGGCGATGAACGTGCTGCGCGGTACCCTGCAGGACGATCCCAGTGGCGCGGCGGCGGTCGAGGGTGCCTGGCGTGCCCCGCTGGGGCAGGCCGCCATCAACCCGGCCTGGCTGGGCTCACCGATCGCCGTGGGCGTGCGCCCGGAGCACCTGCAGCCGGCCGCCGCCGATGACGCGCATGCGTTCGAGGCGCGCATCGAGGGCATCGAACCGGTCGGCAACGAAATCTTCGTCAACCTCAGCAGCGGCCAGCATGCGCTGACCATGCGCGTGGCCCCGCAGGCGCTGCCGGCGGTGGGCGAAACGATGCGCGTGGCGATCCACCCGCAGGGCCTGCATTTCTTCAACGCCGACAGCGGCGAACGCCTGTAGGCCAGGGCGGGTGTGGGCCCGGGCCCACACCCGCGGTAGATCCACGCTATGCGTGGATGGGGCGCCCGTAAATCCGCGCCCCACGGGGATGGCCCCTGTAAAACCACGCCACGCGTGGATGGGCCTTTGTAGATCCACGCCATGCGTGGATGAACCGCTCAGCGCGCCAACCCCTCCAGCAGCGGCAGGCGCTGCGCCGGCTGGCCTTCCACCTGCAGCGCCTCATCGCTGGTCTCCAGCGGCAGCACGGCCAGGGCCAGTTCGCCCGCCACGCAGGCCACCGTGCCCAACGCCGCACCAGACTGTTCCACGGCCGTGCCCGGCGCGGCCGGGGCCGCGGTATGCAGCAGCTGCAGCGCGCGCTTGGCCTTGCCCAGGAAATGGGTGCGGGCCACGATCTCCTGGCCGGGGTAGCAGCCCTTCTTCACGCTGTAGCCGTTGAGCCGGTCCAGGCCCAGCTGCTGCGGGGTCCAGGTCTCGCGCTGGCTGGCCTCCAGCCGCGGCAGGCCGAAGCGCAGGTCGGCCTGGCGCCAGGCCAGGGCGAAGCGGTCTTCATCGGCACCCTCGGCGGCCGGTACCTGCTCGCGGTGGCCGATGCGCAGGGTGCGCGGCAGCGCGTCGCTGCCCATGTCCAGCTCCCAGTCCTGTTCGCCGACAAAGGCGATCGCCGCGCCGCTGGCGGCCTCCGGCGCCGTGAAAGCGCCAGCAACGGCAATGTCGCTGCGGACCTGCAGCTTCACCTTGCGGCGGAACACGAAGCGTTGCAACTGCGTCGCAATCTCATCGGCATTGCCATCGGCCAGCACCAGCAGCACGTGGTCTTCACTGATCCGCAGCAGCTGGAACACCGCCAGCGTACGGCCCTTGGCACTCAGCCAGGCGCTCCACTGCCAGTGGCGCAGGGGCAGGGCGGTGACATCGCTGCTGAACTGGGCATGGGCGAACACGGCCGCTTCCGGGCCCAGCAGGCTCAGCAGCTGGTGGCCGGGAAGGCGCGGATATCCGACGAAAGCAGGGGGAAGGTTGTCAGGCACGTGAACGAGGTCTAAAATTTGTGCGTTGCGAGACCGAACATGATAGGCCAAACAACCCCCACTCCCGACGACGAATCTGAAGCTCCGCTGGCGGAACAGGCCCCTGTGCCTGCCTCTCCGGTGCGGGAGCAGAAAGAGATCGGCGGCCGCGGCGGACTTGATCCGGTGCGGTATGGCGATTGGGAGAAAAACGGACGCTGCATCGATTTCTGATCAGCATTGAGCCAACGCGGCCATGTGCCGCCCAGCCGAGACAACGAGCCCAGCGAATGGCGACCAGAGAACGTCCCCTTTCCCCGCACCTCCAGGTGTATCGCTGGCAGATTCAGATGGCCACCTCGATCCTGCATCGAGCCACGGGCGTCTTTCTGTCTGTTGGAGCCCTGTTCATCGCCGGAGGCCTGCTGGCCCTGATGATCGGGCCCGAGTCATGGAACTGCTTCACCGGTCACGCCGGTGCCTGGTACGGCAAGCTGTTCCTGTTCGCATGGACGTGGTCGTTCGCCTACCACCTGTGCAATGGCATCCGCCATGTGGTGCAGGACTTCGCGATCGGTTTCCGCATCGCCACCTTCGTCCGCAGCAGCTGGATCTCGGTCATCGGCAGCCTGGTGATCACCCTGTTGGTGTGGGCCTATGTAATGGTTGGAGGTGCCGCATGAGCCGGTTCCGTACCCCGCTGAAGAATGTCCGTGGCCTGGGTTCGGCCAAGACCGGTACCGAGCACTTCGTGCACCAGCGCCTGACCGCTGCGGCACTGGTCGTGCTGGGCATCTGGTTCCTGGTGTTCGTGCTGGGCCTGCTCGGCTCCGACTACCCGACCGCCACCGCCGCCATCGCCAAGCCGTGGAACGCAGTGCCGCTGATCGGCCTGCTGATCGCCATGTTCTGGCACGCCCAGCTCGGCCTGCAGGTGGTGCTGGAGGACTACATCCACGAATCGCTGCTGGCGCTGATCCTCCAGACCGCAGTCAAGTTCGTCGCCATCCTCGGCATGATCGTCAGCGTGTTCGCGGTGGGCCGCATCGCCCTCGGCGTTGCCTGAGCCCAGGCACCAAGACAGGAATCCAGATTAGATGTCCGCTTACAAGATCACCGAACACAAGTACGACATGGTCGTCGTCGGCGCCGGTGGCGCTGGCCTGCGCGCCACGTTCGGCCTGGCCCAGAAGGGCCTGAACACGGTCTGCCTGACCAAGGTGTTCCCGACCCGTTCGCACACCGTGGCCGCGCAGGGTGGTATTTCCGCCGCGCTGGGCAACATGGGTGAAGACGACTGGCGCTACCACTTCTTCGACACCATCAAGGGGTCGGACTGGCTGGGCGACCAGGACGCCATCGAGTACATGTGCCGCGAAGCGATTCCGGCCATCATCGAGCTGGAACACTACGGCGTGCCGTTCAGCCGTACCGAAGAGGGCAAGATCTACCAGCGCCCGTTCGGTGGCATGACCACCAAGTACGGCGAAGGCCCGGCGGCGCAGCGTACCTGCGCGGCGGCCGACCGTACCGGCCACGCCATGCTGCACACGCTGTACCAGCAGTCGCTGGCCCACAACGCGCGCTTCATGATCGAGTACTTCGCGCTGGACCTCATCTTCGACGATGAGGGCGCCTGCCGCGGCGTGCTGGCCCTGGACATGTCCGATGGCACCCTGCACCTGTTCCGCGCCCAGGGCGTGGTGCTGGCCACCGGTGGCTACGGCCGCGCCTACTTCAGCGCCACCTCGGCGCACACCTGCACCGGCGACGGTGGCGGCCTGGCCATGCGTGCCGGCATCGCCATGCAGGACATGGAGTTCGTGCAGTTCCACCCGACCGGCATCTACGGCGCCGGCTGCCTGATCACCGAGGGTGTCCGCGGTGAAGGTGGCATCCTGCGCAACAGCAGCGGCGAGCGCTTCATGGAGCGCTACGCACCGCACTACAAGGACCTGGCCTCGCGCGACGTGGTCAGCCGTTCGATGACCATCGAGATCCGCGAAGGCCGCGGCGTCGGCGAGCACAAGGACCACATCCTGCTCGACCTGACCCACCTGGGCCCGGGCGTGATCGACGAGAAGCTGCCGGGCATCGCCGAGAGCGCCCGCATCTTCGCCGGCGTCGACGTGCACAAGCAGCCGATCCCGGTCATCCCGACCGTGCACTACAACATGGGCGGCATTCCGACCAACTTCCACGGCGAAGTCGTGCGCAAGGTGGGCGAGGACAACGACGCCGTGGTGCCGGGCCTGTACGCCATCGGCGAAGCAGCCTGCGTGTCGGTGCACGGCGCCAACCGCCTGGGTTCCAACTCGCTGCTGGACCTGGTGGTGTTCGGCCGTGCCGTGGCCAACCGCTGCGCCGCCACCATCAAGCCGGGCGCCTCGCACAAGCCGCTGCCCTCGGATGCCTGCGACAAGGCGCTGGGCCTGCTGGACAAGCTGCGCTACGCCGATGGTGATACGCCGACCTCGGTCATCCGTGACCGCATGCAGCGCACCATGCAGGCCGACGCGGCGGTGTTCCGCACCAGCCAGTCGCTGAAGGAAGGCTGCGAGAAGATGGCCGACGTGTTCGATTCGTTCCAGGACGTGAAGGTCTCCGACCGTTCGCTGGTCTGGAACTCGGACCTGATCGAGACCTACGAGCTGAACAACCTGCTGCTGAACGCGGTGGCGACGATCAACTCGGCCGAACAGCGCAAGGAAAGCCGCGGTGCACACGCGCACGAGGATTATCCGGATCGCGATGACGTCAATTGGCAGAAGCACACCCTGGTCACCGTCGACGAAAAGGGCAAGTGCAGCTTCGATTACCGTCCGGTGCACATGTACACGCTGACCGATGACGTGGCCGTGGTGCCGCCGAAGCCGCGCGTGTACTGAGCCCACCCCGACTACCATGCAATCCGCGCCCATGGGGGCGCGGGCCGCCTGAGCCAACGAGAGCAGCCATGGCCGAGTTTTCCCTGCCGAAGAATTCAAAGATCACGAAGGGCAAGCACTTCCCCGCCAAGACCGGCGGCAAGAACGTGCGCACCTTCAAGGTCTACCGCTGGAGTCCGGATGACGACAGCAACCCGCGCACCGACACCTACGAGGTGGACCTGGACAGCTGCGGGCCGATGGTCCTGGACGCGCTGATCAAGATCAAGAACGAGATCGACCCGACCCTGACCTTCCGCCGTTCGTGCCGTGAAGGCATCTGCGGTTCGTGCGCGATGAACATCGACGGCACCAACACCCTGGCCTGCACCCGCGCCATCGCGGACTGCGGCAAGAAGGAAGTGCCGATCTACCCGCTGCCGCACATGAACGTGGTGAAGGATCTGGTTCCGGACCTGACCCACTTCTACGCGCAGTACGCCTCGATCAAGCCGTGGATCCGCACCCAGACCCCGGCACCGCCGGACCGCGAGCGCCTGCAGTCGCCGGAAGACCGCAAGAAGCTCGACGGCCTGTACGAGTGCATCCTGTGCGCCTGCTGCTCGACCAGCTGCCCGAGCTACTGGTGGAACGGCGAGCGCTACCTGGGCCCGGCGATCCTGCTGCAGGCCTACCGCTGGATCATCGATTCGCGCGATGAAGACACCGGTGCGCGCCTGGACGATCTGGAAGATCCGTTCAAGCTGTACCGCTGCCACACCATCATGAACTGCGCCCGGACCTGCCCGAAGGGCCTGAACCCGGCACTGGCGATCGCCGAGATCAAGAAGCTGATGATGGAACGCCGCGCCTGATCGGCCGGGTGAAGCCAGGCCATGCGTGGCTTCACCGATCCACCTGCACCACCCGGTAGAGCCACGCCATGCGTGGCTTTGCTGTATCTGGAGAAACACGATGGAAGAAGACATCCTGCTGAAGAAGCTGCGCTGGCGTTGCCGCCGCGGCATGCGCGAACTGGACCAGCTGTTCGAGCATTACCTTGACCACGAATGGGCCGAGGCACCGACCGAAGAGCGCGAGGTTTTCCTGTTCCTGCTCGATTGCGAAGACGATAAGTTGTGGCGGTGGTTCATGGGCTACGAGGAGTGCCCGCATGCCCATGCCGTCCCGCTGCTCGACCGTATCCGCGCCCTCAAGGCTTGAGTGGCGACCGTCCCGGCTGCAGGCCGGGGCGCAGGTGATGGTGCTGCTGGCCGCTCCCTGGCTGCTGAGCGCCAGCGACCTGCCGGTCGCGCTGTTCTGGCCGATGCTGGCGGGCGTGTGGGGCATCGGCCTGGCCCAGCTGGTGGTTGCCCTGCGGCGGCCACGCCATGTGCTGCTGCTGTGCCCGCCGCCGGAGCCGCTGCAGCTCGATGGCCAGCCGCTGTCGGCGCCCACCCTGCGGGTGCAGGGGCCCTGGCTGCTGCTGGGCGGGAAGGCCGGGCACCGCCAGCGCCTGCTGTTCTGGCCGGACGTGCTGGATCGCGCGCAACGACGTGAACTGCGTCTGGCCGTGGCCATCCGCAGCGTTTCCCGTCGGCCCCGGACGATGGCACCATAGGCTGAATCGACCGGCGTGCCTGCATGTTCAAACCCATCCCCGTCTTCATCGGCCTGCGCTACCTGCGTGCCAAGCGCCGCAACGGCTTCATTTCCTTCATTTCCATGGCCTCCATCCTGGGCATCGCGCTGGGGGTGACGGTGCTGATCACCACCCTGGCGGTGATGAGCGGCTTCCAGAAGGAAATCCGTGACCGCCTGCTGCAGATGACCGCGCACACCACCATCAGCCGTGACGGCGAGCCGATGGACGATTGGCAGCACGTCGTCGACGTGGCCCGCAAGGATCCGCGCGTGGCCGGTGCCGCGCCGTACATCGAGATCCAGTCGATGATCAGCGGCCCGCGCGTGCAGGGTGCGATCATCCAGGGCATCGAGCCGGCGCTGGAACCGAAGGTGTCGGTGATCGACCAGAAGGTCACCAAGGGGCGGTATGACAGCCTGACCCCGGGCAGCTTCAATCTGCTGCTGGGCAAGGAACTGGCCATCTGGCTGGGCGTGGATGTCGGCGACCAGGTGCTGGTCACCTTCGCCGAAGTGCAGGGCACCCCGGCCGGTGCGGTGCCGCGCATGAAGCGCTTCACCGTCAGCGGCATCTTCGAGGCCGGTTACAACGAAGTCGATCGTGGCGTGGGCTTTGCCAACATGCAGGACCTGGAGCGCGTGCTGCGTGCCGACGGTGCCACCGGCGTGCGCCTGAAGCTGCATGACATGGACAAGGCGCTGGAAGTCGGTGTCGACCTGGCGCATGGCCTGGGCGGCGCGTTCCGGGTCAGCGACTGGACCCAGCAGAACGCCAACCTCTACCACTCCCTGCGCATGGAAAAGACGGTGATGGGCATCCTGCTCTCGCTGATCATCGCCATGGGCGCCTTCAACCTGGTGTCGTCGCAGGTGATGCTGGTCACCGACAAGCAGGCGGACATCGCCATCCTGCGCACGCTGGGGCTGACCCCGGGCGGGGTGATGTCGGTGTTCATGGTGCAGGGGTCGCTGATCGGTATTTTCGGCACCGTGGCCGGCGTGATCGGTGGCATCACCCTGACCCTGAACCTGGAGCGCATCCTGGGGGCCATCGAAAGCGTGTTCAAGATCAAGCTGCTGCCGGAGGACGTGTACTACATCACCGGCCTGCCGACCGACATGCAGCCCCGGGATATCGTGGTCATTACCCTGGTGGCGCTGCTGATGAGCTTCCTGGCCACCCTGTACCCCGCCTGGCGGGCAGCACGCACCCAGCCGGCGGAGGCCCTGCGCTATGAATAAGGTCGTCAACCGCGGCGATGAAGTGATCCGTGCCGAGGCGCTGGGCAAGACCTACGCCGAGGGCCGCATGCAGACCCCGGTATTCGATGGCCTGTCGCTGCAGGTCAACGCCGGTGAGACGGTGGCCATCATCGGCGCGTCGGGTGCCGGCAAGAGCACGCTGCTGCACCTGCTGGGCGGGCTGGACGTACCGACCGCCGGCGAGGTCTACGTGACCGGCCAGCGCATGTCGGCGCTGTCCGATACCGCGCGCGGGCTGCTGCGCAACCAGGCGCTGGGCTTCGTCTACCAGTTCCACCACCTGCTGCCGGAATTCACCGCACTGGAAAACGTGATGATGCCGGTGATGCTGTCCGGCACCAGCGTGCCCGATGCCAGCCAGCGCGCCACCGCGCTGCTGGAGGCGGTCGGCCTGGGCCATCGCCTGGACCACAAGCCGGGTGAACTGTCCGGCGGCGAACGCCAGCGTGCGGCCGTGGCGCGGGCGCTGGTGAACCACCCCGCCTGCGTGCTGGGCGATGAGCCCACCGGCAACCTGGACGACCGCACGGCGGCCACGGTGTTCGAACTGATGCTCGAACTCAACCGTGCACGCCACACCAGCCTGGTGCTGGTCACCCATGACCGTTCGCTCGCACGCCGACTGGACCGGGTGCTGGAGCTGCGCGAGGGGCGCCTGCACGCGCTCGCCCACGCCGAGGTCTGAGCCCGGCCGGGGCATGCCTGCCCTTGCCTGAACAGGCGTGACGGCACGGTTCCGCCGTCACGCCGGCAGGCGCATCATCGGGGCCATACCCCTTGCTGGAGCCGCGCCATGAAGCCGTTTGCCGTCATCGCCGTCCTGTCCCTGGCCTTGTCAGCATGCGCCACGACCGGCCGCCTGGACGACGCGCAGAAGCTGGCGCTGTACAGCGCCCACGCCGGTCCGCCGGTCAATGACATGCTGCTGTTCGGCGGCCTCAACGGCTGGACGGCGCTGGGCGATCGCGCCCTGGCGGTGTGGACGCGTCCCAGCGAGGCCTACCTGCTGAAGCTGCGCGGTTCCTGCCAGGGCCTGGATTTCGCCAGCGCCATCGGCATCACCAGCCAGGGCTCGCGTGTATCGCGTGCGTTCGACAAGGTGCTGGTACGCGACCCGACGGGCCTGCCGCAGGTACCGTGCTTCATCGACACCATCCAGAAGCTGGACGTGAAGGCGCTCAAGGCCTCCGAGCAGGAGCTGCGCCAGGCCCAGCTGCAGGAGCGCGAGGCAGCGGCCGCGCCGGCCAGGTGAGCGGCCGGGCCGGGCCCGGTGGGACGTGCCTTGCCCGTGCGTCCGGCAGGCCCGCGCGCTGCGTGGGCGCGCCGATACCCGGGGGTCACGCCTCGGGGGTGAACCCGGCTGGCTTTTCCGCGTCCTTCTCGAACAGGAACTTCACCAGCTCCTGTTCCAGGAACGCGCGGTGCTGCGGATCGCGCGGCGACAGACGGTTTTCATTGATCAGCATGGTCTGGTGGGCCAGCCACGCCGCCCAGGCCGGCTTGCCGATGGCGTTGAACACGCGCTGGCCAAGCTCGCCCGGATAGGGGACGAAATCCAGGCCCTCGGCATCGCGTTGTTCGTACTGGCAGAAGACGGTTCGGGGCATGGTGGTCAGTCTCGGTTGCGGGATTTGGCAGGGGAACGCTTCTTCGGTGCGGCAGGTGCCGCGCCGTCGAGCAGTTTACGGATCGGTGCGGGCAGGCCCAGTGCAGCACGCTCGTCATCGGTGACCCAGCGCAGGCTGGGCGCCGCCATGCGCAGGCCGTTGACCCGGCGCGACAGCACCTGCAGGTGCAGCCGGTAGTGGCTGAAGGTGTGCTGCAGCCCCGGCAGTTCTTCGGCGTCTTCCAGCGAACCGTCGATGTGGCTGTCGAACCAGTCCTGCAGGGCGCTGCCGCTGTCGGCCTGTGGCAGCGTCCACAGCTGCGCCCAGATGCCGGTATCCGGGCGCTTCTGCAGCAGGGTGCGGCCCTGGCCATCGCGCAGCAGCAACGCCACGGCTTCGCGTTCGGGCAAGGCCTTGCTGGGTTTGGGGGTGGGCAACTGTGCGGCCAGACCGTCGCGGCGTGCCACGCAGCCATCCTGCAGCGGGCAGATCACGCAGGCGGGCCGGCTGCGCGTACACACGGTTGCTCCCAGGTCCATCTGGGCCTGGGTGTAGTCGGCCATGCGGCCGCCCGGTACATGTGCCACGTGGGCCTGGGCCAGTGCCCACAGCTGCTTTTCCACTGCCGGCAGGCCAGGAAAGCCCTCGATGCCGTGGTAGCGGGTCAGCACGCGCTTGACGTTGCCGTCGAGGATCGCGAACGGATCGTTCCAGGCCTGGCTGAGGATGGCGCCGGCCGTGCTGCGGCCGATGCCGGGCAATGCGTGCAGGGCATCGAAATCGCGTGGCAGCTCGCCGCCGTGTTCGGCCACGCAGCGCTTGGCGGCGGCGTGCAGGTTGCGGGCGCGGGCGTAGTAGCCCAGCCCGGCCCAGCGGGCCATCACCGCGTCGTTGTCGGCGGCCGCCAGCGCGGGCAGGGTGGGGAAGTCGGCCAGGAAGGCGTGGAAGTACCCGATGACCGTAGCGACCTGGGTCTGCTGCAGCATGATTTCCGACAGCCATACCCGGTAGGGGCTGCGTGGGTGCTGCCAGGGCAGGTCATGGCGGCCATGGCCATCGAACCAGTGCAGCAGGCGCGCGACGAAGGCGTCGTCCTGCGGAGTCGTGGCGCTGGCGTTGGGCTGGCGGGGCATCGGCATTCCAGAGGGGCAGCCACCCATGGGGTGGCTCTACCAGGGGCGGTGCTGCGGGTAGAGCCACGCCATGCGTGGCTGCGCGGCAGGTCAGCCGCCCAGTGCTTCGGGCAGCAGTGCGTCCACGAACGCTTCCGGATCGAACACGCGCAGGTCTTCCGGGCGTTCGCCGATGCCGGCGAAGCGGATCGGAATGCCGAACTCACGGGCCAGTGCGAACACCACGCCGCCCTTGGCGGTGCCATCGAGCTTGGTCACCACCAGCCCGGTGACATCCACAGCGGCCTTGAACTGGCGAAGCTGCGAGAGCGCGTTCTGCCCGGTGGTGCCATCGATCACCATGAGCACTTCATGCGGGGCGCTGGGGTCGATCTTGCCGAGCACGCGGCGGATCTTGCCCAGTTCGTTCATCAGCCCGGACTGCGTGTGCAGGCGGCCGGCTGTATCGGCGATCAGCACCGAGGTGCCGCGGGCCTTGCCGGCCTGCAGTGCATCGAACGCCACCGAGGCGGCATCGGCGTTCTGGCCCTGGGCGACCACGGACACGCCGTTGCGTTCGCCCCAGGCCTGCAGCTGTGCCACGGCGGCGGCGCGGAAAGTATCGCCCGCGGCCAGCATCAGGCTGTGGCCTTCGTCCTTGAAGCGCTTGGCCAGCTTGCCGATGGTGGTGGTCTTGCCGACGCCGTTCACGCCGACGGTCAGCACCACGAACGGCTTGGCGTTGCGATCGATCAGCAGCGGCCTGGACACCGGTTGCAGGATGGCGATCAGCTCGGCGCGCAACGCGGCCAGCAGCGCCTGCGCATCGGCGAACTCGCGGGCCTTCATGCGCTTGCGTAGGCCTTCCACCAGGTCGGTGGTGGCGCCCACGCCGACATCGGCGGTCAGCAGTGCCGTCTCGATTTCATCCAGCAGGTCATCGTCGAGCTTGGGGTTGCGCGAGAACAGGCCGCCGAAGCTGCGGGCAAAGGCGCTGTTGCGCAGCCGCTCGCGCCAGCCGGGCTTGCCGGCCGGCGCCGGTTCGGCGTCGATCAGGACGGGCAGGTCCGCGGCGGGTGCGGCCGGCTGCGCCACCGGGGTGACCGGGGCCAGCGGTGCCAGCACCGCAGCCGCGGCAAGCGCCTCGGCGCCGGTGTCTTCCGGTGCAGCCACCTGTTCCGGCGCCAGCGCGGGCGCAGCGGGTGCCACCGGGGTGGGCGGGGTGACCTGCGCGGCCGGCGGGGGCGCTACCGGGACAGTGGGTGCGCCCTCCACAGGGGCAGGCCCGGCCGGCGCGCTCTCGGCAGGGGCGGCGGGCGGGAAGGCCGCCGCCAGCTCATCGGCCGAATAGTGCTGGGTCTTGGGTGCCTCGGTCGCAGCGGCGTCCTGGGGCTTCTTGCGGCGGAAAAAACTGAGCATTGGCAAAAGGCACTGAAGTCAGGGAGATATGCTACCACCCGGGCCCGTCCGGCCCGTGTGTACTCAAGTGGGGCGCGCAGCGGCCGATAACCGGTCCGGAGGGTTGCGCCGTGCGGCCCGGAGACCGCCATGAACGATGTGATGGGAACCGCGCTTGGCGGGATGCGCGCGGCACAGCGGGGCGTACAGGTGGCCGCGCACAACGTGGCCAACGTCGCTACGCCCGATGCGACCCGCCTGCAGGTGCAGCGCAGTACCACCGCCGAGGGCGGCGTGCAGGCCGAGGTGGGCACCACCACCCCGGACCCGATGGCACCGCTGGGCGACCTGCTTGCGGCCAAGGCCGAGGTCCTGGCCTTCGCCGCCAACGCCACCGTCATCCGTCGGCAGGACCAGCTGCTGGGTTCGTTGCTGGACCGGCAGGCCTGAGCAGACCCGCCGGATGGCGGACAACCGCGATGGGCAATTTGGGGCGGCATGCCTGACCTGCCTTGGTGCGTGCAACCCTTCGATTGGCATGCTTGACCCGGCCTGGTAGGTGCCAACCTTGGTTGGCACGCTCTTCTGCGGGCGCCAACCAAGGTTGGCATCTACCAGGGCGGAGGAGCGCCAACCGAGGTTGGCGTCTACCGGGGCGGAGGCGCGCCAACCAAGGTTGGCATCTACCCATCGCGGCGCCGGGCCATGCCCGGCGACCACCCCATCGGTCAGGCCGACAGTTCCAGCAGCAGCTTGTTCAGGCGCGCCACGTAGGCACCGGGATCCTTCAGGCTGTCACCGGCGGCCAGGGCTGCCTGGTCGAACAGCACCCGGCCCAGATCGTCGAAGCGCGCACCATCGGCCTCTCCTTCCAGCTTGGCGATCAGCGGGTGGCTCGGGTTGATCTCCAGCACCGGCTTGCTGTCGGGCACCTTCTGCCCGCTGGCTTCCAGGATCTGGCGCATCTGCAGGCCCAGGTCCTGTTCGCCGATGGCCAGCACCGCCGGCGAGTCGGTCAGGCGGTGCGACACGCGCACGTCGGCCACGTCATCGCCCAGTACCGTCTTCAGGCGCTCGACCAGGCCCTGCTTGTCCTTGGCCGCCGCTTCCTGTTCCTGCTTGTCGGCTTCGCTTTCCAGCGCGCCCAGGTCCAGGTCGCCGCGGGCGATGTCCACGAAGCCCTTGCCGTCGAAATCGGTCAGGTAGCCCATCAGCCACTCGTCGATGCGGTCGGTCAGCAGCAGCACTTCCACGCCCTTCTTGCGGAACACTTCCAGGTGCGGACTGTTGCGCACCTGGCTGTAGCTCTCGCCGGTCAGGTAATAGATCTTGTCCTGTCCTTCGGCCATGCGGCCGATGTAATCGGCCAGCGACACGCTCTGCGCATCGGCCTCGCCACGGGTGGAGGCAAAGCGCAGCAGGCCGGCCACCTTTTCGCGGTTGTTGTAGTCCTCGGCGGGGCCTTCCTTCAGCACCTGGCCGAATTCCTTCCAGAACGTGGCGTACTGTTCCGGCTTGTCCTTGGCCAGCTTGTCCAGCATGTCCAGCGAGCGCTTGGTCAGCGCCGACTTCATCGAATCGATGACCGGGCCGGACTGCAGGATCTCGCGCGAGACGTTGAGCGAGAGGTCGTTGGAATCGACCACGCCCTTGATGAAGCGCAGGTACAGCGGCAGGAACTGCTCGGCCTGGTCCATCACGAACACGCGCTGCACATACAGCTTCAGGCCCTTGGGGGCATCGCGGTGGTACAGGTCGAACGGTGCCCGGCCCGGCACGTACAGCAGCGAGGTGTATTCCAGCTTGCCTTCGACCTTGTTGTGGCTCCAGGCCAGCGGGTCGGCGTGGTCGTGGGCGACGTGCTTGTAGAACTCGGTGTACTCGGCGTCGCTGACCTCGGTGCGCGGGCGGGTCCACAGCGCGCTGGCGCGGTTGACGGTCTCCCACTCGCCGGCGGCGTCTTCGCCTTCCTTCGGCATCTGGATCGGCAGGCCGATGTGGTCCGAATACTTCTTGAGGATGCTGCGCAGGCGCCAGCCGTCGGCGAAATCGTGCTCGCCGTCCTTCAGGTGCAGCACGATGCGGGTGCCGCGCTCGGCCTTGTCGATGGTGGCAACGTCGAAATCGCCTTCGCCACGGGAGGTCCAGCGCACGCCCTCTGCGGCGGCCAGGCCGGCGCGGCGCGAGGTCACTTCCACTTCGTCTGCAACGATGAAGGCGCTGTAGAAGCCGACGCCGAACTGGCCGATCAGCTGCGAATCCTTCTTCTGGTCGCCGGACAGCTGGCGCAGGAAATCGCCGGTGCCGGACTTGGCGATCGTGCCCAGGTGGGCGATGGCCTCGGCGCGGCTCATGCCGATGCCGTTGTCTTCGATGGTGATGGTGTGGGCGGCGGCATCGAAGCTGACGCGCACGCGCAGGTCGCCGTCGCCTTCCAGCAGGGCCGGCTGGGTCAGCGCTTCGAAGCGCAGCTTGTCGGCGGCGTCGGCGGCGTTGGAGACCAGCTCGCGCAGGAAGATTTCCTTGTTGGAATACAGCGAGTGGATCATCAGCTGCAGCAGCTGCTTGACTTCGGTCTGGAAGCCAAGGGTTTCGGTCTGGATCGTCTCGGTCATCGGGTAGGGCTCCATGTGCAATGCCGCGCCAGCGCGTGCGGCCTGCCCAAGGGGTAGGGGTGATTGTCCCGAAATCAAGGGGTTGGTCGGGCAGGGCGGCGCCCTGCACCCGCAGAGGCCGGAGCCAAAGCCAAAGCCAAAGCCAAAGCCAAAGCCAAAGCCAAAGCGGGCATTCCGTGGGATGGCGGGGTACTGTGGGTTCGCGGGGACGCCGTGAACCCATCCATGGGGGCTTGGTCGCCGCATCCATGCGGCTCACACCCCGCGAACCCACAGTGCCCCGCCTTCGACAGGTTCCTGGTGACGGTGGCAACGGCTGGGCTTCTGATTTCATCAATTCCTTCGATATCTGACAGATGTTCATCCACGCATGGCGTGGATCTACTGCAGATCGCGGGAAACTGTCGAAGGCGGGGTGGGGCCGGTTGAGGGGGGGGAGCGCCATGGATGCGGCGACCAAGCCCCCATGGATGGGTTTACGGCGTCCCCCTCAACCGGACCCACCCCGCCATCTCTCAGGAAGCCAGCTTTTGACGTAGACGTTGACGTTGCTTCTGCGGGTGCCGGCCGCGGGCCGGCCGAACTACAATCCTGCTCATGCTGAATTTCTCGAACACCTCCTGCCGGGGGCGCCGGTGAGCGGCCGTGGCGGCAATGACGGCCAGGTCCGCATCATCGGTGGCCGCTGGCGCAACACCCGCCTGCCGGTGCCGACCCTGCCCGGGCTGCGGCCCAGCAGCGACCGCGTGCGCGAAACCCTGTTCAACTGGCTGATGCCGGTACTGCCCGGCGCGCGGGTGCTGGACCTGTTCGCCGGCAGCGGTGCGCTGGGGCTGGAAGCGGTCTCGCGCGGGGCAGCGCACGCCACCCTGGTCGAGCGCGACGCGCAGCTGGGGCGCAACCTGTCCGCCGCCGTGGCCAAGCTGCAGGCCGCCGACCAGGTTGCCGTGGTCCAGGCCGATGCCCTGCGCTGGCTGCAGGGCGCTCCGGCCCAGCAGGCCGATCTGGTGTTCATCGACCCGCCGTTCGCTGATGGCCTCTGGCAGGGCGTGCTGGAGCAGCTGCCGCGGCACCTGGCCGGCACCCCCTGGCTGTACCTGGAATCGCCGGCCGGCCATGCGCCCGTGCTGCCGCCGGACTGGCTGCTGCACCGCGAGGGGGGCACCCGCGAGGTGCGCTTTGCCCTGTACCGGCGCGCCGCTGCTACACTTTGACTTCATCTGAACATGTCCGATCGCCCATGACCGTGGCCAACCGCCGCATCGCCGTGTACCCCGGGACGTTCGATCCGATCACCAACGGTCACATCGACCTGGTGAGCCGGGCCGCGCCGCTGTTTGAAAAGGTCGTGGTAGGCGTGGCGCAGAGCCCGTCCAAGGGGCCGACCCTGCCGCTGGAGCTGCGCGTGCAGCTGGCCCAGGGCGCGCTCGGCCACCACCCCAACGTGGAAGTGCGTGGCTTTGACACCCTGCTGGCGCATTTCGTGCGTTCGGTGCAGGGCGGCGTGCTGCTGCGCGGCCTGCGCGCGGTGTCGGACTTCGAGTACGAATTCCAGATGGCCAGCATGAACCGCCACCTGATCCCGGAGGTCGAGACCCTGTTCCTGACCCCGGCCGAGCAGCACAGCTTCATTTCGTCCTCGCTGGTCCGCGAGATCGCACGCCTGGGAGGGGACGTGTCCGGTTTCGTGCCGGCCTCGGTGCTCGACGCCCTGCGCAAGGTCCGCGAAGCGAAGTCGGCCCAGTCGTAACACCCCCAACACCTGAACCACCACGGGAGGAAACCCATGAACACCACCATGCGCGCGATGCTGATCGCCTCGTTTGCCCTGGCCTTCACCGCCTGCAAGAAGGAAGAGGCCGTCGCACCGGCCGATGAAGCCAAGCAGGCCCTGGTCGCTCCGGCCAAGGAAGACGATGCCGGCTGGAAGAAGTACCTGCAGGAAGTTGCCATCCAGAACATGGGCAACATCACCAACAGCCCGTTCCTGTACTACCTGCCGCCGGAAAGCGATCCGGAATTCGCCGCCAAGTACGAGCGCCAGGTCGAGAGCGCCACCCAGGCCGTTGCCCGTGGCGTGCAGCCGGGCAACATGCTGGCCTTCGGTTCGTCGGCCTCGGGCAAGATGGCCGACATGATCCTGGCCGTGTTCAAGGACGTGCCGGCTGACTCGATGAAGAAGGTCCGCGTGGTCTACATCGGCAGCACTGCCGACAATGCCCGCGTGCAGGCTGCCGTGCAGCCGACCGGCGCCGAGTACGTGTTCGTCGAAGCCAAGTAAGTCCCGCCGTGGCGGCCACGCCCCTGGCGTGGCCCGGGCGGTTTCCGGCCAGGAAGCCGCCGATGACCGGCCTGCGCGCCCGCGCAGGCCGGTTCTGGTCCAAGGCGCGGGCGAGGAGTACCGCCATGTCGCTGAAAATCAATGAGCTCTGCGTCAACTGCGACGTATGCGAGCCGGCCTGTCCCAACCAGGCCATTGCGATGGGTGAAACCATCTACGTGATCGACCCCGCCCGCTGCACCGAATGCGTGGGCCACTTCGACGAGCCGCAGTGCGTGGTCGTCTGCCCGGTCGAGTGCATCGACCCGGACCCGGAGATCGTGGAAACGCAGGACCAGCTGCTGGCCAAGCTGCGCCAGCTGCAGCACGATCATCCCGAACTCTATGCGGAGCCCCCATCCGAATGAAGCTGATCGCCCGCCCCCTGCTGCTGCTTGGCCTGCTGCTCACGCCGCTGGCGTGGGCCGATGGCCCGGTCCGTGCGGCCCACCCTGACGGCGCCGCCGTGGCCAGCGGCCACCGGCTGGCCACCGAGGCCGGCCTGGAAATCCTGGCGCAGGGCGGCAACGCCTTCGACGCCGCCGTGGCGGTGTCCTCCACGCTGGCCGTGGTCGAGCCGATCAGCTCGGGCCTGGGCGGTGGCGGTTTCTTCCTGCTGCATGATGCGGCCACCGGCAAGGATGTGATGCTCGACGCGCGCGAGACCGCACCGGCCTCGGCCACGCCGCAGGCCTACCTGGATGCCAAGGGCAACCTGGACCGCGACCGCTCGGTCAACGGCCCCTGGTCGGCCGGCATTCCCGGCCTGCCGGCCGCGCTGGTGGAACTGTCGTCCAAGCACGGCCGGCTGCCGCTGAAGGCCTCGCTGCAGCCGGCCATCCGCATCGCCCGCGACGGCTTCCCGGTGTACGAGCGCATGGCCAAGGGCTATGCCTCGCGCCGCGAGGTGATGGAGCGCTACCCCGGCACGCGCGAGGTCTACCTGCGCAATGGCCGCCCGATCGCCGAAGGCGATCTGTTCAAGCAGCCGGAACTGGCGCAGACGCTGCAGCGGCTGGCCGACGGCGGCTTCAATGGTTTCTACCGCGGGCAGACCGGCAAGGCGCTGCTGGCCGGGGTGAAACAGGCCGGTGGCCGCTGGACGGCCGAGGAACTGGCCGGCTACCAGGTCAAGCTGCGCGAGCCGATCGTGTTCGACTACAACGGCTGGAAGATCACCACCGCGCCGCCGCCGTCCTCCGGTGGCATCGCGCTGGCGGCCATGCTGCAGATCCTGGAAGGCTGGGACATCAAGGCGATGGACCCGGCGCACCGCACCCACCTGGTGGTGGAGGCCATGCGCCGTGCCTACCGCGACCGCACGTTCTTCCTGGGCGATCCGGATTTCGTGCAGATCCCGCAGAAGGTGCTGACCAGCAAGGACTACGCGCAGGGCCTGCGCGCGACCATCCACCCGGACAAGGCCACCCCCAGCAATCTGCTGTCGGGCAACCCCACGCCGCTGGAGGATGATGAAACCACGCATTTCTCGATCATCGACCGTGAGGGCAACCGCGTCGGCGCCACCCAGACGGTGAACCTGCTGTACGGCTCGGGCCTGATTCCCAAGGGCACCGGCGTGCTGCTGAACAACGAAATGGACGATTTCGCGCTGAAGCCGGGCACGCCCAATGCGTTCGGGGTGATGGGCTACGAGGCCAACGCGCCGAAGCCGGGCAAGCGCATGCTGAGCTCGATGACGCCCACCTTCATGGAAAATGCCGACAAGGTGGTGGTGCTGGGCACGCCGGGCGGCAGCCGCATCATCACCATGGTGCTGCTGGGCATCCTCGGCTACGACGCCGGGCTGGATGCGCAGCAGGTCGCGGCGCTGCCGCGCTACCACCACCAGTGGCTGCCGGACGTGATCGAGGCCGAGGACGCCGCCTTCGACGCGGCAACCGTCAAGCAGCTGCGCGCCATGGGCCACACCATCGACCTGCCGGGCGATGTGGCCGCCGGCGGCCGCGGGTCCAGTCATGTCTGGGGCAACCTGCAGACCGTGGAATGGGACCGTCGCAGCAATGCCCTGTTCGGTGGCAGCGACCCGCGCAATCCGGTGGGTGCCGCCGAGGTTGTGCCGGCACGGTAAGCATTGCGCGCGCCGGGCCCGGCCCGGCGCGACCGGAGCCCGGCCACCCGGCCGGGCCTTTTGTTACGGTTGCCATCGCTCCGCCTAGCGAATCCTTAACAAGCCCGGGCAGATAATTGCCGGATGAAACTATGGTCGATTCGTGGCAACACGCAGCGCCTGGACGGCGGGGCGATGTTTGGCAATGCACCGCGTGCATTGTGGGAAAAATGGGCGGCACCGGATGAGCTCAACCGCATCGAGCTGGCCTGCCGTGCGCTGCTGGCCAGCCCGCTGGAAGGCAAGACGGTGCTGTTCGAGACCGGCATCGGGGCGTTCTTCGAGCCGCGCCTGCGCGAGCGCTATGGCGTGCAGGAAAGCAACCACGTGCTGATGGAGTCACTGCGCGAGGCCGGCTTCGAGCATGAAGACATCGATGTGGTGGTGCTCAGCCACCTGCATTTCGACCATGCCGGCGGGCTGTTGGCGCCGTGGATCGAAGGGCGGGGGCCGGAACTGTTGTTCCCCAACGCGACCTTCGTGGTCGGTGCCGAGCACTGGCAGCGTGCCCTGAACCCCCATCCGCGCGACCGCGCCAGCTTCATTCCCGAACTGCCGGCCCTGCTGGAGGCCAGCGGACGGCTGGAGGTGGTCGATGGCGAGTATTCGCAGGCACTGGGCCGCAGCGTGCGTTTCAGCTTCAGCGACGGCCATACGCCGGGCCTGATGCTGGCCGAAATCGTCGGCCAGGCAGGTGGAGACGGCCAGGCACATGGGGGCGTGGTGTTCTGCGCCGACCTGATTCCCGGCCGGTCCTGGGTGCACGTGCCGATCACCATGGGCTATGACCGCAATGCCGAGCTGCTGATCGACGAAAAGCGGCAGTTCCTGGAAGACAAGCTGGCGCGCAACGTGCACCTGTTCTTCACCCATGACCCGCAGATCGCACTGGCGCAGCTGGGCCGTGATGACAAGGGCCGGTTCGTGACCCTGCACGAGCAGGGCGAACTGAGGGCGCGCGCGCTGGGCTGAGCGCCTGCCCAGGGGGTGCAGGGCCGGGCCATGCCCAGCTCTGCACGCGTGGCCGTTGTTACGACGCCTTCAGGCAGCTGCTCATGAACGTCTTGCGCGTATCACCGGCCAGCTTCTTGCTGGCGGCATCGGCGTTGCACTGCTTCATGCGCTCCTGCGGCGTGGTGGCCTTGGCCGGCTGGCCACTGAGGCAGGCCTTCTGCGCGGCCTTGTACTCCTCGCCGGTCTTGCCCTTGTTCTTGGCCGAGCAGTCCGCCATGCGTTGCTGCTGCGGGGTGGTCGCCTGCGCGAGCGTGGGCACGGCAAGCACGAGGAGGGCGGCCAACAGGGTCGAACGGATCATCGCGATCTCCAAAGCACGGGGCGGGTGCGCGGAGCATTCGGCGGGGTGGGGGAAGACGGCGTGAAATCTGCCGGTGATGGCCTCCACGCCCGGGGGGACGGGTCCGACCCGTCCCCTTTCTGCTGGTATCAACCCACCACGCGGGTGCCGAAGATGCGGTCCCCGGCATCGCCCAGGCCCGGCAGGATGTAGCCCTTGTCGTTGAGCTGGGCGTCGATGGCGGCCGTGTAGATCTCTACATCCGGGTGCGCAGCCTGCACGGCGGCGATGCCCTCCGGCGCGGCGACCAGGAAAATGCCCTTGATGCGGCGGGCACCGGCACGCTTGAGCATGTCGATGGTGGCGATCAGGGTGCCGCCGGTGGCCAGCATCGGGTCCAGGATCAGCGCATCGCGCTCTTCCAGGCGGCCGGTCAGGCGCTCGAAATACGGCACCGGCTGCAGGGTTTCCTCGTCACGCTGCAGGCCGACCACGCTCACGCGCGCGGCCGGAATCAGCGACAGCACGCCGCTGAGCATGCCCAGGCCGGCACGCAGGATCGGCACCACGGTGATCTTGGCACCGGCGATGCGCTGCACGGTGACCGGGCCGGCCCAGCCGGGCAGGGTGTGGGCTTCGGTGTCCAGATCGGCAGTGGCCTCGTAGGCCAGCAGCGTGCCCAGTTCGTTGGCCAGTTCGCGGAAATCCTTGGTGCTGAGCGATGCGTTGCGCATCAGGCCGATCTTGTGCTGCACCAGCGGATGGCGCACTTCGACGATTTTCATGGTCGGAAAAGGGAAATTGAACAGGCGTACAGTGTGCCGGATCGCCGCTGTACGCAGTAGTGCCAGACCCTGCCGGGCCCCCTGTGGCGCCGGTGCCAGGGCCGGTCCGGGCACCGGCCGGGACCGGGATTGTGCAGATCCATGTCACGGGCATGCAACGTTGCGGACATACCGTGCGGACCCATTCTTAACACGCATGGGGCTTCACAGTGCACATCAAGACGCCGCTGGCGATGGCCATCACCCTGACCCTGGCCATGGGGGCTGCAGCACCGCTGCAGGCGGCCGGGAAGCAGGTGGTGGCAGCAACCGGCGCAGTGGCCGCCGATGCGGTCGACCTGGACCGCATCGAAGTACGCGCACAGCTGGAATCACAGATCCGCGCGGTGGACCTCAAGCGCAGCAGCGATGCCATCGAAGACGCGGTGTCGTCCGATGCGCTGGGCCAGTACCCGGACCAGAACGTGGCCGAATCCCTGCAGCGCCTGCCGGGCATCAGTGTCACCCGCGACCAGGGCGAAGGCCGTTTCGTGGTGGTGCGCGGGCTGGATGCCAACCTCAACAGCGTCAGCGTGGACGGCATCGCCATCGGCACACCGGAGGATTCCAGCCGTGCTGCGCCGCTGGACGTGATTCCTTCCGATTCCACCGAGCGCCTGCGCGTGGTGAAGTCGCCGACCCCGGACATGCCCGGCGATGCCATCGGCGGTGCGATCCTGGTCGAATCGGCCTCGGCGTTCGACCGCAGTGGCCGCAGCCTGCGCGGCAAGATCGAGGGCAGCCACCAGCAGCTGTCCGGTGAAACCAGCCCGAAGGCCTCGATCAACTACAGCGAAGTATTCAACGACACCTTCGGCGTGGCCGCTGGCGTGAACTACCAGAAGCGCACCTTCGAGTCGGACAACAGCGAAGTGGAATACGAGGGTGCCGACGGCGTCGATCCGACGAAGGTGGCACCGGGCGATGTACACGCCATCAACCTGCAGCACCGCAAGTATGAAATCGAGCGCAAGCGCATCGGCGCCAACCTCAACCTGGACTGGCGCCCCGACGCGGACAACCGCTACTACCTGCGCACGCTGTACAGCCAGTTCGACGATGCCGAAACCCGTCAGCGGGTGATCTTCAATTTCGATGCGGCCAACATGGTGCGTACCGGCGAAGACCAGTACCGCCTGGTGGGCATGCCCAAGGATTCGATCGACAAGCGCGTGCGCTATCGCACCAAGGAAGAAAACACCTTCGCGGTCAGTGCCGGCGGCGAGAACATGTTGACCGGTGCCGTGCTCGACTACAAGGTCGGCTATACCCGTACCGAAGAGCGCGTGGATGACGAGATCGAGGCGCGCTTCAAGCTCAACGGCAAGGCCTTCAACGGCACGCTGGACCAGCGCAGCCGCCTGCCCAGCTACAGTTTCGACAACGACCAGTGGCTGGACAACGCCAACTACAAGTTCGACCGCATCGTCTACAAGCCCAAGCAGGTGAACGACCAGGAGCGCAGCGCACAGGTCAATCTGCGTTTCGATGGTGACAACAGCAGCTACAAGTTCGGCCTGCTGGGCCGTTGGCGCGACCGCGACGCGAACGTGGATGAAACCTCGCTGCGCGTCGGCCCGGCGATCAACCTCAAGGACTGGACCACCGGCTCGCCCGACCACCGTCACGGCACCCTGGGCCAGGGCATGGATTCGGATGCGATGCGTGCCTACTGGGCCCAGCACAGCGGCGAGTACAGCGGCCGCCCGCAGGATGCCGGCAGCAACGCGGCAACCTCGCTGGAAGGCGACTACACTGCCCGCGAAGACATCTTCGCCAGCTACGCGATGGGTACCTGGGACATCGGCGCGCTGCGCGTGATCGGCGGCGTACGCGTGGAAAGCACCCGTTTCAGCGCGACCGGCAACCGCCTGGACGTGGCGTCCAACGGCCGCACCTTCACCGTCACCCCGGTGCAGGCCAGCAAGAGCTACACCAATGTGCTGCCGGGCCTGCACCTGCGCTATGACGCCGGCAACGACTGGGTGCTGCGCTTTGCCGCCAACAAGACCGTGGCGCGCCCGGGCTTCGGTGACGCCTCGCCGCGTGTGGGCGTGGCCCGCAACGACAATGAAGTGCGCCTGGGCAACCCTGGCCTGGACCCGTACGAATCCACCAACCTGGACCTGTCGGTGGAAAAGTACATCGGCAACAGCGGCATCCTGTCACTGGGCGTGTTCCACAAGTCCATCGATGGCTACATCGTGGAAACCCGCCAGCAGGGCGTGCCCGGCTACGACGGCCTGCCGGTCATCACCGCCATCAACGGCGACAAGGCCAAGGTGCGCGGTGCCGAGTTCAACTGGCAGCAGCAACTGGATTTCCTGCCGGCCGGCTGGGATGGCCTGCTGGTGGGCGCCAGCGGTACCTGGCTGGACACCTCGTTCGATGCCGGCATCGCCAGCCGCGCGGGTGAGGATTTCACCTTGCCGCGCGCTTCGAAGAACGTGTACAGCGCACATGTGGGCTATGAAAAATATGGCCTGAGCACCCGCCTGGCCGCCGTGCACCGCAGCGAGTACCTGGATACCCTCGGCGCGGGCCGTGCATTCGATATCTACGTGGCGCCCAATACCCAGCTGGATTTCTCGCTGGACTACAAGTTCAGCCCGCGCGTGAGCATGTACCTGGAAGCACAGAACCTGCTGGACAAGCCACTTGAGCTGTACCAGGGCACGCGCTCGCGCACCCTGCAGATGGAAGAATACGGCCGGACCTATGCGGTCGGCCTGAAGGTGGCCCTGTGATGGGCGCGCGTACCACGATGGTGCTGGCGGCTGCCATGGCCACCGTGCTGCTTGCCGGCTGCGACCGGCAGGCATCGGGCACGGCCACCGGCGCCGCCGCACCGGCCACGCGCACGGTGGCGACCATCGCCGAGGCATTCCTCACTCCGATGACGCCGGCCGACAACATTGATTCGCCGGCGGCCTGGCAGGCGCCTGATGGCACGACCTGGCTGATCGCCACCGCCAAGACCACCGACAAGCTGGTGGTGTACGACGGCAGCACCGGCGCCCACCTGCGTGATGTCGGCAGCCACGGCACCGCGCCGGGAACGTTCGACCGTCCCAACGGCATCTCCATCACTGGCGACCTGTTGTGGATCGTCGAGCGTGACAACCACCGCGTGCAGGTCTTCTCCCTGCCGGACTTCACCCCGCTGGCGGTGTTTGGCGCGCAGGATCTGCGCAAGCCGTATGGCCTGTGGGTGGACACGCGCAGCGACGGCTACGCCGTCTACGTGACCGACTCCTGGGACAACGGCAAGGATGCACAGGGCAATGACCAGCTGCCGCCGCTGGCTGAGCTGGACAAGCGCGTACGCCAGTACCACGTGACCCGCAACGGTGCCGATGTGCAGGCGAAGCTGGTTGCCAGCATCGGTGACACCAGCCAGGCCGGTGCGCTGCGGGTGGTCGAATCGATCTGGGGCGATCCGGCCAACGATCGGCTGCTGATTGCCGAGGAAGACGAAAGCTACGCCAGCGAGTTCAAGGTCTACACGCTGGAAGGCCGCTTCACCGGTACCACCTTCGGCCGGGACGTGTTCAAGGCGCAGGCCGAAGGCGTGATGCTGCGGACCTGTGGCAAGGACGGCTGGTGGATCACCACCGAACAGGGCAAGCAGCGCAGCGTGTTCCACCTGTTCGACCGGCATACGCTGGCGCCGGTCGGCGCATTCCAGGGCAACACGGTGGCCAACACCGATGGCATCTGGATGATGCAGCAGCCGTCGCCGCGCTTCCCGCAGGGCGCGCTGTACGCCGTGCACGACGACCAGGGCGTGGTGGCCTTCGACTGGGAGGTGATCGCCCGCCAGTTTGGCTTGCCGCTGGAGTGCGGCGCATGAGGGGTGTACGCATGGCAGCGTTGGCGTTGGGCCTGGCCTGCCTGTTCGGCAGTACGGCCGCGCTGGCGGCCACGGCGGGCGTGGTGGCCGAGCCGAACACCCAGGTGCCGGCCGGCAACCGCCACTACGCGGCCAGCGGCTTCCCCGACCGTATCGTTGCCTCACCGTCGGCCGACCCGCGGCATGGATTCGCTGTAGCCTGGCGCACGGATGCCAGCGTGCAGGCACCGTTGCTGGAAATCGCCATCGCCGGTGATTCCCCTGCGATCGGCCCGGTCACCCGGATTACCGCCAGCACGCGCACGCTGCAGAGTGAAAACGGCCTGTCGCACCACCACCGCGCCGATATCACCGGGCTGCAGCCGGGCACGCTGTATGTCTATCGCGTGCAGGGCAAGGACACCTGGGGGGCCTGGAACCAGCTGCGGACCGCAGGCGAGGCGGGCACACCGCTCACCGTGCTGTATTTCGGCGATACGCAGAACAAGAACCTCAGCCATGTCAGCCGGGTCATCCGGGCTGGCCAGAAAGCCGCGCCGGGTGCGACGCTGAGCCTGTTCGCCGGTGATCTGGTCAGCGGCGGTGACCATGCCGATGACAGCGAATGGGGCGAGTGGTTCGCCGCAGCCGGCTGGCTGGCACAGGAGACGCTGGTCGCACCGGCCATCGGCAACCATGAGTATTTCGAGGAATTCGAGGACACCCCGCAGGAGCGGCGGGTGCTCGGCCGCCACTGGCCGGTGACCTTCGCGCTGCCCGGCAACGGGGCAGGCAGCGTGGCGTCGACCACGTACTGGTTCGACCAGCAGGGCGTGCGTTTCGTCGTGCTCGATGGCACCTCCGCGCTGGACCTGGGTACGGCCCAGGCCCAGGCCGGGTGGCTGGATCAGGTCCTGTCCGGCAATCCCAATCCCTGGACCATCGTGCTGCTGCACCAGCCGTTCTATTCGCCACGCGAAGGGCGCGAGAACACCGCGCTGCGCGAAGTGCTGCTGCCAGTGCTGCGCCGGCATGCGGTGGACCTGGTACTGCAGGGCCACGACCACACCTACGGGCGCCGCGGCGAAGGCAATGCGGCCACGCCGCAGTTCGTGGTCACCGTGGCCGGGCCGAAGCAGTACCGGCTGTCCGGCCAGGCGCGGCGGACGATGGACCCGGTCGCCGAGGATACCCAGCTGTTCCAGGTGCTGGACATCGATGGCCAGCGCCTGCGCTACCAGGCGCGTACTGTCACCGGGCAGCTGTACGATGGCTTCGAGCTGGTCCGCGGCGCCGATGGGCGCAAGCAGAAGGTGGAGCTCACGCAGGGACGCATCGCACCCCGCGACTGTCAGCGCGCGCAGACCCTGAAGGGACGCGCCGACCGTTGCTGGGAATGAACCATGTGCCGTGCACCGGCGGGCCCGGTGCATCGCCTTTCGATGCGGGGAGACGATGATGGGTATCCGACGTGCAGGGGCGGTGGCGGCGCTGGCTGCCGCCCTGGCCCTGGTGGCCGGGGCCAGCCTGGCGGGGACGGCGGTGCTGCGCCCGCTGCTGGCCGCGCAACCCGCGCAGGCACCGGAAGAAGTGCACCTGGCGGTGGAGATTCCCGCCGGCAGCATCACCAAGTATGAAATCAGGGACGACGGGCTGGTGCATGTGGACCGGTTCGTGTCGATGCCCGTGGCCTATCCGGCCAACTACGGCTCGATGCCACGCACGCTGGCCGGCGACAACGATCCGCTGGATGCGCTGGTGCTGACCCGCGAGCCGCTGCACCCGGGCGTGATCATCCGCTTCCGCCCGATCGGTTACCTGAAGATGATCGACGGCGGCGAACATGACCAGAAGATCATCGGCGTGCCGACCGACGCGGTTGATCCGACCTATGCGGGCATCCGCGATCTGGCCGACCTGCCCGCGATCGAACGCCAGCGCATCGAGGCGTTCTTCCGCACCTACAAGGATCTGCCCGCCGGTCGCAACCCGGTCCAGCTTGATGGCTGGGGCAATGCCGCCGAGGCGAAGCGCTTGATCGGCGAGGCGATGCAGCGCTTCCAGGCGCGCTAGGCACCTGCCGGGCAACGCATTGCGCAGCGCGCGCAGGTGAGGGCGCTGCGGTATGCTCGCCGCTTCCACCACGGGGGTGCTGATGGCCGGTTCGACCTGGGTACGTGGCGTCGGTGCCACGCTGCTGGTGCTGGAACTGCTGCTGCTCGCGTTCCCGCTGACGCTGCTCGATGGCTTCGGCCTGCTGGTGATGCTGCAGCCCAATGACCATCCCGATCGCCTGCCGACACTGCTGGGCGTGGTGCTTGCCAGCATCGCGCTGCTGGGCTTCTGGCGCCTTGCCGGTGGGTTCCTGTTCAATGGCCTGACGCTGCGTGGCTCGCCCTGGTGGGCATGCCTGAGTGCCGGGCTGGGGGCCGCGCTGTGCCTGCTGAGCCTGCTGGCCGGCGCCCTGTTCGACCGTCTGGACGGCGTTTCGCTGGTCGGGATGCTCGGCCTGCCGGTGATGGTGCCGCTGGCGCACATGGTGCTGGTCACCTGGCACCGCCCCGACGGCGACCGCCCGGCGATCTAGGGCCGCGCCGCGGCGTGCCGCGCGTGCCTGGCCTTCACCCGCGCTGGCTATCATGTGTCCCTGTTTCCAGAGGGTGGCCTGCGTGTCGGTAGCATTGGTGTGGTTCCGTCGTGACCTGCGTCTGCAGGACAATCCCGCCCTGCAGGCTGCGCTCGATGCCGGCCACGATGTGGTGCCGGTCTACATCCACGCCCCGCATGAAGAAGGCGCGTGGGCGCCGGGCGCCGCCTCCGATGCGTGGCTGCACCGTTCGTTGGCGGCGCTGGATGCGGACCTGCGGGCGTGCGGTTCCAGCCTGCTGCTGCGCCAGGGCGACAGCCTGGAGGTATTGCTGGCACTGGTGCAGGAAAGCGGTGCCGAAGCGGTGTACTGGAACCGCAAGTACGAACCGGCCACCCAGCCGCGCGATGCGCTGATCAAGCGCACCCTGCGCGAACAGGGCATCAATGCGCAGAGCAGCAACGGCAGCCTGATGTTCGAACCGTGGGACCTGGCCACCCAGCAGGGCCAGCCGTACAAAGTGTTCACCCCGTTCTGGCGCAACGCGCTGACCCGCCTGCGTCTGCCGTTGCCACAGCCTGCACCGCGCCAGCTGAAGGGGCCTGCCCTGCAGGGCGTGGCGCTGGACGCCCTGCAGCTGGCCCCTGCGCTGGACTGGGATACCGGCTTCTGGGCGCATTGGCAGCCGGGCGAAGCCGGTGCGCTGGAAGCGCTGGCGGTGTTCCTCGATGGCGCCCTGTCCGGCTACCGCGAACAGCGGGACCTGCCGGACCGCGTCGGCACCTCGCTGCTGTCGCCGCACCTGCACTTCGGCGAGATCGCGCCCTGGCGTATCGCCCAAGCACTGGAAGCCCGGCGCAGTGCCGGGCGCACGGCCGATATCGATGTCTACCTGAAGGAGCTGGGCTGGCGCGAGTTCGCCTACCACCTGCTGCACCACTTCCCGCGTACCACCGACCACAACCTCAACGCGCGCTTCGACAGCTTCCCGTGGGCATCGCCCAGCCCTGCGCAGCTGCAGGCCTGGCAACAGGGCCGTACCGGCGTGCCGATCGTCGATGCCGGCCTGCGCGAGCTGTGGCATACCGGTTACATGCACAACCGCGTGCGCATGATCGTGGCCAGCTACCTGTGCAAGCACCTGCGTGCGCATTGGCTGCATGGCGCGCGCTGGTTCTGGGACACGCTGGTCGATGCGGACCTGGCCAGCAACACCCTGGGCTGGCAGTGGGTGGCCGGCACCGGAGCCGATGCCGCACCGTACTTCCGCGTGTTCAACCCGGTCACCCAGGCAGAGAAGTTCGACCCCAACGCGCGCTACATCAGCCGCTGGGTGCCGGAACTGGCCGCGCTGCCGGTCAAGGCGCGCTTCGCGCCATGGCAGCATCCGCACCTGCTGGCCGAGAAGGTGCCCGATTACCCGCGCATGCCACTGGTCGACCTGGCCGCGGGACGCGACGCGGCACTGGCCGCCTACCGGAGTATGGGCGGGGCGTAAAGCAGCGGAATGAAGGGCTGGTCAGAAAGCTGAATGCCGGGCGTCCGGCCTTCACACTCATCATCCCGGCATCGCACCGGGCTGTATATGCTCCGGAGCGTTCGCACGCCGCACCGGCCGGCATACAAGGAGACCATCCATGATCCGCAACACCACCCGCAATCTCGCACTGGCCCTGATGACTGCCGCCGCGCTGAGTGCGTGCGCCACCGGCGGCTCCTACGTCCAGAGCGACCAGTACGGCAATCCGACCGAGCAGCAGAACCGCACCGGCCGCAATGCCCTGATCGGCACCGCGATCGGCGTGGCCGCCGGCCTGCTCAGCGGCGACAGCGCGACCGAACGCCGCCAGCATGCGCTGATCGGCGCCGGCATCGGCGCGCTCAGCGGCGCGGCCATCGGCCAGTACCAGGACCGCCAGGAGCGCGCGCTGCGCGAGCGCACCGCCAACACCGGCATCGATGTGCAGCGCCAGGGCGACAACATCACCCTGAACCTGCCCGATGGCATCACCTTCGATTTCGGCAAGGCCACGCTGAAGCCGCAGTTCTACGGTTCGCTCAATGGCGTGGCCGGTACCCTGCGTGACTACAACCAGACCATGATCGAAGTGGTTGGCCACACCGACAGCATCGGCAGCGATGCGGTGAACAACCGCCTGTCCAAGGAGCGCGCCGATTCGGTGGCGCAGTACCTGATCGGCCAGGGTGTGCAGAGCGTGCGTATCGAAACGCTGGGCGCGGGCAAGGCCTATCCGATCGCCGACAACAGCACCGACGCCGGTCGCGCCAAGAACCGCCGCGTGGAAATCCGCGTGATTCCGTTGAAGCAGTAACGCGCAGCGGTGTTGCGGTTCCGGTGCAGCCGGAGCCGCCGGAAACAGAAATGCCGCCCTCGCAGGCGGCATTTCTGCAGGTGGCGCCCGTGGCCGGCACACCGTGGCGCGCCGGCAGGGCACCGGTGGTTCACGCCGCCGGTGCGGCCACCTTTTCCAGGATCCGCTTGCCGGTGGCTTCCAGTTCGGCTTCGGCCTTTTCGCTCTGCTGCTGGGCCAGTTTCGCCGCCGGGCATTGCGCCAGCATGTAGTTGGCGTCGAAGTTGAGCTTTTCCACCAGGAAATCGACGAAGGCGCGCACCTTCGGCGACACCAGACGGCCACCGGCGAAGACCGCGTTGAAGTCCATTTCCGGGCCGGTCCAACCGGCCAGCACGCGGCGCACCATGCCCGATTCGATGAACGGCTTGGCCATCACATCACCGGTCAGCAGCAGCCCTTCGCCGCAGACCAGCGCCCCGTTGAGCGCCGAGGCATCGTTGGCCACCATCAGTGGCGATACCGGAAACTCGCGCAGTTCGCCGCCGTTCTCACCCAGCTGCCAGGTGATGCGGTTGGGGTGGCTGTGGTACGGCTTGCGCATGGCCAGGATGCGGTGGAACTGCAGTTCATCCGGGTGCAGTGGTTCGCCGTAGCGCTCGATGTAGGACGGTGCGGCGAACACCTGCGTGCGCAGCGTGCCCAGCTTGCGCGCCACCAGGTTGGAGTCGGGCAGGGTGCCCACGCGCAGCGCCAGATCGGCCTCGCCGGCGATCAGGTCCAGCTTTTCGTTGCCCAGGTGCATGTCCACGCGGATTTCCGGGTACTGCGCGTGGAACTGGCCCAGCAACGGGGCGATCCAGGTGATGCCGATGGTGTAGGGCACGGTGAAACGCAGCCAGCCGCGCGGGCCGGACTGCAGCTGGCTGACCGCACTTTCGGCTTCTTCCAGCTCACGGGCGATGCGCTGGCAGTGCTCGTGGTAGATCGAACCGGCTTCGGTCAGGCCGAGGCGGCGGGTGGTCCGGTGCAGCAGGCGCGCGCCCAGGCGCGTCTCCAGTTCCTGCACCTTGCGGCTGACGGTGGTCTTGGGCAGGCCAAGGGATTTGGCCGCAGCGATGAAGCTGCCCTGTTCGACCACCTTGACGAAGATCAGCGTCTCGTTGAGATCGTGGGACATGGTCGGGGGTCCTGGGAGGAGGGGACGGTAGTAGAT
Organism: Stenotrophomonas sp. 24(2023); assembly: GCF_030913365.1. Lineage (NCBI taxonomy): Bacteria > Pseudomonadati > Pseudomonadota > Gammaproteobacteria > Lysobacterales > Lysobacteraceae > Stenotrophomonas > Stenotrophomonas sp. 24(2023). The sequence goes on from NZ_CP133160.1 coordinate 3,637,372, forward strand.
TGCCCGAAAGATTGTGCCGGGAGCGGGATGATTATTCCCCTTAATCAGGACTAATCAAGTAAAGGTTTGAGGTCTATCGTGGCGCCATTCTCGAAATGGAGCCCGCGAGCCATGAGCCTGCGCAACATTCTTGCCCGCTTCCGCCTTGTCGGCCAGGACGCTCTGGACCAGGCAATGACCGTGGAAGCGCGCCCCAGTTCCTTGGTACACAAGGATTTCCGTGAGTTTACCGCGCCGCTGCGTCAGCAGCGTGGCGGCTCGGTCCGTCTCGGCCCCCGCCATCTGGACCGACTGGGCCGGATTGGGATTATCCCGAGCATGGGAGGTAATATCCCATGAACGGGACGCTGACCCCGGAAGTGCTGGTGCTTGGTGGCACCGGTGCGGTCGGTCAGGGCCTGGTGGCCGCGCTGCTGGAAGCTGGCAGCCCGGTCCTGGTCGTGGGCCGCGATCCGGGGCGCCTGGCGGCACTGCGCGAGCAGTTCGCCGATGAGCCGGGTCTGGAGACCCTGCTGGGCTCGCTCAGCGACGATGGCTCGGCCCGTACCGTGGCCGAACGCGTTGCGGCCCGCCCGCGGCCGCTGGCGGCCGTGGTCGATGCCATGGGCGGTCCCTACAACCGCGGCCGGGTGACCGACCGCTCCGGTGATGCGCTGCTGCAGGCGCTGCAGGCCGACCTGATGCCGCACGTGCATGCCGGTCGCCACCTGTTGCCGCTGCTGCAGGATGACGGTTACCCGCGCCGCTACGTGCTGGTTGGCAGTCCGGCCGGCCTGAAGCCGTGGGCGGGCTACGGGGAAGCGTCCATCACCACCTCGGCCACGCGCATGTATGCGCAGGTGCTGCACCAGGAAGCACAGGCACTGGGCGTGCGCGCGCAGATGCTGGAAGTGTGCAGCCCGGTATGCACCCCGGCCAATGCGGCCAACGCCTGCATCGAATGGCCCAGCGCCCTGCTGGTCGGCCGGCGCCTGGTTTCCCTGCTCGACAACTGCCGTGACAACCGCGCCATCGTGCGCTGCGACACCCGTGATGCCGAACTGCCCCGCGGGCTGCTGCGCCTGGACCGCCAGGCGATGTGGCACGACGCCGCAGGCAACACTTGACCTTGACCTTGGTTGAGGTCGCACGCTAGGCGGCCCCGCGTTTTCCTGCTCCTGGAATCGCTGTTCCCGAATTTGCTGTAACCACCCCTCCGTACGGATGCATCTCATGACTTCCCCCAATTCCACCCCGCATCGTTTCACCCGACGGCTGGCCATGGCCGGCGTGTCGATCCTGGCCGCGGCCGTGCTGGCGGCCTGCAGTGGCGGCCATGCCGAAGAAGCCGGCATGCCGCCGCCGCCGCAGGTCAGCGCCGCCCCGGTGCTGGTCAAGCAGGTCAGCCAGTGGGATGAGTTCAGTGGCCGCGTCGAAGCGGTCCAGAGCGTCGAACTGCGCCCGCGCGTGTCCGGCTACATCGACAAGGTCAACTATGTCGAAGGCCAGGAAGTGAAGAAGGGCGATGTGCTGTTCACCATCGACGCCCGCAGCTACCAGGCCGAGTACGATCGTGCCCGCGCCGAACTGGCCCGCGCCCGCACCCAGGCGACCCTGGCCCGCAGCGAATCGGACCGTGCCGCGCGCCTGTCCGAGCAGCAGGCCATTTCCACCGAGACCGCCGACCAGCGCCGCGCCGCGTCCGACCAGGCCGTTGCCGCGGTGCAGGCCGCCCAGGCCGCGCTGGATGCCGCCGCGCTGAACCTGGAGTTCACCAAGGTCCGCGCACCGATCGACGGCCGTGCCGGCCGCGCGATCGTCACCGCCGGCAACCTGGTCACCGCCGGCGACACCGCCAGCGTGCTGACCACGCTGGTCTCGCTGGACACCGTGTTCGTCTACTTCGATGCCGATGAAGGCACCTTCCTGCGCTATGCGCAGATGGCACGTAAGGGTGAGCGCCCGAGCGAGCGCGACAGCGGCAGCGCGCTGCCGGTGAAGGTGGCCCTGAGCGGCGAGGAAGGCTTCCCGCACGAAGGCAAGGTCGATTTCCTCGACAACCAGGTCACCCGCAGCACCGGCACCATCCGCGTCCGCGCGCTCATGGACAACCGCGACCGCCAGTTCACCCCGGGCCTGTTCGCCCGCGTGCAGCTGCTGGGCAGCGGCCAGTTCGAGGCCAAGCTGATCGATGAAAAGGCCGTGCTGACCGACCAGGACCGCAAGTACGTCTACGTGGTTGACAAGGATGGCAAGGCCCAGCGCCGTGACATCCAGCTCGGCCGCAGCGCCGACGGCCTGCGTATCGTCGAGCAGGGCCTTGCCGCGGGCGACCGGGTGATCATCGATGGCGTGCAGAAGGTCTTCATGCCGGGCATGCCGGTGCAGGCCAAGGCGGTGGCGATGCAGCCAGCGCCGGCTGCACCGGGCGCCGGGCACGACGCGACCGCTCTGAACTGATCCGCGTTTCCGTTTGATGCCGGTGTTGTCGCCGGCCGCGTTTGCCTTCGCCCCGCCGGGCGAGGGCAGGGCGGCTGCATGCCGACGCCGGCCTTTCCCCAGGATATTCCTCCATGGACTTTTCCCGTTTCTTCATCGACAGGCCGATTTTCGCGGCGGTGCTGTCGATCGTGATCTTCGCCGCTGGCCTGATCTCCATCCCGATCCTGCCGATCGGCGAGTACCCCGAAGTGGTACCGCCGTCGGTGGTCGTGCGCACGGTCTACCCGGGCGCGAACCCGAAGGTGATCGCTGAAACCGTCGCCACGCCGCTGGAAGAAGCCATCAACGGCGTGGAAGGCATGATGTACATCAAGTCGGTCGCCGGTTCCGATGGCGTGCTGCAGATGACCATCACCTTCCGCCCGGGCACCGACCCGGACGATGCTGCGGTGAAGGTGCAGAACCGCGTGGCGCAGGCGCAGGCGCGCCTGCCCGAGGACGTGCGCCGGCAGGGTGTGACCACCCAGAAGCAGTCGCCGACGTTCCTGATGGTGGTGCACCTGACCTCGCCGAAGGGCAAGTACGACACCCTGTACCTGCGCAACTACGCCCGCCTGCACGTCAAGGACGCGCTGGCCCGTATCCAGGGCGTGGGTGACGCGCAGATCTTCGGTGGCGGCGACTACGCCATGCGTGCCTGGCTGGACCCGGACAAGGTGTCCGCCCGCGGCCTGACCGCCAGCGACGTCGTGCGTGCCATGCGCGAGCAGAACGTGCAGGTCTCGGCCGGCCAGCTCGGCGCCGAGCCGATGCCCAACAGCCAGTTCCTGACCCTGATCAATGCGCAGGGCCGGCTGAAGACCGAAAAGGAATTCGGTGACATCGTGCTCAAGAGCGGCACCGATGGTGAAGTGGTGCGCCTGTCCGACGTCGCCCGCCTGGAACTGGGTGCCGGCGACTACACCCTGCGTTCGCAGCTGGATGGCAAGAACGCGGTGGGCATCGGTATCTTCCAGGCCCCGGGCGCCAACGCGCTGGAAATCCGCGATGCGGTCATCCACACCATGGATGAGATGCAGAAGACGATGCCGGCCGACGTCAAGTACGAAGCGGTGTATGACACCACCATCTTCGTGCGCGACTCGATCAAGGCCGTGGTCTCCACCCTGCTGGAAGCCATCGCCCTGGTGGTGCTGGTGGTGATCCTGTTCCTGCAGACCTGGCGTGCGTCGATCATTCCGCTGATCGCCGTGCCGGTGTCGGTGGTGGGTACCTTCGCCGCGCTGTACCTGCTGGGCTTCTCGATCAACACGCTGAGCCTGTTCGGCCTGGTGCTGGCGATCGGCATCGTGGTCGACGATGCGATCGTGGTCGTGGAAAACGTTGAACGCAACATCGAAGAAGGCCTCACCCCGCTCGCCGCGGCCCACCAGGCCATGCGCGAAGTGTCCGGCCCGATCATCGCCATCGCGCTGGTGCTGTGCGCGGTGTTCGTGCCGATGGCCTTCCTGTCCGGCGTCACCGGCCAGTTCTACAAGCAGTTCGCCGTCACCATCGCCATTTCCACGGTGATCTCGGCGATCAACTCGCTGACCCTGTCGCCGGCCCTGGCCGCCCGCCTGCTCAAGCCGCACGGTGCACCGAAGGATGGCCCGAGCCGCCTGATCGACCGCCTGTTCGGCTGGGTGTTCCGCCCGTTCAACCGCTTCTTCAAGTCCAGCTCGGAGAAGTACGAGCGCGGCGTGTCGCGCATCCTCGGCCGTCGTGGTGCGGTGTTCGTGGTCTATGCAGTGCTGCTGGTCGGTACCGGCGTGATCTTCAAGCTGGTGCCGCCGGGCTTCATCCCGACCCAGGACAAGCTGTACCTGATCGCGGGCGTGAAGCTGCCGGAAGGTTCCTCGATCGCGCGTACCGATGAAATGCTGCGCAAGGTCGCCAAGATCGCCCAGGAAACCGAGGGTGTTGCCCATACCATCTCGTTCCCCGGCCTGAACGCGCTGCAGTTCACCAACACGCCCAACACCGGCGTGGCGTTCATCCCGCTCAAGCCGTTCAACGAGCGTCATGGCCGTACCGCCGCGCAGATCAACGCCGAGATCAACCAGAAGATCGCCGGGCTGCAGGAAGGTTTCGCCTTCTCGCTGATGCCGCCGCCGATCCTGGGCCTGGGCAACGGCAACGGCTACCAGATGTTCATCGAAGACCGTGGCAACCTGGGCTACGGCGCGCTGCAGAATGCCGTTCAGGCCATGCAGGGCACCGTCGCGCAGACCCCGGGCATGGCGTTCCCGATCTCCAGCTACCAGGCCAACGTGCCGCAGCTGGATGCGGAAGTGGACCGCGTCAAGGCCAAGGCGCAGGGCGTGCAGCTGACCGAGCTGTTCGACACCCTGCAGACCTACCTGGGCTCGGCCTACGTGAACGACTTCAACCAGTTCGGTCGTACCTGGCAGGTGATCGCCCAGGCCGACGGCCAGTTCCGCAACAGCGTTGAAGACATCGGCAAGCTGCGTACCCGCAACGACCGTGGCGAGATGGTGCCGATCGGCTCGATGGTCACCATCAAGGAAACCTTCGGCCCGGACCCGGTGCTGCGCTTCAACGGCTACCCGGCCGCTGACCTGGCCGGTGAAGCCGACCCGCGCCTGCTGTCCTCGGCGCAGGCCATGAACAAGCTGACCGAGATCGCCGGCAAGGTGCTGCCGGTGGGCATGACCACCGAATGGACCGACCTGAGCTACCAGCAGGCCACGCAGGGCAAGGCCGCCTTCATCGTGTTCCCGGTGGCCATCATGCTCGCCTTCCTGGTGCTGGCGGCGCTGTACGAGAGCTGGTCGCTGCCGCTGGCGGTGATCCTGATCGTGCCGATGACCCTGCTGTCGGCGCTGTTTGGTGTCTGGTTGACCGGCGGTGACAACAACGTGTTCGTGCAGGTCGGCCTGGTGGTGCTGATGGGCCTGGCGTGCAAGAACGCGATCCTGATCGTCGAGTTCGCCCGTGAACTGGAAATGGGCGGCAAGGGCATCGTCGAAGCGGCACTGGAAGCCTGCCGCCTGCGTCTGCGCCCGATCGTGATGACCTCCATCGCCTTCATCGCCGGCACCGTGCCGCTGGTGCTGTCCCATGGTGCAGGCGCCGAGGTCCGCTCGGTCACCGGCATCACGGTGTTCGCCGGCATGCTGGGCGTGACCCTGTTCGGCCTGTTCCTGACCCCGGTGTTCTACGTGGCACTGCGCAAGCTGGTCACCCGCAACGGTGGCGGCAAGCTGGTCCAGCACGGTGAGCCGACCATCCACCACTGACATGCAACCTGGCAGCGCCGGCTCCGGCCGGCGCCTGCTTCCTCTTCAAAAGGCATGTACCCATGAATTCCCATAGCAACAAGATCGCGCTGGTCACCGGCGCCACCCGCGGCATCGGTACCGAAACCGTGCGCCAGCTGGCCGAAGCCGGCGTGCACACGCTGCTGGCCGGCCGCAAGCGCGAAACCGCGGTGGAGCAGGCGCTGAAGCTGCAGGCCGAGGGCCTGCCGGTGGAAGCCATCCAGCTGGACGTGACCGATGCGGCCAGCATCGCCGAGGCCGCCGAGCAGGTGCGCCAGCGCCATGGTCGCCTGGACATCCTGGTCAACAACGCCGGCATCATGATCGAAAACCCGGCCCAGGCACCCTCCGAGCAGTCGCAGGACACCTGGCGCCGCACCTTCGACACCAACGTGCATGCGCTGGTGGCGGTCACCCAGGCGTTCCTGCCGCTGATCAAGCAGGCCAAGTCGGGCCGCATCGTCAACGTGTCCAGCATGCTGGGGTCGCAGACCCTGCATGCCGACCCGGCCTCGGGCATCTATGACTTCAAGATTCCGGCCTACAACGCCTCCAAGGCGGCGGTGAACAGCTGGACCCTGAGCCTGGCCCATGAGCTGCGCCACACCCCGATCAAGGTCAACACCGTGCACCCCGGCTACGTGAAGACCGACATGAACGGTGGCCACGGCGAGATCGAAATCGCCGAAGGCGCGCGTTCCAGCGTGCAGATGGCACTGGTCGGCGAGGGTGGCCCCAGCGGCAGCTTCACCTACCTGGGCGAGGTGCTGCCATGGTGATCCGCACGATGACCCTGGCCGTGTCCAGCGCCCTGCTGCTGGCCGGCTGCCTCAGCGTTGGCCCGAACTACAAGGCACCGGTGCAGGCACCGGTGACCCTGGAAGGATCGGCGGCACCGGTGTTCAGCACCGCATCGCCGGTGGCCAGCTGGTGGGCACAGTTCGATGACCCGGTGCTGGAGCAGCTGGTGCACAACGCACTGGCCGACAACCTGGACCTGCGCGTGGCGGTCAGCCGCGTGCGCCAGGCCCGCGCCGTGTTCGTGGAAAGCCGTTTCGACCAGGCGCCGCACGTGACTGCCGATGGCAGCTACGACCGGCGCAAGCAACCCGATCCGCAGCTGGGTGGGCAGCGGGTGTTCAGTGAAAGCTACCAGCTCGGCTTCGACGCCGGCTGGGAGCTGGATCTGTTCGGCCGCAAGCGCCGTGCTGCAGAAGCCGCGCGTGCCGACCTGGACGCCGAGCAGGCCAACCTGGCCGATGCGCAGGTGCTGGTGGCCGCCGAAGTGGCGCGCAACTACTTCGAGCTGCGTGGCACGCAGAAGCGCATCGCCGTGGCCCAGCAGACGCTGGTGAACCTGCGCGATACCCAGAAGCTGACCGAAACCCGTTGGGAACTGGGTGCCGGCAGCGAACTGGACGTGCAGAGCAGTCGCGCCCGCCTGAAGGCGATCGAGGCCGACATCCCGCTGCTGGAAGTGGCCGAAACACAGTCGCGCCATCGCCTGGCCGTGCTGATGGGCATGCGCCCGGAAGCCGTGCAGGACCTGCTGGCCCCGCGCGAGATGCCGGCCTTCGCCAAGGCACTGCCGCTGGGTGACACCCGCGAACTGCTGCGCCAGCGCGCCGACGTGCGCGTGGCCGAACGCCGGCTGGCGGCCGCCACCGCGCGTGTCGGCGTGGCCACGGCGGACCTGTTCCCGCGGCTGTCGCTGAGTGGCTTCGTCGGCTTCCTCGGCGGCGATGCCAACGGCCTGGTCAACGGCAACAACAAGGCGTGGTCGCTGACCCCGTCGCTGAGCTGGGCCGCGTTCGATTTCGGTACCGTGCGGGCGCGCCTGCGTGCCAGCAAGGCCGAAGCCGATGGGGTGGCTGCGCAGTACGAACAGGCCGTGCTGCTGGCACTGGAAGATACCGAAAACGCGTTGACCCGCTATGCCAAGCAGCAGTCGCGCCTGTCGATCGTGGCCGAACAGGCACAGTCGGCACGCCGCGCTGCCGCGCTGGCCCAGGTGCGCTACCGCGAGGGTTCGGAGGACTTCCTGACCCTGCTTGATGCACAGCGGACCCAGCTGGTGGCCGACGATGCGCTGGCTTCGGCCGAAGCGGACGTCAACGTCAGCGTGGTGGGCGTGTACAAGGCGCTGGGCGGCTGGGGCCAATCGCCGCAGCCGTCGGTGGCCATGGCGCGCTGAGCCTGCGCCATCGCTGTGGACAGGAACCGGCAGGGTCGCAGGACCCTGCCGGTTTTTTGTTTCCCCGGGGTTCGCCGCCGGTACGCCGGAGGGCGTCGGGTGCGGACGCAACGGTGCTTCTCCAGCAAAGCCTGCTACCGGGAGGAGGGGCCTGCATCTGGCGCGATCGGATTTGGTGCGCCTCCGGAGGCTGCGTATCTTCCCCGAATGACCGGTCCCGATGTTGTGGTGGCCCCGGCGCGTCCCCCGCGGAGTCCAAACCATGCGTCAATTTCTGGCTTACCTTTCCTTCTCGTGGCTGATCGCGGCCGGTGTTCTGCATTTCGTGATCGACGTCGTGGCACCGTTCGCTCGGCAGGTGCGTGCTCCCGGCGTGGAAACAACGCTCTATTACGGCCTTCACACGGCCTATGGGCTGGGGCTTGTGCTCTTCGGTTGCCTGGGCCTGCTCGTGGCAAGGCAGGCACCTGCGATGTTCAGCCAGTGGCCCGGGCTCCTGCTCTTGGTGCTGGCGGCCGCAAGCTGGCTTGTTTTCGCCTGTGTTTTCATCCCGTACCTGCCGCCAAGGATCCTGATGGGGCTGTTTGCGGTTCTCGTTCTCTCCATGGCCGCCGCACGATGATGCAAGGTGCGGATGTTCCGTTCGATCCCATTGGCCACAGCGCACAACAGCCCCCTTTCCATTCCAGCGCTGCACCCATCTGGACAGGCACGGTTATGAACGAGACCCTCGTGACAATGCTGAACATGAAAGCACGCCATCGTGCGCTGGCCCCCCTGCTGCAGATGCCATTGCCGTGCATCCGGTGCACCCGCACACATCCGGCAGTGCCTGCGCAGGATGACACCGTGCAGACCCTCCAGGCATCAGGGACGATTGGTGCATCCCATTCACTGCGGCAGCCCCGGCTGACGCCGCAGGTACTCCCGTATGGCCACTTTCCGCCGGATGGGTGGCATCAGATGGCGTGGCAGCGGTCATGAAAGGCCGCGACATGTTCGCGATACCCCCGGGGGTGATCGCCAGCGCTGGATTCTCGGTCGAGCGGCTTTGTGCGCTTGCCGGCGTGAAGCCATCGCATGCATTCGCGACAGACGATTTCTTCCGTCTCTGGAAAGCCGTCGAAGGCGAGATCAACGACCGGTCGGCAGGCCTTCGTTTCGGCTCGGAAGGCATTGGCCGCGGCTACGGAACCCCCTCCATCGTCGCGCTGCATGCACCGGACTTCCGCCAGGCAATCGCGGCGCTTGCCCGCTACAAGCACCTCACCTGTCCCGAATTGGTCGAGGTCGAACTCAAGGGTGAGGAGGCCATCGTTCGCTATCGCTGGCTTCAGGCAACGGGCCAAGTGCCGCGCCTGCTGGTGGATACCACAATGGCCGCGTTGAAGGCGATGGCGCACAAAGGCAGTGCCGGCAGGATCGCTCCCCTCCGGCTCGAGCTAACGCGGCGGCCGATGGACCATGCCCTTCTGCGCCACCATTTCGGGTGCCCCATTGCTTTCTCGGCGACGAGCGATGCAATGGTGTTCGATCGCGCGGCCCTCGACGTTCCCTTTGTAACGGCGAACGGCGGTGCTTTTGCGCTCGTGGTGGAGGGCATCGAGAACAGGCTTGCTGGGGGGGCGGGATTTCCAGCGCTCGTTGCCCAGGTGCGCGTGGCCATCGCACGGCAGCTGAGTGAAGGTCGTCCATCCAGCATCGCCGCAGTCTCCAGGCGCATCGGGGCCAGCAGCCGGACCCTGCAGCGCCGCCTCTCGGAACTCGGAACGACCTACCAGCAGCAGCTGGACGGCGTGCGGCGTACCACGGCCAGCAGATTGCTGGCCATGACCGATCTGGATGCCATCGCGATCGCCATGCTGCTCGGCTTCGCGGAGCCCAACTCGTTCACCCGTGCATTCCGGGAATGGGAGCGCACCACGCCGAATCGCTGGCGCGAGCGGCAAGCCCGCCACCAGGCATGAGCGCGCCTGCCTGGTGGCGCGCCGGGCAGCGGCATATTTCACCCAGGCACTGTGTGCTGCGGCACCCCTGGCACTTGGCTACATCATCGACGGTTTTGACGGGAGGCTCCCTTTGAATCTTTCCAACAACACCATCCTGATTACCGGCGGTACAAGCGGGATCGGGCTGGAGCTGGCCAGGCAGCTGCTCGCAGCGGGCAACACCGTGCTGATCACCGGAAGGTCGGCATCCCGCCTGGCAGAGGTCCGCAGTGCAGTCCCTGCCTTGCACACGTTCATCTGCGACCAGCGTGATCCGGCATCGATCGTGAGCGCCTGCAGGTCGATTTCCGAAACCTTTCCTTCCTTGAACATGCTGATCAACAACGCCGGCATCGGGCGCAAGCGCAATCTGAACGAAACGGATCGCCCGCTGGATGATCTGGAAGATGAGATCAGAACGAACCTGACAGGTCCGATCCAGTTGATCAACCAGCTGCTGCCTTTGTTGAAGCGTCAGCAGCGCGCCACCATCGTGAATGTCACCTCAGGTCTTGCATTCGTTCCGATGGCGCTCAAGCCCATCTACTGTGCCACCAAGGCGGCCATGCACTCGTACACGCAATCGCTCCGCGTACAGCTGGCGAAAACGCGGGTCAAGGTTGTCGAACTGGCGCCGCCCGCCACGGGTACGGCGTTCAACACGGATCAGCAGGACATGAATGCCCACAGGCAGATGGACGTTGCCACACTCTGCCGTGCCGCGTTGCGGGGGCTTGAGAAAGAGCGCGACGAGGTGCTGCCCGGGGCGAGCAGGTTGATCCGCTTGATCGGGCGCATCAGCCCGCGCACCACCTTCAAGCGCGCGGACGCCGAGCAGATGGGCACGGGCTGAGTGCCCTGCGCTGCCTGGTGGCAGCCGATCGGGCAGGGGAGTGCCGGGTGAAGGAGCATCGCTCGACGTCACTCACCGGATGTCTCCGGCAGGAACGGGCCGGCTCATGGACAGCCGCTCACGGCGCCTGGCGCAGCTGGCAGGCCGCCAGGTCCTGCTGCTGCTCACCCGGGGTGGCACGCAGCGGCAGCACGCGGCGATGTCCCGGTTCACCGACCACGCAGAACAGGCCGCGGTACCAGCGACGCGAGGGGCCATCGGTGGCCGGCACCGTCGCCACCAGCACCACGCCGTAGGCCTGGCCCGGTGCCAGTGCGATGGCTGCCAGCGCCGGCGCTTCATCCAGCGGCAGGCACTGCCCGGCCGGGAGTGCACGGCCTGTCGCGCCCAGTTCGGCCGTGGCCAACGGCCGTTCGCGGCCCGCGCTGCGCTCGAACAGCTCCACGTGGCTGACCGTGACGGTGGCGCGTGCATCGCCGGTGGCGGCCACGCAGGGGGTGCCCTGGCGGTCGCTGACGCTGGCGGGCTGGTGCCGTGATGTCGATGCGCAGGCCAGCATGGGCAGGCACAGCACGGCGAGCAGGGGTAGCGCGCGCATCCGGGTCACTCCTTCGTATTGGGCAGGTTGCTGGTGGCCGTGGGGTCGGCCAGGAAGTCGGCCATCATCGGCGCGAGCACCGAGGCCACGTTCGCCGCCCCGACGCGCGCCGCGATGGTGGCCTGGTAAGGGGACGTGGTGAAGTTGGCCACGAAGTAATCGGCCACGATGTCGCCCTGCTGTTCCATGTTGAAGTCGCACAGCCGCTTCTCGTTGGACGGGGCATACTCGTACTTCATGTTCGGCCGGAACATGCGCACCCACTTGATGGCGTAGCCGAGCTGGTACTGCCAGACATGTACCATTTCGTGGATGAACCAGTGCTGCTTGTCCACGCCCAGGGCGGCGTAGTCTTCTTCATAGATGCCCTTGGGGAAATACATTTCGCCGTTGGGCGTGACAGCGGTGTTCTTGTCCTGGAAGCCGAAGAACAACCAGTAGCCGTGGTTGTGCACCTTGACCTTGCTGTAGTCCACCGCGCTGCCGAAGACCTTGCGTGCGATCTCCAGCTCACCGGCGGTGAGGCTGCGCTCATGCCCGCTCGCCTCGACCTCGACCACCGATGCGCCATAGGCCTCCTCGGTGGTGGCCGCGCCCTGCACCGGGAAGGTCACGCTGTCTTCGGTGCCGGCTTCGGGCGTACAGCAGGTCGCGCTGCCGCTGGCCTCGCGCAGGGTGGCCTGCACGATGCGCACGGCGGCATCGGTTTCGATGCGAGCGGTGGCACCGTCGGCGTCGGTGGTGCCCGAGACCTGCTCACCGTTGTCCAGCTCAAGGACATAGGGGACGTTGGCCAGCGGTTCCCGTGACGGGGTGAGGAAGCGCAGCGCCTGATCGAAGCGCCCGCTCGAAGGGGACTTGTCCAGTTGCTTGGCCGCCGCCCCCAGCAGGCCGGCCACGGCGGCCGCCGCTGCGGCGGTCGATGCCGCGCCGCCGCCGCTGCCACCGCCACCGCCACCGCCGTCCAGGAACACCCGCGCCTGGTTGCCGGCGATCAATGAACACCCACAGGCACAGACATCGCCGTGGCGTGCGACGGGCTGGCCGTCGATGACCACCGTGCTGTCACCGCTGGCAATGCGCGTGCTGCCATGGCGCGCGCACAGCGCAGGATCGCCTATGCGGGCGACCGGCTTGCCGTCGATGTCCGTGGTGGTCGATCCCTGCAGCACCTGGCCCCCGCTGCTCAGGCGGTCTCCCAGGACAATCCATGTACGTGCCATCGTGCTGCTCCTTGCCGATGCGGCGATCGTGTCGTTTTCAGTATCGTAGCGCGCATGGGCCGGTTTAACAGTGTGATTTTCATCACTATTCAGGTCCTGACCCCTGCCACGCACAGGGTGGGAGGGGTGGGGAAACCGTGCCGCATGCCGCGTGCGATCCATGACCGGTGGCAGTAAACGGCCTGGGCCGCGTCATCTGCCCTTGTTCTGACGCCAATGCCTCTGCCTTTTCGTCCGCCTGCGTGCAACAACAGCCGCAGGTTTCCGGGAGAACGTGCGATGGCAGGCAATTGGGACGCCCAGCGCTTCCTGTTCGGTGATCCCGGGCCGCCCGGGGCCAGCTTGTCGGTGGGTGTGGTGCTGCTGCTGGTCCTGGCCGCATTGGCGGCGGCGGTGGGCATCCTGCGGCTGCCCGACTCACTGCTGGGGGTCGGGCTGATGTGCATGGCGGTGTTCCTGGCCATCTGCGCCCGCATCTGCCAGGCGCGCAACCAGCACCAGGCGTTGTACCGCCTGCTGGCGCGGCACCCGCCGTCCGGCCGGCGGGCGCCGTGAGCCCTCAGCGGGAGGGCCAGTCCAGCACGACGCGCAGCGGGAAGTGGTCCGAGGGCAGGATGCCGTCCACGCGCGTATCCAGCGTGGCGAACTCACGGGCACGGAAGCCGCGCACCAGCACCCAGTCCAGCTCGGCGGTGGGCGTTCCGGTGAAATCATGGAACGTCAGGCGCGGCCCCTGGGGGGCGGCCACCTGCGTACGGGTGTCCTGCAGCACCCGCGTGAAGGCGGCGTAGGTCGTGCCGCCCGGCTCGCTGTTGAAATCACCGGTCACTACCACCGGCAGGTCGGGCGGCAGCTGTGCCAACCGCGTGGCGATCAGGTGGGCACCCTTCACCCGGCGCGGCTCATCCTCGTCCCGGTAGGGCAGGTGGGTATCCATGAAGTAGAAGCGGCGGCCGTCTTCCAGGCGGCGGAACACGGCCCAGGTCACCATGCGGGGGTACAGGTTGCCCCAGGTGATGCTGCCGGGGACCTCCGGTGTATCGGACAGCCAGTAGTTGCCCGAGTCCTCCACTGCCAGCACCGCGGTGTCGTAGAACACGCCCATGTGTTCATCGCCGTGGCCGCCCCGGCGGCCTTCGCCGAACCAGCGATAGCCCGGCAGGTGCGCCACCAGGTAATCGGCCTGCGCCTGCACCAGTTCCTGGGTGCCAACCACCGCCGGATGGGCATCGCGGATGACCTTGACCATGGCATCGCGACGGTCTTCCCAGCGCTTGCCGGGCGCGGTGTCGGCCGGCGTGCGGACATTGAATGACATCACCGTCAACGGTGCGGGCGACGCCGCCCAGGCCGCGCCGGCGGGCAGGGCAAGGGCGAGCAGAGCGAACAGCGCCGGACGGCGCAGGATGGACAGCATCGTGGATTCCTCCCTCCATGAAAACGTTTTCTCAAGGATGTCATGAATCCGACCGGCGGCGGTATGCCGGTCCGGGTCGTTCAGGGCCGCCCGCCCAGCAGCATCGGTATCGCCACCGTGAGGGTGACCAGGAACCACGCCGTTCCCGCCAGGGCCGAGCCGGCCATCAGGCTGAAGATCAGCGCGCCGCATCCGCCTAGGCACAGCAGCACGCCGATCACGCGTGCCAGCCCCGAGCCGTAGAACGGCGTACCGGGTACCGGCGGTGTGCCCGGCGGTGCGAAGCGTTCCCAGGCGCGCAAGGAGGCCTGGAAGCGCTCTTCCAGTGCGCGCAGTTCCTCGCGCCCCAGGCGGCAGCCGACCAGCAGGGTGGGGGCGTCGTAGCGGTCGATGCGCAGGTAGTCACCGGTGCCAAAACGGGTGATCTCCACGAAGGGCACGAAGCGGCCGCGCTTGAACACCAGGCCGTCGGTGCCCACGTGCAGCGCATCACGCCGCGGCCAGCAGGCATACACGAAGGCGGGCAGCAGCACGGTGGCGACCAGGGCGATGGGCAGTGCCCAGATGCCGATCCGCGGCCCCAGCAGGAAGATCAAGGGCAGCGCCAGCAGCGGCGCCAGTACGATCGATGCCTGGTGGTAGCGGGTGGTGACGGTGACGTCGAACCAACGGTCAAGCGTCGTGCTGAAATCGGGGCGCATGCGGCCTCCTGTCGAGGTGGGCATGCCGCGTGAACGGCCGGGTGACGGCGATGGGGTTGGACGCCGGGCGACCACGGGTGGCCGCCCGGCGCAGGTGCCGGCTTAGATCACGTAAGGCATCCCGAACTCATCGATGTAGTACACCGAGATCATTTCGCGGGTGCCATCGGCGGCAACGTCATAGACGGTGCAGCGCTGGTGCCAGGCCCGGCCTACCCGGATCTGCTCGCATTCGGTCACCACGCCCTGCGGCGAGGCCTGTGCGGGGACGCTGGGCACCAGCGTACCGGCGGCGATCAGCAGGCCGAGTACCGATGCCCGCAGCAGATGTTGAAGCATGTCGTGCTCTCCTTGTCGTGGTCATGTCTGGAAGCGCCTGTGCCTGTCACGATCTTCCGTGCCGACCGCAATGGCACATCGCAGGTGTGGCGTCCGGCAGGCAGCTCCGGCCCCCGGACGCCATCGCCATCAATCGGGCAGCATGTACCACTGGCCGTTGTGGTCGATATAGAACACCGACGTTCCAATGACATTGCCATTGGCATCGTAATGGGTGCGCGTGCAGCGCTGGTGGTAGACGTTCGCATGGACCTTGAAGGGTTCGCATGCGATGTCCGAGGGCAGGCGTTGCGCCTTCGCCTCGGGAACCGCCGTCCAGGATGCCACCGCCACGAGCACGGTTGCCGTTGTCAGTACCAGGGCCTTCAGTTGCATGTCTTACCTCCTTGTGGGTCAAGCACTGTGGGATCAGCCAGCATCATTCGTTCGGCACGTACCACTGGCCGTTTTCGTCGATGTGGTAGACGCCCTGTTCGGTACGGGTTCCGTCGCTGTGTACTTCGTAGATGGTGCAGCGCTGGTGGTAGCCGCGGCCAACCTGGAACGGTACGCATTCGGTGACGAAGCCGGGTACATCCGCCCGGGCGGTGTCGACCGGGCCCAGGCTGCCCAGGGCCAGGACCATGCCCAGGGTTGAAGCGGTGAACAGACTGCGAAGCGACATTGCATGCTCTCCTTGTCGTTCAATGCGGGATGGGCTGCGTTCCTGCAGCCGATGGCTTACTCGTTGGGAACGTATTTCTGGCCGTCCGGGCCGATGTGGTAGATGAAGGTCACCTGCCGGTTGCCATGCTCGTCGATGTAGTACTCGTAGCAGCGCTGGTACGAATACGAATGGCTCACCCAGATCTGCACGCACTCGGTCAGCGGTTCATCGACGCGCTGGGCATGTGCCTGGCCGGCTGGCGCCAGGGTTGCCGTGGCGGTGACAGCGGCCATCAGCATGGCCCATGGAAGACTACGGATCATCCTTAAGCTCTCCTTGCATCCGCGCTCATGCGCAGCCGCTGCATAGCATGGCTGCGCGGCGCAAGCCAGCGCCGGCGCGAGGGCATCGGGGTAATCCCCGTCATTGCGTAGCGGCAGGCACCTGGCAGTACGCATTCCTTGCGCAGTGCATCATGGTCCTGCGCAGGCGATGCGGTGCATCGGGAAGTCCACGGCGCGGGGCGTGCCAGCGTGCGCGCCTTCGATGCGGGCATGCAGGCGATCGGTGCCGCGCTGCGCATAGATGATCCGCTGCGGGAAATCGTTGTCCGGGTTGCTGAAGGTCGTGCCGTTGTCATCCTGGCCGGTCAGCACGAAGGCGGTTTCGCGCTGGCCTGATGGCAGCGCGATGAACACGACGCTGCCATCCTCGCGCTGGCGCAGCTGCATGAACTCATGGGCCACCGTGCGCCCGTTGCGGATGGTGCGGCTGGTGCCGATCAATGTTCCGCCTGCCAGGGGCATCCACTGTTCGCCGGTACCGGCTTCGGCATTGTCGTGCTGCCAGCAACCGGCCAGCCAGGCCAGCGACTGCAATCCTTCTGCGGGTGCGGCGGGTGCGGCGGGTGCGGCGGGTGCGGCAGGTGCGGGGGCTGCCAAGGCCAGGTTGCTGGCCAGCAGCAGCGTCAGAACCGGGTGCATGCGTCCATTCCTGCAGGGGTGAGCCCGCATTGTGCGCGCAGGCCGCCGGTGGGCACCAGCCGGCGGCCGCCACGCATCCCGGGCAGGGGTTCAGCCCGGGGGAAGCTCCATCTTGCTGCCATCTGCAAAGACGATCACCTCAGGATTCCACGTCACCTTGTACTTGGCATCCTCCAGCGCGACCAGCTTCCGGTCGTCATTGTCGCCCTGCGGGAACTTGACGCTGCGCCGGCCGGTCCAGGTGACGGTGTGGTCCACGTCAATCGTGTCGTCCATGGAGATGGCGAACTCGGTGATCCTGTCGCCGAACAGGTCGGTGATCGACAGGATGCCCTTGACGCCGGAAACAGGCTTCTGCGTGTTGTTCTGGTAGCCGACACGGATGGAGATGAACTCGTCCATGACAATGCCGCTGTAGCCACGCTCCTGGGTGATTTCCTTGCTGACCAGGGCCACCGTTACGGCATCGCGCATCTGCTTCATCGCCGCTTCGCGCTTTGCGCTGAGTTCGGCCTTGAGCGCGGCTTCCTTGGCTTCCTGCAGCTTCTGGTCGGCGATGAACTTTTTCTGTTCATCGATGGCCGCGCCGATGGTCGTGCCGGCGGGAACACCCATCTTCCCGGCCGGGTCGCCGCCGGTGAATGCCGCCTGCAGCACCCGGCGGACCATGTAGGCCGACAACAGCGCCTGGTCTTCCGGAGAGAGTTTCTGAACGTCCTGCTTGATGCTGTCCAGCTTCGCCGGATCGGTCGGTATGACCGTGTCCCTGGGACCGCTGCAGCCTGCAAGCAGTGCGGCGATGGTGATGGTGAGTGCAAGCGTGCGCATGTGTTTCCCCTGTCAGGTGGCATCGGCCACCGGTCATTGCCGTGATCGCGACGATCGCGGCGTCCTCCCTGCAGGCGCAGGCCCTGAAGCGCCTTCATCGCTTCCGGCTGGCCTTGCCTGGTGCTTGCGCCCCTGGGCTGCCATCGGCGAGCGCGGGGGCGGATCCGGCGCGATTGTAGTGCCTCAGCACGCAGCGTGGGACGTCTGCCGATCGCGTGCTGCCGGCAGCGCGTCGGGCGGGGGGAGGGTGCCGCTAAGGCGCAGCGGTGTTGACAAGGTGCACCGCGCGATGTTCAATAAATGCAACAGTCAACAACTGTTCCTGAAGCCCCGGCCCGCGCCGGGGCTTCTGCGTTTCCGGGGTCTGGAAACCTGCCGATGGCCATGCGGCATTCCGCGTGGCGTGCCCGCCGCCGGACATCCTTTCCTTCCCCGCGTCATTCATCGCCGCTGTCAGGGCGCTGGCCAATATGGCCAGTGCCTGCGGTGCATTCTGGAGGCAGTACCCGATGTATTCCCTGATTCGATTCGTACAGATGTTCTGGCGCCTGGTCATTGGCGGTGCTGCCGATGGTCTGGCATGGCTGGGCAGGCCGGGCAGCAAGCTCCGGCTGGCCTGCGTGGTGCTGGCGCTGGGCTGCCTTGCCAGCAGCCTGGTAGCCCACGGCAGGAAGCAGCGCATCCGTGATCTCGGCGCGCAGGTAGCGAAGATCAAAGTCGACTGGGATGCCGATGCCAGGCGGCTGCAGGCCGATGTTCGCGAACGCGACCAGCGCCTGGCGGCCATTGCTGCCGCCCTGCAGGCGGAGGCCACCAAGCGCGAAGCACTGAAGGCTGAAAGTGCCGCCGCATTGAAAGCACTGGCCGGCAGGCTCCAGGCGTCCCGACAGGCAACCGCGTCCTGGGAGGCGCGCTATGGCCAGCGCCCGGAAAGCTGCAAGGCCGCACTGGCGCTGCTCGATTCGGCCTGCCCGGCCCTGAAGGGGTACTGACATGCGCCTGCTGCCTGCCGCCGCCGTCGTGCTGCTGTCCGCCTGTGGCGCTGCGCCGCCCAGGAACAATCCGCCGGCGCCGGCGATCATCCCGGTGCCGGTGGCGACCTATGTCCCCCTTGATGCGGCGTTGACCCGGCGTTGCGCCTGGGTGCGCACCGGCGCGCCCTCGGCCGTGTTCGAGGTGAGCAGTGGCCGCAAGCGCTGCCTTGACCAGTACGAGGCACAACTGGAGGCGATCGAAGCCGTGCAGGGCAAGCCCCAGCCGCCGCCCTCGCGGTGAAGACGGCTGTGGAAAAACGCGTGTGCAGGGGCCGCCAGAAGCGGCCCTTTTCTTTTTCAGACGATGGCCTGGATCAACCGCCCGCTGGGCAAACCAAGGAGGTAACACACCATGAGCAATGAAGACCTGACATTGAAGTTGAAGGACCTGCCGGACGTCCGCCCGATGGGCCCGAAGGACCCCACCGATTCGGAGCCGGTACCGGATGATCGCTGGTCGGTCGAAGCCAATCCGCGCTTCCTGGGCGCTGACATCGTCGGGGTTGATTACAAGGGCGCCTTCGACCGTGCCCAGTTCACCGGCGCGATCGAGAGCGGCGCGGCCACGCTGCAGGTCAGGGAAGGCCTGTCCAACCTGGGCGTGTCCTATGCACAGGACCGCGTGACGGCGTCGGTGGGTTACACCGTGGGCAACCAGAACGCCAACGTCACCACCACCTACGACACCGGGACCGGCCTGGCCATCGGTGGCCAGCTGAAGTTCGGCAGCACCACGGTGAACTTCAATGACAGCAGCATCGGCGCACGCTACGACTTCGGCGGCGGCATCAGCGCAGGCATCACCGGCTCGTTGAACGGTGGCCTGGGGGTCAGCTTCTCCGGCACCAACTGGGGCGGTGGCAGCGGCTTTTCGTTCAATGTCGCCGCCAGCAACAACAGCGGCCGCTGGTCTGTCGATGCGCGGTTCAACCTGGTGTTCGTCGGCCCGTAACTGCACGCCCGGCGGGCGGGGCGCTGGTGGACGGTGTCGTAGAAGGCATCGGAAACATTCATGGCCATGCAGTAGGGGGACACAGGCCTGAAAAGCTGGTCGGCCGCACTCCTGCTGCTTCGAAATGCAGTGGGAATGTGGCCGGGCGGCGCATCCACGCATCTGGCGTCGGCGGGATAATGAACTCGTCCGACTCGATGAGCCCCGGTTCGTCTTCCGCAGACAGATCGTTGGCCGTAATCACCAACGCATGGATCTTCACCATAGGGGGGGGGCGTCCATTCCGAGGTGCCCCTTGTCGCTTCCGCGTTGGGAGTTGCAATCGCAGCGCTGTTCGGAGGGGTGCCGGTTCAACGCCAGGACTTTGCAAGGATTTGGACCACGGTCACCGTGCTTCGGACCTGTCTTGCGTTGATGGGAAAGCTCTTGGCGATGGTATAGGATCCAGTGCTATTGGAAATCGCGGATGAAGTGGTTCAAGGTGCTGGTCGGCAGGATGAGGCGGGCCGGCATTGAGCGATCGATTCGGGAAAATAAAGGGCGACCAAGCCCGGCCAACACATGTATGGAGACGCTATGAGCAAATGGATACTTCTTGCGGTAGTGGCTGCGGCGCCAGCATCTGCCCAGAGCGTGGGTAACGTGGCCTCGCTTGCCTCTGTCGTCAATGACACGAGAGCCGCTTGCAGCACACTGGCGGCGACCCATCGCAGCAGCGAGCAGCGAGACATCCAGCAACTCAGTCTGGATTCTCAGGCTGCAAGGCAGAAAATTCGAAACGATGTCGAGTTGTACAGCATTGGCCACGGTCGTGCGAGTACGGATCGCTACATGCTGGATTTGATGAAAAACCAGTCAAAACTGGATAAAGAAGCTAACGAGCGCGGCATACTCATCAATAAAGAGCGGAATGCCGAGGTCGCAGCCTGTGTATCGGATGCGGTACCTAAAGGCAAGGCAGCCTACGCCGCATTCAAGAAGGGGAAGCGCACACCCGCAGATCTCAACCTGGCCAGTGATCTGATGACCTCTTGGCTGGTGAACGTTGAAACGATCTCGGTCAATCAGCCAGAGGGCACTAGCGACTCGAACGAGTCTTGGAGGCGCGCCAAGGCTGCAGTCGAGCTCAGCTCTCCGTAGGTTCCCCTCCTGGCAAGTATCGTCCAAAGCCTTGCAAGCCGGGGCTTTTGTGGCTTTTAGTAAATAATCACGAATCACGCTGTGTGATTTCGGCTCTGCCGACCAGCAGCCTGCTGGGCCGTCGGAGTTCGAGGGGAAACGCCCGGCCACCCATGAAGCCGTCCAGGCCGCCCATCGATCGCGGCCTGTCCGCCAACAGTGCCATCGACCACCTGCTGCAGGATGCGGTGGGCGGACTTGATGGCACCTCGGCCTTCAATCGACCAGGCGCCCCGCAGAAACTCTTGCGCGGTCAGTTCTCCTGCCGCCCGTGTGCCCCTGCCATTTCGTGGGTTGCAACGAACACAGGCGGGCGGTGCCGAAAACAAGAAAGCCCGGAAATCCTTATGGTGTAAGGGTTTCCGGGCTCTTGCGGTCCATGACGGACCATCTATTGGTGGAGGTGGGCGGAGCCGATTGACGCCCTCTGGTAACTCATTGATCTTGCACGATTCTTGAGCAAGACATGGCGCCAGATTTGATACCTCGAATGATACCCCTGCACCGTGCCGGGGTGCAAAGGCACAACTGTGAGGAGCAGTTGTGCGGATCTCATTCGTTGTGGTGGTTGTGGCTCTTTTGGCCTGCGGGCAAGCTTGGGCGCAGGGTGGTTCAATTCCGCCCACCGGAATTGAATTGAAGACGGTTCAAGCCAAGGCATGGCCGGTGGCGACCTACACCAGTGAACCCGGCGAAGCCAAAGAAGCGTTCTTGCTCCGCATCGCCCCCGAAGTTGCCGCCTGGACGGCAGAGAACCAGGCTGAGGCCTGCGCCTTTGTTGCCACCGATGGGCAGCGGTGGGGGCTGAAGCTCATCACCCTGCGGAGCCAATTCGAGTGCGTGTTCGCCTATGGCGTGGTCCCCGAGGGCATGACCACCACCAATGAGACGTTTCACTCCCACCCCCCGGCCGATGGCGGCGGTTACGTCACCCTTACGGAAGGCACCAAGGCAGCAGCCGCTGCTTTGGGAGATGCCTCCCTGCGCCGGGTTCGGCAACTGCGGGTGGAGAACGGCGGGGAGTTCTCCGAGCGGGATTTCAACGCCGGCCCCGGCTACCTGATCACCAACGGCCGTCTGTTGTTCCAGAGCGGCCGTGGCAAGAAGAACCGACGTGACATAGGCCCCGCCGGCCAAGTGTCACTGTCCCACGCATTGGTAGGTGTCAATGGACACGCCCGGCATGAACACTGGCGGGCAGGCCGCACGGGTCAGCCTGTAAAGGTATGTCTGCCCCTCGACGGCTGCCGAGCAGCTCGGGATTGAGGAACCGGGCACTGTTGCGCCGTTGTAGGTATAGCTCGCGGAGGTGCACATCATCCCGCTGTTGAGGATGTCTCCTTCATGCTTGACCAGCTTCCAGGCGTAGGATTTGGAAGGAACACAGGTGTTGGATGTCGTGGCCCAGCCGGTGATCGGGGTCCAGTCCGACCACCCTGACCATCCACTCCAAGCCGGTGAACCGGTCGGCGCGGGGCAGTAGGCGAAGCGTGTCTGGTTGCGCTGCTCTTGCCTGGTTTGCACGATGGAACCGGTCTGACCAGCAGGGCACCCCAGGGTTTGAGAGACGGTTTTGGTTTCGGTATCGGTCACGGTGCTGGGCGAAGGAAGCACGCATGCGGGGGCGCAGGTGTTGGAAACAGTGGTCCATGGGCCATAGGCCGCCGTGGCCCAGGCCTCGTATGGCCCACCGATTTCGCCGCAATAGCCCACACGTTGTTGCGTCACGGTCCCAATTTGTCCCGCTGGGCAGTTCAGGTTTTGCGTCTGCGTCGGTGGCACCGTGCACGGTGCCACCGATGGGATCGGAGGGGGGACTGGCCGAACAGGCGGTTCGGCCGGAGGGGGCGGCGTTACCGGCGTGATGCCAGGAGGGGAAACGGAGGGAGGAGCGGGGTTCGCGACTGGCGGGGCGGGGGCTATCGGGCCCACCGGAGTGGCGGGCCCCACTGGTCCAACGGGACCGACTGGGGCACCTACGGGTTCGGAGGCGGGGGGCGCTACTCCGGGAGGAACAGAGGGTAGGGCAAGCGGCGGGGCCGCGACCGATGAACCCGCCGCTAGTCCGGAGAAGTAGACGAAGCCTATGCGGTCTCCACCGTGAGCCTGGCAGGCCGCAGCAGCGGCTGCCGGGTCATACATGTTGTCCTTGAAGACGGATTGGCCGTTGACTTGAGCGTCCCAGACGCTGGGGTCTGCTGCCATGGCAGCCACCAGCTTTGCGCAGGCGGACTTGGGCACGTTGCGGGTCTCCAACAAGAAGGCGTCGTTGCCCTGTTTCACTGTGCTGGCCATGACCGTCACGCTGCCGCCCCACGTGTTGGTCAACGTGCCGTTCCGCAGAAGCCGCTGGGGTGCCAACCCATCGGCACGGACCATTGCAGTTGTCAGCCCCGAATAGCCCCCCAAAATGCCCATCGACCGTTCAATGGAGGTGGCCGTTTGGCTAAAGTCCAACTGCGTCTCTTTTACTTGTGCGGCCACGCTGGTCGGGCCAAACACCCACCAAACGGCGGCGGCCATGACGGCAATCACGCCCAGAGCCAGCAGCACTTCCACCAGCCCGAAGCCCCGTCCTGGCCGTTGTTGAATGAACCGAAACGCGCTCATGACTGGGCCGCCTTGCGCGTCGCTTCGCGCGCTTCCAGGTGTGCAATGCCTTTTTGCCGGAGGTGCTCGCGCTTGCCCGGATGCTGTGCCAGTTGCTCAGCGACCAGCAGCAACGCTCCAACGATTTCCGCTGGATCCCAGTCGTCGGCACCAGCCGCGATGGTCAGCCCGCCGAGAACAATTTTTCGATGGGCGTCCGCCGAACGGAACAATGCCGAACGTTCCTTGAGCCTGGCTTTCGCGGCTTCGCGTTGCTGCTTTCGCTGCTCGGCCTTCTCCGCCATCAAGAGCTTGGCTTGTTCTTTCGCCAAGCTGGTCATCATGCGGTCCAACTTCTCGCGTTGCTTCTCTACATCGGTTGCCATGCCATTGCTCGTTGCCTGTCTCTATGCATGCAACCATGCACAGGCCATCCGTCAATCCCCTTTGCATGGGCGCGGAGCGCAACGGAGCGAAGCCTCCAAACGACGGCGAGCGAAGCGAGCCGAACCGCCGGGCGGCGAAGCCGGCCGATGCTTTTGACGTTAGCTTTTCCCTGCATTTGACAGTTCCCACGTGCATGGGAACCTGAGCGAGCGCCCCGGTTCTCGAGCGTTGCGAGGGGGGGGGGTTCCCACCCCGACAGCAAAGCAAGAGCGCACTTAGAGTAATCCCTTCGGGATTACGTGCGGTCAGGGGCTATGCCCCCGACACCCCGGCGCGCTTCGCACGCCTGTCCCCCTTGCTCGCCCCCCAGGGGGCTGCGCTTGGAGACCCGATTGGCGATTTACCACCTCACCGCGAAGGCGTATTCCCGCAAGGACGGCAAGTCCTCCACGGCGGGCGCTGCCTATCGGGCGGGGGGTTGCATCGAAGACGCGCGCACGGGCGAAGTCCACGATTACACCCGCCGCAGCGGCGTTGCCTTTGCCGCGCTGTGCCTACCCGGTGACGCCACCGCCGACCGTGCCGAGTTTTGGAACCGGGTGGAAGCCCACCACAAGCGCGGCGATGCCATCACTTGCCGCGAAGTGGAAGTCGCCTTGCCCGCCGAGCTCGACGCCGATGCACGGCGCGAACTGGCCCATGCCTTCGCCAAGCATTTGTCTGACACCTACGGTGTTGCCGCAGACCTCGCTATCCACGAACCCAGCAAGGGCGGCGACGAGCGCAACCACCACGCCCACATCCTGCTCAGCGCGTGCTCGGTCAACGCGGACGGGACCTTGGGGAAGAAGGCCGAAGCCTTGGACCCCATCGCCTGCAAGAAGGCCCAACGGCCCACCATGGCCGACACCCAGCGCGAGCACTGGGCACGGATGGTCAACACCGCCTTGGCGAAAGCCGGGGCCACCGCTCGGGTGGACCACCGTCGCCTGGATGCCCAACAAGCCGACGCCGCCCAACGGGGCGACTTTGCCACCGCGGCCCGCTTGGACCGCCGAGCCACGCAGCACGAAGGCAAAGACCTGACCGCGGCCCGCCGTCGGGGCCACACGCCCAAGCGCGTGCGGAACAACGACCGGGTAAAAGCCGCTGCAGCCCGGCGCTTCGACCGCCACACCCGCCGTTTTGAAGAACTCAAAGCAAAGGCCGCCAAGGACGGAACGTTGGTGCAGGTGGACGAGCAAGCCTTGCACGCGCGGGCGTTGCTTGAGCGGCGGAAAGAAGGCGTCCAGCGGTTGCGAATCGAAGCCGTTGCCGAGGTTCAGGCCATCGACCAGGCGGCACAGCGAAAAGCCGCCGTCCGGGCGCGTGCAAAGCGTCCCGCTTCGCACAAAGCCGGGACTTCCGTGTCCCGGCAGGCCGCACCTGCGGCCGGTCTCCAGGGCAAGGCGGCGGCAGCCGTCGAGCGGGCCTCACGCAAAAACACTGCTTCAAGACAGGGGGAAACCATGGCAGCAGAGCAAATCGCAAAAGATCTGAACGAGATGATTGAGCAAATGCTGAAGCGCGCACGCCTGGCACTCCAGCAACAGGACGCGACGCCTCTACAGCGGGCCAGTGCCCGGACGCTGATTGAACGGCATGACGACCTTGTCCAGAAGCGGCGGGATCATGTGGTGGCCAAGGAGGGAAGGAAATTGGCCGGGCTGGACCGGCGACGTGCGGAGGCCGACGCCAATGTCAGGCCCCAGCCCGATGATTTACGTAACCGCGTGCTGCGGGCCATCGGCAGGCCTACAACCCAGAGCTTGGCCGCACAGATGGCGCAGGAGGAAAAGCAGAAAGCCCAAGCAGCGGAGAAACAGGCACGCCAGAGGCGGGACAAGACTAGAGAAGCCCGGAACAAAGCGGTGGTGGCCTTCGATGTGGTGCAGGTGGAATTCCTCACACAGTTCCCCGAACTGCTGTCGTCGCACAAGCCAGCTTTCTCATCTGAGCCCAAGCGCGAGAGTTTCCCAACGTTGCCTGCGGCGGGGCAAGGCTTGCCGGAGGCAAGCCCCGTCAGTCCGCACCGTCGCCCGTCGCCGCGACCTTGAGCAGCGCCGCAACCGCTCTTGCGCGCTGTTCCGGAGAGAGCTGGGCAAGCGCCAGGACCGCGTCTGCCGTAGCGGCGTCCTCGGCTACCAAGTAGGCCACGGGCACACCCAGCACCTCAGCCAGCTTACCCAGCCCGTCCAGATCGATGCCCCTGGCTTGGCTCTCGTAACGGTTCACCCGATTGGCTGCCACGTGCTTTTCAAGCCCCATGAGCAGCCCCAGCGCCCTTTGACTGGGAACGCCACGCAGCGTCCGTGCCTGTTTCAAGCGGGCCGCGAAGAGGCTGCGGGGCGATGGTGGAGCCTTGGACACATGAACAGCCGAAGAAGGCGACGACCCAAAGCATGACGGCAAGGCTCCCTTTGAGGTAGTTTCTACCTGAAAGGTAGCACTTCCGCTGCCGACCTTGGGGGAACCATGAAATTCATCCGTGTTGCGTTGGCCTTCACCATCATCGCCTTCGGGCTTTCCGCCTGTGGCAGCAGTCAGCCATCCACTAAGGAAGCCCAGGCTGCCATCGGGACCGAGTTCGCCCAGGTCTCCGGTGGATCCATGACCGTTGTTGGCTACCGGGACTTCAAGCTTTCAGGGTGTCGGGATGCAGCTCCTGCGGATGGGGTCATTTGTGACCTTGGGGGCGAGGTGGTCCTCAATGTCTCGGGCACTGAGCTGGTGCGGCCCATCGTGGAGCCCGTTCGTTTCAGCAAGTCCAATGGCGCTTGGACCGCTCACAAGCCCTGACCCATGAACTCTTACGCGAACGTGGGCTGCGCCTCTGTCCTTTTGGGAGGCGCTGGGCTGGTTCTCGCCAGCGGCGGCTTGGAGATGCTTCAAAATGGCAGCCCATTCGGCTGGCTCGCTGTCTTAGCCGGCCTTGGGCTGTGGCTGCTGTTGGCTTTTCTCTTCTGGATAACCCATCGAGCCAACCGACGGCGAGCATGGATCAGCCGCCAGCCATTCCCTCACTACGCAGAGCACAGTCTTCCGCGTGGAGGCTTCTGGCGCGCTTTTCTCTGGACTTGGGCCGGGGTCGTCGTCGCCCATACGATGGCATGCCTGATCGGCAGCGCGGCAGATCTACTGCCCCACTCTGAGCAAGTGCGGGCAGTTTTGGCCATTTTATCACTTGGGGCGGCACCTGCTTACATCTTACTGCCCCCGCTAGTGGCTCTAGTCTATAGCGCCATCAAATCAACCGCCTTGGAGTAATTCCAAAAAACTAAATTTACACTCTCAATATTTGTATCGTAGCATTTGTCGCTATTTTTGAGACTGCAGAAAGCAGATTGGTGCGTGGCTCACCATAGATGGCATCGAAGGGATCGAGACGAGCCTTTACCGCCTTAGCCCATAGCTCACATTCATAGAATGCCCTTGCTAATATCCAGATTAAACGAACCTTAAAGATCTGCCCGAGCGGCAAACTCTCCATCCTCTCGATAAGCAAGTCATCAGGCGGAAGTAGGACTGTTTCGATTCTTTTCTGCCTGCGCTTCACCACACGATCTATTTTTGCCTCAAGATCATCCAGGTCCCAACTGTGCGAGATCTCATTTCTTAGTTTTCGAAGCACATTGAGCTCTGTCGCCAGGTCTGCCGAAAGCCAGTTAAAAGCATGGGAAATTTGTATGCGCTGTGAAAGCCGGGATAGCGAACCATAACCCGTAAGCAAATCAGAGCGGCCGCCCGGGACATCTGCGGGAATTTCCCGCCGGAACATTCTTGCCAATTCGTCATCAACGTAAGCACAGACCACAACCGGAGCGGCCCTGACTTCAATTGAAAGCAGATGATCTAAAACCTTCTCGAGGCCAGAGGTATCTGTAGCCGCGCGATCCACATGGCCAACGAACCTCTTGAGCCTTTCACGTTCAAAGGCAAGCGTGTAGTTGCGGTAAACCTGCAAGCCATTCTTCTCGTAATCACTAATTCCAAGGCAAGAGATATCTTCATCCCAATTCATGGTCATTCAGCTCCGCGAAAAAACCTACTTGGCGGCGTCCAATGCCTCGAGTATGACCCAAAATCGTCGCCCAGACTGAAACGTCCTAAGTATTGCAAAGACCTCGCAAACCAGAGCGATCCCGACCACAAGAGCCAAAGCGCGACCCTCCAAAAATATAGAGAGAAGCGATACGGATAGTGCTAAAAAGTGGAAACCACATGTCTGTAGCGCCCCCCTTACCAGCACTCCATAGTGACCCGTTAGACGCATGTTTGCCACTAACTTCCGATCGGGAAGGCTCACCATCATTGCAATTGCTGTCAGAAGAAAACCAAATAGCACGCCACTCACTGTGGCCAGCGTGTTGGCAAGACTATAAAGACGGGCGGCGTCATACTTGGCAAACAAGTAAAACGCAGCCCCGCAACCTAATGATACTAATGCCTCACCGGCGAAGCGAAGCACCCTCTTCTCCAAATATTTCATCAACCGAACCTCTTATGTCCGCCCAAGCATCAGCAAGTGCTTGGAGCATGGTTTCGGTGGGAGCATAGCGGCCATCGTGTTCGACCGTGATGTGTGAAAGAAGTCTGTCCGCGATGAGATCAATGGGATAATCAACTCCATCCTCAAGGACTTCAACCCTTGCTGATGTTGCAAGACCGTCACCGACCAGTTCGCGAATGGCTCGCTTCCATCGACCCGCAAGCTCAGTCTGGTTAGTCGGTGCCAAGCGGCCATCGACGCTCGACTGCAACGTCAGGCTATCGCCACCGCCCTTCGCGAGAAGATCAATGATCTCGCGACTAAAATCATCATTCGGATACCATTCTGGATTTGTCGGTCTAGCTACCCGCATATGCACTTTGCGCAGCTCGACGCCCCCCCTCATTAGCCTACGCATTGCATTGGGCTGAACGATTGGATCCGCGACGACGCGAGCGCCTACAAGCTCACTCAAGAACTGAGTGAACTGGTTCGGCGTATTCGCATGGCCATTTACGTGCCAGAGCAGAATATCGTGGGGCGCACATACCAAGAAGAAATTCTTCTCAATTAGTCCCTTGTCTTCAGCAATTGCCAGCTCTTCACCTTCTTCGCCAGGGGCACCAACCAACGGCAGATCCCCTTCGCGAAATTTTCGAAACTGACCGAACCAGCCGGTGGGCCTCCTATTCCTCCTAAGTCGCCATAGGTCTCGGGTGAATGCTCCTACCTGCGCAGAATTGTCATCTTCACTTTCGCTAAGCAATCGCATGACGTCGCCAGCTGAAGCCACTTCACCAGTTGCGGTAACATTGAGCTTGAATGCATCAAATCGGTAGGTAGGCATCCTAATTTCCCCCTGTGAAAAATTATGGGGGATGCTCGTCTCACGGACTGATACTCCTCCCCCTTGGCCGATTATGCACTACCTATTCACAGCCCGCTCCCTCCTATTGACAGATTGCAGGGGCGGACTACGCTGAGTTTGTGGCCCCCGGGCGTCCAGACCCGGAGGCGAGCAAGGTAGTTGCAGCTACGACATGCCCAGGCACTGGCCCCTCGAGGCCACTCTAGCAAGCCTCGGATGGACCGCAAGCCCCTTCCTTTCTCGCCTCCTCGTCAGCCGCTCCCAAGGCCATTGGTAGCCGTATCACGGTGCCCGGATGAAACAAGCCGGGTCATGCACAAGGAACGGGAGCCTCATTGTGGGGCTTGGGTTGACCGCCACCGGAGCGCATGAGCTTTGAAGCAAGGGGACAGGGCGCTGTATGGCCTGCAACTTGCGCCAACCCAGGTGGATCATCTGTCGAGGGGTAACCGGGAGTGCTCAATCTGGCCCGGGAGCGTATCCCCTTCTCTGTCCGTCCACCAACGGGTTTGTGGTCAATGGAATGCAGCTAGGAGTTATTCCCAGGAAGAACGCGCCTGGGGGCGGGGTAGCCCACTGGAGAGACGCCAGGCGAGAGCTTGGTGACAGGACCCAGAGCCGGGGCAGTCAGACTGCCTGAACCTGTCGAAGCGGTGTCGTCTGATTATCACCGCGCCCTGAGTGCTGGGGGCCTCCGTAGGAGGCCAACTCACGGGGCCAAAGTCATCCCCGGGCGCCTTTCGGTGTCGGGTCCTAGGGGAGACTTTGCCCTTCGGCTGGAGGGGCCCCGGAGGGGACCCGACAGCTGAAGGGCAAAGCAGGGGGGGCTTTAGCAAAGCTCTTAGGGGTTAAGGGAAAGCTTTTGCAAGCTTTTCCCCTTCCCGAAAAGCAGATCCGACGCGCGGCCGCTTTAGAAAACTACGTCTGTATCGTTCAGATCACGGTCTGAACGCTGATACAGCGGAACCTTGACCTTCAGCTCAAACCGATAGGTGTCGAATCCGATGGCATCGGGACCGTCCACCTTGACTGTTTCAAAGGCTCTGACATCAACCTCAGGAGCAAACTTCGTAAAGCGGGAAAGGGCTTCTGCAATGACGGCTTCGATCTCATTGATGGATGCAGCTTTCAATGATTTTGTGGGTTCTTCCATGTGCTTACCTCAATTCTTGTTGGCGGAAATTTTACGCTTGTCGGCAGCCTGACCCCGCCGACGCTCCATGTGGCGGACCTGTTTGAACGCTCGGTCGAACTGCCCCGGTGTGTATGCGGGCAATGGCATTGGTGGGCCGTAGGCTTCAAGTGCAGCCAAACGGCTCGGGATGGTGCCAGGGTTGACGTAATGCTTCAGCCCGGGTGGCAGTGTCAGATCATGTCCCGTGATTTCCTGGACCACTTGAATGGCCACGTGATGTTCGTTGACCAAGGCATTGGCGACGTTGTGCCGGAAGCAGTGGAACGACTTCAGCCGGCCAGTCAGCCCGCGCTGGATAGCGTATCTCCGGAACTGATCGCCCAGGTTGTCACCGTAACCGTTCGTATCGGAATAGGGCAGGTGAGGGAACACGCGGTCATGGCCCGCGCGTTTCACATCGTCGATGAAGGCCAGAAAGCCGGCAGCAAGCACTGAGGTAGGCAACGGTACGAAACGCGAACTATGGGCGTTCTTCAGTCGCTGATCAGTGCGACGGGCCCGGATATGGACACCCCATTGGCCGCTCTCTTGCGCCACATCATCTGTATACAACTGGCCGATTTCGCCAACTCTGGCTCCTGTGGCGAAGCCGAGGACGGTTCCCCACCAGCGGTGAGGGTATTTGATTGCCCATGCAGTGAACGCATCGTGGTCGAACAGCAACGCCAACTCTTCGGCTGAGAAGGGCTCGCGGCTGGGTGCGTCCGTCTTCGTCTTGGCGCGGTTGAGGATCGCTTTGTGAGGCGCTTTGGGGATGAGGTCTTCTGCGGCTTGGGCGTTGAAGAATGCGGCGATGCGATCGCGATGCTTCTCTTTCGTCCGCATGCTCAACCCCGCGTAGCCACCGTTTTTGGCCCTTGCCAGAATGTCGGCTGGGGCCAAGCCCGCAAACTCCTTTTTCTTGCTCGCATTGCTCGGGTAGACCTCCAGGGCATCGAGGAAAGAGCGGACGTCTGTGGCCGTGACCTGCTCGATCGGTTTGTCCTGGCCCAGCGCCAGGAAGAGGCCAAGGCTGTGTTCGGTGTCCAGCACGTTCTTGGCGCTGCGCTCGGCCCTCCGCATGTCGCCCAGATAGACGGTGATGCGTTCGGACAGCAGGGGTCCCGGTCTGGCAATAGAGGTTGGGGATATCCCGAGCACGGCAGCTTGGAGTGGATCCTTCTTCGCAAGGTCCTCCAAGACCCGCAACAGCATGGCTTCGTCTTGCGGGGTGTTGATCTCTGCCTCGGCGATGGAAACTCCGTTGGGCAGCGTCACTCCCTTGATCGTCAAGTCGCGGTGTCCGTTTTCGCGGATGCTCCGCAGGACTTCTTCCAAATCCACGTTCACGCCCCCTCGCATTGTGTCGAATGCTTGGGATAGTGCCATTGCCATCTGGGCGGCGACCAGCCGTGCGGCATCGCCCATTGGCAAATACAGGGGGCGCAGTAGGTAGCGCGACCCAACCAAGGGCTGCAGCGGCGTGGGAACAAAGAACCGAGCGTAGACGCCGCTGCTGCGGCGTAGGAGATAAGGCTTCGGCACCGGAGTTTGATACCTCGTTTGATACCTCGCTCGGCTCAAACGTGTCTATCAAACTCCGGGCCTAACCCTTGCGAAATCAGTCGCTTAGCGATAGATTCCGCTTACAGTTGGTGGAGGTGGGCGGAATTGAACCGCCGTCCGAAGGCACTCCATCCCCAGCACTACATGCTTAGCTCACCGTTGGATCTCGTCCCCGAACAGCACGGTGCGCAAAGCGCATCCGGGAACCAGCCTGTTGTGTTCTAGTGCCGGACTGACAGGCAGCCGTCCAGCGCGATTCCATGATAGTGACTCTACACCGCGAGCATGGACACAAGCGGTTTCGAGGCTTAGGCCTTAAGCGGCCAGAGCGTAGTTGTCGTCGTTGGCAACTAGAGTTTTGCAGCTGGATTTACGAGGAAAGCTACCCCCTCGGCATGCGCCAGGCAACTTCACAACCCCCGTCGAAACCAATGCACCCCCGGTTTCTTCAAGTCTTGCAAGGCGTTGAGGACCCCGGCCGGAAACGCTGGCATGGGTCCTGCCCAACACGGCGAATACTACGGCAATCTTCCTGAACAGTCACGCGGCAGGCCGCGCGCCGATCACAGGTGCGCCTGGAACCATCCGGTCTGGAGTGCAACGACCTTGCCGAAGTGGTCACCGGTGTAGATGTCGTAATGGCGGGCGCCGGGTTCTTCGTGCAGCTGCTTCACCGGCGCGGCGACGGCATCGAACAGGGCGCGGCCCTGGGCCGGGGGATTGACCGTGTCCTGGCCGGCCACCACCACCAGCGTGGGGCAGGTGACCTGCGCGGCGGCCAGGGCCGGTGCGTAGTTCAGCGTCTCCCTGACCGTCAGGAAGGGGATCTTGATGTCCATGGCCGGGTGCTTGACCCGGTTCTCCTCGAAGAACGCCTTGGATTCAGGGTCGTTCAGCACGCGCGTGACGCCCACGAACATCTCCTTCCCGGTGACCTTCTGCTTCTCCGCCATCTTGTCCAGGGTCGCGATGAAGCCTTCCTTTTCCGTGTCGCTCATCTGGCCGGTCACCACCGCCTCGCCATCGGCGAAACCCAGCTGGCTGACGATGCCGCGGATGTCGCCATCGCGGGCAGCAGCACCGAAGACGTGGCCGCCTCCCAGCGAGGTGCCCCACAGGCCGATGCGCGCCGGGTCCACCTGCGGCAGGCTCCGGGTCCAGCCGATGACGGTCAGGATGTCCTCGATCTGCAGAGCCGGCACCAGCCGGCCGCGTTCGCCCTCGCTGGCCCCGAAGCCCCGGTAGTCGAACGTAACGGTGACAAAACCGGCGTTGGCGAAGGCGTTGGCGAAATCGGGCAGCAGCAGGTCCTGGATGCCACAGAAGCCGTGGCACAGGATGACCGCCGGCTTCCTGCCATCCCCGGCGGGGGAGCGGAGCGTTGCGGCGATGCCCTGGGGAAGCGTGTGCGTCGAGGTGTCCATCAGTATCCAGATAAGCAGGCGTGGGGGAGGGAGATCGTGGCAGGCGGCGGCGTGGCCGGGTGTGCGCTGCGTCATGGTCGCCGACAGCGGGCGCGGTTGCCTTGCTGCTTATGGTGGCTTCCATTCATGGAGGGCTGCTGGCGGGCCGTGGGCGATGAAGGGAAACGGTCATAGCGAGTTGCTAACGTCATCCAAACCTTTTTGCGACACACTGAGGGCGAGGATCAGGACAGTGCGAGTCGGAGGCCTTCGGTGACGGACGTGACACAACAGCGCAGCCTGCGGGAACTGGTGGGGCCGGTCGGTGCGGCCTACCAGCAGCGTGCATTGCCGCCGGGCTGGGTCTGGGCGCTGCTGTCGCTGACCCTGCTGGCCGCCTGCCTGGCCGCGCTGCCGGCGATCGCGGCCACGGCGCTGCTGGCCAGCGCCGTGGTGGTGCACTGGCCGCGCCGCAACCAGGCGCAGTGGATGGGGTGGCGGGTGTTCGGCCTGGCCGTGCTGGCGCTGGCGGCCTGGGGGCCGGATGTCCTGGCCCTGTGGTTCGAGCACGGCCTGGCGCTGGTGCTGATGGCGCTGGCCGGTACCAGCGTGCTGGCCTATGTGCACCAGTCCCGGCAGATGGCCCGGCAGCTGCAGTGCGCGGCCGACGCGATGGATGACGGCCAGTTGATGGCCCTGCTGCCGGCCGATGCCGCGCAGATGGCCCGCCAGTGGCGGGAGGGCGATGACCGCCATGCCCCGGAACTGGCGGTGGTGATGCACCTGGCGGTGATGCATGCGGCGCTGGCGCCGCGCTGCCAGCGCCGCATGCTGGCGGGCTGACCGGTCCCCAGCGGCGTACCGCCGGGCAGTGCCCGCTCAGGCGTCCCGGTTGCCCCGGCGCATCACGCGCTGCTTTTCGATCGCCCAGTCACGGTCCTTGGCGGCATCGCGCTTGTCGTGGTTCTGCTTGCCCTTGGCCAGCGCAACCTCGAGCTTGATCTTGTTCTTGCTCCAGTACATCGCGGTGGGCACGATCGTGTAGCCGTCGCGCTCGACCTTGCCGATCAGCTTGTCGATCTCGTTCCGGTGCAGCAGCAGCTTGCGCTCGCGCCGGTCATTGGCCACCACGTGGGTGGAGGCCTGGATCAACGGGGTGATCTGCGCGCCGATCAGGTAGATCTCCCCGCGCTTCACATACGCGTAGGCGTCGATGATGTTGCCGCGTCCGGCGCGGATCGACTTCACCTCCCAGCCCTGCAGGGCCAGGCCGGCTTCGAAGCGCTCCTCGATGTGGTACTCGTGGCGGGCACGCTTGTTCAACGCGATGGTTTTGTTGGCCGTCGCGCTCTTTGCTTTATCCTTGCCGCTGTTCTTGCTCATTTCCGTATTGTCTCCGATTCGGGCCCGCCCGGTCGATTGCCGAACGCTTCCGTCTTATGCCTACCATCCGCCGCAGCGCCCTGGTCGAACACTCGGCCGCGCACATGTTCGATCTGGTCAACGATGTCCAGGCCTATCCGCGCCGCTTCCGCTGGTGCTCCGGGGCGAGCATCCTCGAGCAGGGGCAGGACCGGCTGGTGGCCCGGCTGGACCTGGGGCTGGGTTCGTTCAGCACCTGGTTCATGACCGAAAACACCCTGCAGCGCCCGCACAGCATCGACATGCAGCTGCGCGACGGCCCGTTCAAGCAGCTGCATGGCCGCTGGGAATTCCATGCGCTGGCCGAAGATGCCTGCAAGGTCAGCCTGATCCTGGAGTTCGAGCCCAGTTCGCGGCTGCTGGGGCCGGCGCTGGCGATCGGCTTCCAGGGGCTGGCCGACCGGATGGTGAATGATTTCGTCCGCGTCGCCGACGAGGGCTGAGCCGATGATTGCCGTCGAGGTGGTGCTGGCCTGGCCGGACCGGGTGGACAGCCGCCTGCTCCAGCTGCCGGACGAGGCGACAGTGGCCGATGCCGTGGCCGCCTGCGCGATTCCCGGGGCCGCGGACTGCCCGGCGGTGGCGGTGCACGGGGTTCTGGCAGCGCCGGGCCAGCTCCTGCTGGACGGTGACCGGGTCGAACTGCTCAGGCCGTTGCTGGCCGACCCCAAGGACAACCGCCGGCGGCGCGCGCGCGGCGGCTGAACCGGACCCGCCCGGTGCGGGCGGGCCGATGGCGCCTCAGCGACCGCCCTTCTTCTTTTCCTTCGGCAGGTTGCGGCCGAACTGGCGCACGGTCTGCTGGGCCAGGGTCTGGTCGT
Source organism: Stenotrophomonas sp. 24(2023) (assembly GCF_030913365.1). Taxonomy (NCBI): domain Bacteria; kingdom Pseudomonadati; phylum Pseudomonadota; class Gammaproteobacteria; order Lysobacterales; family Lysobacteraceae; genus Stenotrophomonas; species Stenotrophomonas sp. 24(2023). Next base: position 3,672,809 of record NZ_CP133160.1, read on the forward strand.
TGGCCGGGAAGTAGTCGCCTTCCCAGCGGGTGACCGCTTCATTGTCGAAGTACACGGTGAAGTTCTTCACTTCGGTCCGGCCCAAGCGGTTCACGCGCTGGCTGGAGGTGTAATCCCAGCGCTGGGCGTGGAACGGGTCCGGAATGGACGGGGTGCCCAGCAGCGCATTGACCTGCTGCTTGCTCTGCCCGACCTGCAGCTTGGCCACGGCATCTTCCCGGATCAGGTTGCCCTGATAGATGGGTTGCTTGTAGATGATGCCGCAGCCCGTGGTGGACAGGGCGACGGCGGCGACCAGCAGGAGATTGCGCATCGAGGAAGGGCGGTTGAGGAAATCGATCCGATGATACACTCCCGGCGTGCCACCGCGACCCAATCCGAGGCAGCTGGCGCTAAATCGCCAATGAACGGAGCTTTATGGAAACCCACGACCTGCGCAAAGTCGGCCTGAAGGTGACCCATCCGCGGATGCGGATCCTGGCACTGCTGGAGCAGCGCACCCCCCATCACCACATGACGGCCGAAGACATCTACCGCCAGCTCCTGGAGCATGGCGACGAGATCGGCCTGGCAACGGTCTACCGCGTGCTGACCCAGTTCGAGGCGGCCGGGCTGGTGCTCAAGCACAATTTCGAAGGCGGCCAGGCCGTCTACGAACTGGACCGTGGCGGCCACCACGACCACATGGTCGATGTGGACACCGGCAAGATCATCGAGTTCGAAAGCAGCCAGATCGAAGAGCTGCAGCGCAAGATCGCCGCCGAACATGGTTACGAGCTGGAAGAGCATTCGCTGGTGCTGTACGTGCGCAAGAAGCGACGCTGACACCGGCGTGGCGAAGGCGAGCAGACCCCGGGCCCGGCCCGGGGTTTTTCGTTGGGGCGCCTGCCGGCGTACGCGGGTCCGGTTGTGAAATAGAATGCGTTCCTGTCCCGATCCGTGAATTGGATTCACTGCCATGGCGCGCAACGACATCAACCGGTCCGGGGAACTGGAGGTTTTCATCCGGGTGATCGAGGCGGGCGGCTTTTCCGCCGCGGCCCGGACCCTGGAGATGACCCCCTCGGCGGTCAGCAAGCTGGTGGCCAGGCTGGAGCAGCGGCTGGGCACGCGCCTGCTGCAGCGTTCCACCCGGCAGGTGCAGCTGACCAGCGAAGGACGCACGTTCTACGAGCGCGGGGTGCGGGTGCTGGCCGACCTGGACGAGGCCGAGCGCTGCGCCAGCGCCCATGAAGTGCCCCGTGGCCGGCTGCGGGTGAATGCCAACGTGCCGTTCGGCCAGCATTTCCTGCTGCCGCTGTTGCCGGCATTCCTGGCGGCGCACCCGATGGTCACGGTGGATGTCGCGCTCAACGATGAAGTCATCGATCTGCTGGAGCAGCGGACCGATGTGGCGGTGCGTGCAGGGCCGCTGAAGAATGAACGCCTGGTGGCGCGCCGTCTCGGGGCGACCCCGATGATGATCGTGGCCTCGCCGGCCTACGCCGCGCGGCATGGCCTGCCGCGCAGCGTCGATGCGCTGCAGGGCCACAACCGCCTGGACATCGGCCATGCCCGGGCACAGCCGGGCTGGCCGCTGCAGGTGGACGGGGAACTGCATGTCGTGCCGCCACGGGGCAGTGTCCGCGCCAGCAATGGGGATGCCCTGCGCCAACTGGCCATCGCCGGGGTGGGGCTGGCCCGCCTTGCGACGTTCCAGGTGCTGGCGGACATCGCCGCCGGGCGCCTGTTGCCGGTGCTGGAGGAGTCCAACCCGGGCGACCTGGAGGAGGTGCACGCGGTGTACCTGGGGCAGGGCGGCTACCTGCCGCTGCGGGTGCGCGCCTTCCTGGACTTCCTGGCTGGGCAGGTGGACCTGTCGCGGCCTCTGGGGTGAGCGGCAACGACGGCCCGGTGGGTGCCCGCTGAGGTTGCCTGCGCGCCCAGCGGGCGCGTTACCGCCACTCAGGCCTGCAGCAGCTTGCGGGCCGCCGCGCGCGCTTCCTTGCTCACTTCCACGCCGCCGAGCATGCGTGCCAGTTCTTCCTCGCGGGCCTTGGCGTCCAGCTTCTCCACGGCACTCTGGGTCATGCCATCCACTGGCGCCTTGCTGACGCGGTAGTGGGCATGGCCCTTGGACGCGACCTGGGGCAGGTGGGTAACGCACAGCACCTGGCGCTTCTCGCCGAGGGCGCGCAGCTTCTGGCCGACGATGTCGGCCACCGCGCCGCCGATGCCCGAATCGACTTCATCGAACACCATGGTCGGTACGGCATCCAGGTCCAGCGCAGCCACTTCGATGGCCAGCGAGATGCGCGACAGTTCGCCGCCGGAGGCCACCTTGCGCAGCGGGCGCGGGGGCTGGCCGGCGTTGGCCGCCACCAGGAACTCGGCGCGCTCGGCGCCCAGCGGATCGGGCCGGGCCACGTCCAGCGGTTCCAGTGCGATCAGGAACTGGCCGCCGCCCATGCCCAGCTCGGCGATCAGGCCGGTGGTGGTGGCCGACAGCTCGGTGGCCGCGCGCTGGCGGCTGGCGCTGAGCACGGCCGCCTGCTCGCGCCAGGCGCTGGCGGCCTTGTCGATCTCACCGGCCAGGCGCTGCAGGCGCACGTCGGCCCCGCGCAGCTGTTCCACCTCGGCCTGCATGCGTTCGCGCTGGGCAGCCAGTTCGTCCATCGGCACGCGGTGCTTGCGCGCCAGGTCGTGCAGGCGGCCCAGGCGGCGTTCGTTCTCCTCGAACTGCTCGGGGTCGGCGTCCAGGTCGTCGTGGACACGGTCGAGCAGGGCCAGCGCCTCGTGCAGCTGGATGGCGGCGTTGTCGATCAGGCCGTCCACCTCGCCCAGGCGGGGATCGTGTTCGGCGACGCGCGACAGGTCGTGGCGGACCTGCTGCAGCAGGCCCAGTGCGGAAATGCCGTCATCGCCGTTGAGCTGGCCGCTGGCCCCTTCGCAGGCCGCCAGCAGGGCGCTGGCATGGGCCTGGCGGCGGTGGCTGGCGCCGAGCGCGGCGATCGCGTCGGGCTCCAGGTCTTCGCGTTCCAGTTCGCGCAGCTGGTGTTCCAGGAAGCCGATGCGGTCGCTGACATCGCCCTGCTGCGACAGGGCCTCGGCTTCGTCCACCAGCGCCTGCCAGACGGCCGCCGCCTGGCGTACCCGGCGGCGTTCGGCGGCGTTGCCGGCGTAGGCGTCGAGCAGGCCCATCTGCGACGGGCGCGACAGCAGCGCCTGCTGTTCGTGCTGGCCATGGATCTCGACCAGGAACGCGGCCAGTTCCCCGAGCTGGGTCAGGGTGACGGGGCGGCCGTTGATCCAGGCCCGTGAGCCACCGTCGGCACGGATCACCCGGCGCAGCTGGCACTGGTTGTCGTCATCCAGTTCGTTGTCGGCCAGCCAGCGACGGGCGCCCTCCAGGGCGTCGAGCGCGAATTCGGCCGACAGCTCGGCGCGGGCCGCGCCATGGCGGACCACGCCACTGTCGGCGCGCAGGCCGGACAGGAAGCCCAGCGCGTCGACCATCAGCGACTTGCCGGCACCGGTTTCACCGGAAACAACGGTCATGCCGGGGCCGAATTCCAGTTCGGTGGCGCGGACGACGGCGAAATCCTTGATGGAAAGATGTCTGAGCATGGGGAGTGGGTCTGGCAAGCCGCGCAACGCTAGCATGCGCGGGCGGCGGCTCCAATGACTTGCCAAGGTCGGGTCAGGCCATTATCTAGTGCCTGTGTCTCACAGGCTGATTCCATGCACGGTTCTTCCGACCCCCTGGCGCCGCGCGCGCGCCACCTGCTGCGTACGCTGATCGCCCGCTACATCCAGGATGGTGAGCCGGTCGGGTCGCAGACGCTGGCCCGGGTGGCAGGGCTGGATGTCAGCCCGGCGACCATCCGCAACATCCTGGGGGACCTGGAAGACCTGGGCCTGCTGGCCTCGCCGCACACCTCCGCCGGCCGGGTACCGACCGCCCATGGCTACCGCATGTTCGTGGACAGCCTGCTGCAGATGCAGCCGCCGGGCGAGGGGGAACTGGCCCGGTTGCGGCAGGAGCTGGCCGGCGGCGGCAGTACCCAGGCCCTGCTGGGCAGCGCCTCGGAACTGCTGTCGGCGATGAGTCATTTCGTCGGCGTGGTCAGTGCGCCGCGGCGCGAGCAGTTCGCCTTCCGCCAGATCGATTTCGTGGCGCTGGACGGGCGCCGGGTGCTGGCCATCCTGGTGTTTGCCGACAACGAAGTGCAGAACCGGGTGATCGAGACCCGGCGTGGTTTCGACCCGGGCGAACTGGAACGGGTGGCCAACTACCTCAATGCGCACTTCGCCGGCCTGCCGGTGGCCGAGATCCGCACCCGCCTGCTGCTGGAGCTGCGCGATGCGCAGTCGGAGCTGGAGCAGCTGCTCTCGCACAGCATCGAGCTGGCCGAGCAGGCCCTGCAGCCGCCGGCTGACGACATGCTGGTGGCGGGCCAGACCCGCCTGATGGGCGTACAGGACCTGTCCGACCTGGAGCGCCTGCGCGAGCTGTTCGAACTGTTTTCCAGCAAGCGCGAGATCCTGCAGCTGCTGGAGCGGACCATCCAGGCCCCGGGCGTGCGCATCTTCATCGGTGAGGAGACCGGGGTGGTGCCGTTGCAGGGGGTCTCGCTGGTCACCGCCCCGTATACGGCCAACGGCCAGGTGCTGGGCGTGCTGGGGGTGATCGGCCCCAAGCGGATGGCCTATGACCGCATGATTCCGCTGGTACAGGCCACGGCCGAGGCCCTGGGCGCGGCCTTTTCGCCGTCCGGACGGGGTTCGGGGGCCACCGACGCTTGAAACGCAGCATCCCGCCCACACTAGGGGGGATGGAGGCGGGGAGTGACCGCCAGGGACCCAGACATGAACCAAGAACATCCAGATATCGAATCCCAGCAGAGCGCGGCCGATGCAGCCGCCGCCCACGGCGTCAACGACGAACTGGAGCGCCTGCGCGCCGAGGTCGAGCAGGTCAGGGCCGACGCCCTGCGCGAACGTGCCGACCTGGAGAACCAGCGCAAGCGCGTGGCCCGTGACATCGATCAGGCCCGCAAGTTCGCCAACGAGAAGCTGCTGGGCGAACTGCTGCCGGTGTTCGACAGCCTGGATGCCGGCCTGAAGGCTGCCGGCGATGAGGCCCACCCGCTGCGCGAAGGCCTGGAGCTGACCTACAAGCAGCTGCTGAAGGTTGCCGCCGACAACGGGCTGGTGCTGCTGGACCCGACCGGCCAGCCGTTCAACCCTGAACACCACCAGGCCATCAGCCAGGTGCCCGCCCCGGGTGCCGCCCCGGGCAGCGTGGTGACCGTGTTCCAGAAGGGCTACCTGCTGAACGAGCGCCTGCTGCGGCCGGCGCTGGTGGTGGTGGCCGCCGACTGACCCCTCGGTCCGGGCGCAGGGCCGCCGGGCATCGCCCGGCGCTGCCTGCCCGGACCGGTAGCGCCGGGTCCTGCCCGGCGAAAGTTTCAAACCGCTGAACACAGCGTTCGGGTGACGGCTTGAATGTTCCACGAGCCTCCCCCACATCCCATTCATCCACCGGCCGAAGGGCCGGACTGACCGAACATTTTCAGGAGTCTCCCCCATGGGCAAGATCATTGGTATCGACCTCGGCACCACCAACTCGTGCGTGGCGATCATGGACGGCGGCAAGGCCCGCGTCATCGAAAACTCGGAAGGCGATCGCACCACCCCGTCGATCGTCGCCTACACCAAGGACGGCGAAGTCCTGGTCGGTGCCTCGGCCAAGCGCCAGGCCGTGACCAACCCGAAGAACACCTTCTATGCGGTGAAGCGCCTGATCGGCCGCAAGTTCACCGACGCCGAAGTGCAGAAGGACATCGCCCACGTCCCGTACAGCATCCTGGCCCATGACAATGGCGATGCCTGGGTGGCCACCAGCGATGCCAAGAAGATGGCGCCGCAGGAAATCTCGGCCAAGGTGCTGGAAAAGATGAAGAAGACCGCCGAGGACTTCCTCGGCGAGAAGGTCACCGAGGCGGTCATCACCGTGCCGGCCTACTTCAACGACAGCCAGCGCCAGGCGACCAAGGACGCCGGCCGCATCGCCGGCCTGGACGTCAAGCGCATCATCAACGAGCCGACCGCGGCCGCGCTGGCCTATGGCCTGGACAAGGGCGACAACAAGGACCGCAAGATCGTCGTCTACGATCTGGGCGGCGGCACCTTCGACGTCTCGGTGATCGAAATCGCCAACGTCGATGGTGAAAAGCAGTTCGAAGTGCTGGCCACCAACGGCGACACCTTCCTGGGCGGCGAAGATTTCGACAACCGCGTCATCGAGTACCTGGTGGAAGAGTTCAACAAGGACCAGGGCATCGACCTGCGCAAGGATCCGCTGGCCCTGCAGCGCCTGAAGGACGCTGCCGAGCGCGCCAAGATCGAGCTGTCCAGCGCCCAGCAGACCGAAGTGAACCTGCCGTACGTCACCGCTGACGCATCGGGTCCGAAGCACCTGAACATCAAGCTGACCCGCGCCAAGCTGGAAGCGCTGGTGGAAGACCTGATCAAGAAGTCGATCGAGCCGTGCCGCGTCGCGCTGAACGATGCCGGCCTGCGTTCGAGCGACATCAGCGAAGTGATCCTGGTCGGTGGCCAGACCCGCATGCCGAAGGTGCAGCAGGCGGTGACCGAGTTCTTCGGCAAGGAACCGCGCAAGGACGTCAACCCGGACGAAGCCGTGGCACTGGGTGCGGCGATCCAGGGCGGCGTGCTGGGTGGCGACGTCAAGGACGTGCTGCTGCTGGACGTGACCCCGCTGTCGCTGGGCATCGAGACCATGGGCGGCGTGTTCACCAAGATCATCGAGAAGAACACCACCATCCCGACCAAGGCCTCGCAGGTGTTCTCCACCGCCGAGGACAACCAGTCGGCCGTGACCGTGCACGTGCTGCAGGGTGAGCGCGAGCAGGCCCGCTTCAACAAGTCGCTGGCCAAGTTCGACCTGTCCGGCATCGAGCCGGCCCCGCGTGGCCTGCCGCAGGTGGAAGTGTCCTTCGACATCGACGCCAACGGCATCCTGCACGTGTCGGCCAAGGACAAGAAGACCAACAAGGAACAGAAGGTCGAGATCAAGGCCGGTTCGGGCCTGTCCGAGGAAGAGATCGCGCGCATGGTCGCCGACGCGGAAGCCAACCGCGAAGAAGACAAGAAGTTCCAGGAACTGGTGCAGGCCCGTAACCAGGCCGATGCCCTGATCCACGGCACCCGCAGCGCCATCACCGAGCACGGCAGCAAGGTCGGCGGCGATGTCATCGGCAAGGTCGAGGCCGCACTGGCCGACCTGGAAACCGCGATGAAGGGCGACGACAAGGCGCAGATCGAAGCCAAGTCGAAGGTGCTGGAAGAAGCCGGCCAGTCGCTGTTCGCCGCTGCTTCGGCCGACCAGGGCGGCGCCCAGGGGGCTGCCGATGCCGGTACCGCCGGTGGCAAGCACGATGACGTGGTGGACGCTGAGTTCACCGAAGTCAAGGACGACAAGAAGTCCTGATCCAGAACGACGCGGGACGCTGCCAGCCAGCGTCCCGTCGTCGCATCAGGGTCCTGGCCGCCAACCGGCGTGTCGGGGCGCCCGACGCAAGAGCGGACCTGGTTCCGCTCTTGCGCTTTGACGAATCCCGACGTACTGGAACCTGATTCACTCTATGAGCAAGCGCGATTACTACGAAGTCCTGGGCGTAGCCCGCACCGCCACCGACGAGGAGCTGAAGAAGGCTTACCGTCGCTGCGCGATGAAGTTCCATCCGGACCGCAACCCGGGTGATGCGGCGGCCGAAGCCTCCTTCAAGGAGTGCAAGGAAGCCTACGAAGTGCTGTCCGACGGCAACAAGCGCCGCATGTACGACAGCCATGGCCACGCTGCGTTCGAGCATGGCATGGGCGGTGGCGGCGGTCCGGGTGGCCCGGACATGAACGATATTTTCGGCGACATCTTCGGCAACATCTTTGGCGGTGCCGGCGGCGGTGGCCCACGCCAGGCCCGTCGCGGTGCCGATATCGGTTACGTGATGGAGCTGGACCTGGAAGAAGCGGTACGGGGCATCGAGCGCCGCATCGAGATTCCGACCCTGGCCGAATGCGGCGACTGTGATGGCAGCGGCTCGGAAGACGGCAAGGTGGAAACCTGCACGGTGTGCCATGGCCGCGGCCAGGTGCGCATCCAGCGTGGCATCTTCGCCATGCAGCAGGCCTGCCACAACTGCGGTGGCCGTGGCCAGATCATCGCCAAGCCCTGCAAGACCTGCCACGGCAACGGCCGTGTCGAGGAAGACAAGGTGCTGTCGGTGAAGGTGCCGGCGGGCGTCGATACCGGCGACCGCATCCGCCTGGCCGGCGAGGGTGAAGCCGGTCCCGCCGGAACACCGCCGGGTGACCTGTACGTGGAAGTGCGCGTGCGCGAGCACCACATCTTCCAGCGCGATGGCGACGACCTGCACTGCGAAGTGCCGATCCGCATCTCGCAGGCGGCGCTGGGCGATACCGTGCGCGTGGCCACGCTGGGCGGCGAAGCGGAAATCCGCATCCCGGCCGAAACCCAGACCGGCAAGCTGTTCCGCCTGCGCGGCAAGGGCGTGCGGTCGGTGCGCAGCCGCAGCGAAGGCGACCTGTACTGCCGCGTGGTGGTGGAAACCCCGGTCAACCTCACCAGCGACCAGCGCAAGCTGCTGGAACAGTTCGAAGCCACCTTCATCGGCGAGGAAGCGCGCAAGCATTCGCCGAAGTCGGCGACCTTCCTCGATGGCGTGAAGGGTTTCTGGGACCGGATGACCTCCTGATTCCCGGCGGCAGCCTGCAACGACGATGACGCCGGGCACTGCCCGGCGTTTTCGTTTCCGGGCGCTCGGGCCTGTGACGCGCCCTGGTGGATCCACGCCATGCGTGGATGCGGCTCAACGCTTCAACGGAAAAATGCCGCCGGTGTCTGCCCCAGCTGCCGCTTGAACATGCTGGTGAATGCGCTGGGGCTGTCATAGCCGGTGGCCAGGGCCACATCGATCACCTTCGCGCCGGTCGCCAGGCGTTCCATCGCCTCCAGCAGCCGGGCCTGCTGCCGCCACTGCCCGAAGGTCATGCCCAGTTCGGCGGCGAAGCGGCGCTGGATGGTCTTCACGTCAACACCCAGCAGTTGGGCCCAGTCCGGCAGGGTGGCTTCGTCTTCGGGATGGCGCTGCAGATGCTGGCAGATCCGGCGCAGGCGCGGATCGGCCGGTTCCGGCAGGTGCAGTGGCAGCACATCCATGCGATGCAGTTCGTCCAGCAGCAGCCGCACCACCCGCCCGTCACGGGTGTGTTCCTCGAAGGGCGCATCGATCAGGCTGGCCGCATGCAGCAGTTCACGCAGCAGGGGCGACACCCCCACCGCGAAAGGTTCGGCTGGAAGGGCCGGCGCGAAACCCGGGTCGATGTACAGGCTGCGCATGTGCACGTCGGCGATGCAGTCCACCGCGTGTGCCATGCCGGCCGGCATCCAGATCGCCCGGGTGGACGGCACCACCCAGCGGCCAACTTCCGAGCGCACCACCATCAGGCCGGACATCGCATACACCAGCTGGTGCCGCTCGTGCCAATGGGGCGAGATATGGAAGCCGGCCGGGTAATCGCGGACCCGGCAGGTGACCGGGCGCTGGGTGGGGACTTCCCGCCAGGGAGCGCCTTCGCGCAGCGGGCAGGGTGGAGAAATGTCCTTTTTGCGATAGGGCATGACCAGATCGCGGCGGAAGGGGGCGGGCCGCCACCCTAGCATGGTCGGCCCCACGGTTCCTGTCTGCGCCCCCATGTCGACATTGGCTTCAACCTCCGCCCCCCAGCGTTCAGCCGCCACCCGCGTGCTGGCCGCCGTCTCCACCTCGCATGTCATCAACGACATGATGCAGTCGCTGATCCTGGCCATCTATCCGGTCATCAAGGGCGAATTCGCCCTGAGCTTTACCCAGATCGGGCTGATCACGCTCACCTACCAGTTGACCGCCTCGATCTTCCAGCCGCTGGTCGGCCTGCAGACCGACCGCCATCCGGCGCCGTACTCGCTGCCGATCGGCATGGCCTCCACCCTGTGCGGCATGCTGCTGCTGGGCTTTGCCCCGAACTACGCGCTGGTGCTGGTGGCTGCGGCGCTGGTGGGTATCGGTTCGGCGATCTTCCACCCCGAGGCCTCGCGCATCGCGCGGCTGGCGTCCGGTGGCCGTCATGGCCTGGCCCAGTCGGTGTTCCAGGTGGGGGGCAACTTCGGTACCGCGCTGGGCCCGCTGATCGCCGCGGCGGTGATCGTGCCGCATGGCCAGCATGCGGCCTCCTGGTTCGCCGGGGCTGCGCTGATCGGCATTGCGCTGCTGACCTATGTCGGCCGCTGGTACGCGCTGCACCTGGGGGCGCCGCGTCCGGCCGGGCATGTGGTGGCCGCGCCGCAGATTCCGCCGCGCACGGTCGCCCGCGTGCTGGCCATCCTGCTGGTGCTGATCTTCAGCAAGTACTTCTACATGGCCAGCATCGGCAGCTACTTCACGTTCTACCTGATCCACCACTTCGGCATTCCGGTGGAGCAGGCGCAGCTGCATTTGTTCGCTTTCCTGGTGGCGTCGGCGGCCGGTGGCTTCCTCGGCGGCCCGCTGGGTGACCGCATCGGCCGCAAGCCGATCATCTGGACCTCGATCCTGGGCGTGGCGCCGTTCGCACTGGCACTGCCGCATGCCGACCTGCTGTGGACCACGGTGCTGGCGGTGCTGATCGGCTTCGTGCTGTCCTCGGCGTTCTCGGCCATCGTGGTCTATGCGCAGGAAATGATGCCGCACCGCATCGGCATGGTGTCGGGCCTGTTCTTCGGTTTCGCCTTCGGCATGGGCGGGCTGGGGGCGGCGGTGCTGGGCCTGCTGGCGGACCACACCAGCATCGAATACGTGTACCAGCTGACCGCGTTCCTGCCGCTGCTGGGTATCGTGGCCGCCTGGCTGCCGCCGTCGCGGCCGACTGCACACTGAGGGTGGGGTGGGTTGCAGGGCTTGCAGCCCTGCACCTGCCGAAACCAGAGCAGAAGCAACAGCAGAGGCTGGTTTCCTGGGGGGAGGCGGGGTGGGTCCGGTTGAGGGGGACGCTGCAAGTACGTCCCTGTAAGCTCGGTCGCCGCATCCATGCGGCTCACGCCCCCTCAACCGGACCCACCCCGCCTTCGACAGTTTCCCGCGGCTGTTGGTAGGTGTCGACCTTGGTCGACACGGTAGATCCACGCCATGCGTGGATGAATTTCCATCGAAATCGAATATTCGATGAGCCATCGAGAAGCATCCACGCATGGCGTGGATCTACTGGCCTCCGGCCAACTGTCGAAGGCGGGGCACTGTGGGATTGCGGGGTGTGAGCCGCATGGATGCGGCGACCAAGCCCCCATGGACGGGTTTACGGCGTCCCCGCAAACCCACAGTGCTCCGCCATCCCACGGATAGCCCGCTGTTGCTGTTGCCGTTGCCGTTGCTTGAGGCTTCGGCAGGTGCAGGGCGCAGCCCTGCCGAAAACCCCCTTGGGCGTAGAATGCGGGCATGAGCGAATCCCTCGACAACCACCTGGTCCACGGCCGCCGCCAGCGGCCCGACGGGCCCTCGCCGATCGATGTCATTTCGGTCCAGTCGCAACTGGTGTACGGCCATGCCGGCAACAGCGCCGCGGTACCACCGCTGCGCGCGCTGGGCGTGCGGGTGGCGGAAATCCCGACCACGCTGCTGAGCAATGCCCCGTTCTACGACACCACCCGGGGCCGCGTGCTGCCCAGCGACTGGTTCGCCGACCTGCTGCGCGGCACCGCCGAACGCGGCCTGCCACAGCGCGCGAAGATGCTGGTATCCGGCTACTTCGGCAGCGTCGGCAACGGCGCGGCCTTTGCCGACTGGCTGGATGCGGTGCTGCCGGCCTGCCCGCAGCTGCGCTACTGCCTGGACCCGGTCATCGGCGATACCCACACCGGTCCCTACGTGGAGCCCGGGTTGGAGGCGATCTTCGCCGAGCGGCTGCTGCCGCATGCGTGGCTGGTCACCCCCAACGCCTTCGAACTGGGCCGCCTGACCGGCCTGCCGGCGCTGGCCGAAGCCGATGCCATCGCTGCAGCACGGGTGCTGCTGGCACGCGGCCCGCAGTGGGTGCTGGCACACAGCGTGGGCGGTGCCCCCGGTGAACTGGTCACCCTGGCGGTCAGCGCGCAGGAAACCTGGCGCTGGACCTCGCCGCTGCTGCCGGTGGATGTGGCCGGCACCGGCGATGTGCTGATGGCGCTGATCGTGGCCTTCCTGCTGCGCGGCGAAACCATGCAGCAGGCCATCTCCCGGGCGGTGGCCGGTACCCATGCCGCGCTTGAAGCAACACTGGCCCACGGCTACGAGGAATTTGACGTGCTGTCCGCGGCGCCGGCGGCGCTGGCCGATGCCAATCGTTTCCGTGCCGAGCGCATCGCATGAGCGCAGCCCCCCGTATCGTGGGCATCGTCGGCAGCGACGGTGCCTACGGCCGCTGGCTGGCCCGCTTCTTCCGCGAGCGCATGCAGCTGCAGGTGATCGGCCATGATCCGGCCGACCCGGGCTCGCATTCGCCGGACATGCTGCTGGAGCAGGCCGACGTGCTGGTGTTCTCCGCGCCGATCCGGCACACGCCCGCCCTGATCGCCGAGTACGTGCAGCGCTCGGCAGGGCGTGAACAGGGGCGGTTGTGGCTGGACGTGACCTCGGTGAAGGAGGCGCCGGTGCAGGCCATGCTCACCTCCCACGCCGAGGTGGTCGGCCTGCATCCGATGACCGCACCGCCCAAGGCGCCGACGCTGAAGGGTCGGGTGATGGTGGTCTGCGAGGCGCGCCTGCAGGCCTGGCAGCCGTGGGTACAGGCGCTGTGTGCTGCGCTGCAGGCCGAGTGTGTGCAGGCCACGCCCGATCACCACGACCAGGTGATGGCGCTGGTGCAGGCCATGGTCCACGCCAGCCACCTCGCGCAGGCCGGCGTGCTGCGCGAGTACCAGCCGCAGCTGGGTGCGCTGGCCGCACTGATGCCCTACCGTTCGGCCTCGTTCGAACTGAACACGGCGATCATCGCCCGCATCCTCTCGCTCAACCCGGCCATCTATGAGGACATCCAGTTCGGCAACCCCTATGTGGCGCCGATGCTGGAACGCCTGGTGGGGCAGCTGCGCGCGCTGCAGGCGCAGGTCGGGCAGGGCGATGATGCCGCGCGTGCAGCCTTCCGCCAGCAGCTGCTGGCCGACAACCAGGCCGCCTTCGGGCCGCAGGTACTGGCCGAGGGCAACTACACCTTCGAGCGGGTCGGCTATCTGCTGGCCGACCTGACCGAAACCAACGCGCTGTCGGTGCATCTGCCCGAGGACCGCCCGGGTTCACTGCGTGAACTGCTGCATGTGTTCGAGCAGCATGGCATCAGCCTGGCGTCGATCCATTCCTCGCGCACGCCAGGCGGCGAAGTACATTTCCGCATCGGTTTCGTTGCCGGTACGCCGGTGCAGGCCGTGGATGCAGCGGCTGCCGAGGTCGATGCCAGCGGCATCGGCCGGGTACTGCCACGCTGACACCGGGGCAATCATCCACAGGTGGTGTGGATGAGCGCTGCGCAAACATGTGGATAACCCGTGGCAGCCCTTGCCGGGAAAGGCTGTCAAGATGGCTGGCGAAAAATTGGCCAGTCCTGTGCGGCAGCGCCGGGCCCTGCCCGGCGCGCGCAGCGGCCAGGCCGCGCGGGCCGATGGCCGTGCCCACTTCCGATCAGAGGGTCAAGCGCAGTTCGCCACCCTCGGTGCTGAATTCGCGCCCGTTGCGCACCAGCGCACGCCCGTCATCGAGCTCGTAGCGTGGCGTCGCATCGCTGCCGTGGCTGATGGCAGCTGGTTCCGGCTTGAATTCGAGAATGATGTGGCTGTCGCCATTGTGATCGGTGGCGGGAAACTGGCGGAACGACATGGCGACCTCCTGTGGGCAGCCGGTGGCGGTACACGGCCAGCCTGCGCTGGCCGTTGTTAGCGCCCTGTCGTCAATCGATGAACTGCAGGCGGGCCAGTTCAGCGTACAGCCCGTCTTCGGCCAGCAGCTGCGCGTGCGTCCCCTGGGCGATGATGCGCCCGTGGTCCATCACCACGATGCGGTCGGCCTTGAGCACGGTGGCCAGGCGGTGGGCGATGACCAGCGTGGTGCGCCCGGCCATCAACCGTTCCAGCGCCTGCTGCACGCTGCGTTCGCTCTGTGCGTCCAGGGCGCTGGTGGCTTCGTCCAGCAGCAGGATCGGTGCATCCTTGAGCAGGGCACGAGCAATGGCGATGCGTTGCTGCTGGCCACCGGACAGGCGTGCGCCGCGCTCCCCCAGTTCGCTGTCATAGCCCTGCGGCAGCGCACGCAGGAACTCATCGGCTTCGGCGGCGCGCGCGGCCTGTTCCACCTCGGCATCGCTGGCCTCCAGCCGCCCATAGCGGATGTTGTCGCGGGCACTGGCGGCGAACAGGGTCGGTTGCTGCGGCACCAGCGCCAGCTGTGCGCGCAGTGCGGCAGGGTCCAGCAGGCGCACATCGCTGCCATCCACGCTGACCGTGCCGGAGGCCGGGTCGTGGAAGCGCAGCAGCATCGACAGCACCGTGCTCTTGCCGGCGCCGGACGGGCCAACCAGGGCAACGGTTTCGCCGGGACGCACGTGCAGGTCGAAATGGTCCAGCGCGGCCTGGTCGGGGCGCTGCGGATAATGGAAGACCACATCGTCGAAACGGATCTCGCCACGCAGCGGCGCCGGCAGGGTGGCAGGCTGTTCCGGGGCCTGGATCTGCACGCGTTCCTGCAGCAGCTCGCTGATGCGGCCCATGCCGCCGGCCGCGCGCTGCAGCTCGTTCCACACCTCGGCCAGGGCGCCGACCGAGCCGCCACCGATCAGGGCGTACAGCACGAACTGGCCCAGCGTACCGGCGCTCAGGCGGCCATCGACCACATCGTGGGCGCCCAGCCACAGCACGCCGACGATGGCGCCGAAGATCAGCAGGATCGCTGCGGCCGTCACCACCGACTGTGCGCGGATGCGCGTGCGGGCGGCGCCGATGGCATCGCCCAGCGCACGCTCGAAGCGGCCGCGCTCGTAGGGCTCGCGCGCGTGGGCCTGCACGGTGCGCACCGCTCCCAGGGTTTCGGCGGCCAGGCTGTTGGCATCGGCGATGCGGTCCTGGCTGGCACGCGAGACCGCGCGCAGCTTGCGCGAACCGATGATGATCGGCAGCACCGCCAGCGGAATCCCCAGCAGCGTCCACGCCGCCAGCCGCGGGCTGGTGACGAACAGCATGCCCAGGCTGCCGACCACGGTGACGCTGCTGCGCAGGGCCACGGACATCGTCGAGCCGATCACGCTGCGCAGCAGCTCACTGTCGGCGGTCAGGCGCGAGACCAGTTCACCGCTGCGGTTGCGGTCATGGAAGCCGGCATCGAGCTGGATCAGATGGGCGTACAGCTGGCTGCGCAGGTCGGCGACCACTTTCTCGCCCAGCAGCGAGACAAAAAAGAAGCGCGCGGCGGTGCCCAGCGCCATCACCACGGCCACCGCCATCAGCAGGGCGAAGGCCTGGTTGATCTGCTGGCCGCCGCCGCTGAAGCCGTTGTCGATCATCTGCTTGACCGCCGGCGGCATGCTCAGGGTGGCCGCCGAGGACACCGCCAGGGCAATCAGCCAGGCCACGAACAGGCCGCGATGGCGGCGCACGAACGGCCACAGCGTGCGCAGGCTGCCGAGGCGGCGTAGCGGCGGGGCGGGGGAAGCGTCCTTGTCAGTCATGCTCAGGCATCATCACGGAAACGGATACGGTCACGAGTGGCGTCGCGCAGACGCATTTTCAATGCATCGACCTGGTCCCGGGGCAGGCTGACCTGCAGGCGCACGCCCTGCGCATCGAACTGTTCATCCTGTTTGTCGGCACCGTGTGCGGCCAGGGCGGCATGCAGGGCGCCCAGATCCTCGAATCCGGCCATCAGCTGCAGCTGTGCCAGGGCCACCAGGGGCTGGCGCGGCGCCGTGCGCAGGCATTCGGCTGCCGTGCCGCCATAGGCCCGCACCAGGCCGCCGGCGCCGAGCTTGATGCCACCGTACCAGCGGGTGACCACCACCATCACCTGGTCGAAGCCCTGGCCATCGATGGCGGCCAGGATCGGCCGGCCCGCAGTGCCGGAGGGTTCGCCGTCATCGCTGGACCGGTAATCCTGTCCATGACGGTAGGCCCAGCAGTTGTGGGTAGCATCGGCCACGGCGACCTGCTGCAGGAACGCCAGGGCATGGGCCGGGCCGTCGATCGGTGCCGCGTGGGCCGTGAAACGGCTGTGCTTGATTTCCAGGCTGTGGCTGACAGCGGTGGCGAGGGTGTCGGACATCCCCGCCATTCTACGGCCTGCCTGCATGGCAGGTCGCCGGCGCAGCGCCGGGCTAGTCGTCCAGCAACGGGCGCAGGTCCCGGGGCAGGCGCGCTTCCGGATACTGCTGCAGGTAACGCTCCAGGCTGGCACGGGCCAGGTCACGCTGGCCGGCATCACGGCGGTCGCGGATCTTGCGCAGCCACTGGCGGCGCGCCAGCTGTGCATCGGCAGCGATCTCGCTCTGCACGGCCTCGGCGCTGAGCGCCCCGGCGGCACTGCGGCGCATGACCCCCGGGGCTGCCAACGGCCGGGACTGCTTGGCGGCCACGGCGGCGGCGCTCCCTGTGGCACGGTCCATCGCCACACTGTCGGCCATGTCCGCCGCGGCCGGTGGGGGGGCCACGGCGGCCAGTTCGGGCGCTGGCACCGGCGCTGCATAGGCGGCCGATGCAGCGGGCGCCGGTGGCGCCGGTGGTGCCGGCGGGGACGGGGGGGCGACGCTGCGCTCGGCCATCCGGGGGCGCTGCACCGGTGCGGCGGGTTCGGCCGGCGGTGGCGGGGCGGGCGCGGCATGGCGGGCCATGGGGGCAGGCGGGGGCGGGGGCGCGGCGTCCGCTGCGGCAGGTGCCGCCGGAGCGGCCTCCACGCGGGCGCTTGCCATCTCGGCGGCGGCCGGGGCATCCGTCGTGGCGGCGACATCGGCGGCTGCCTGGGGAGTGGTGTCGTCGCGTGCGGCGTCCGGTGCTGTCAGGCGGGGCGCTTCGGGGCGCAGCTGCCAGGCCAGCCCCACGGCGAACACCACCGAGGCGGCCACGCCGAACACGGCCGGCCAGCGTGGGCGCTTCCGCACGGCGCGCTGTACCGGCGCGGTATCGCGGCGGGCAGGCGCAGGCGTGCCTTCGGTGGCGGCGCGCGCAGCGGCCAGGATCGCCGCATCCAGCGCAGGCGGCGGGGCCTTGTCGCCCGCGCGCCCGAGCAGGCGCGCCAGGTCGCGTTCTTCCGGCGTCAGTGGTTCGTTTGCGTTCATGGGTTCAACCCCGACCGCAGCTTGTCCATCGCATAGCGCAGCCGCGATTTCACTGTTTCCCGGCCAACGCCGGTGATCTGCCCGATTTCCTCCAGGCTCAGTTCCTGTTCCAGCCGCAGGGCCAGCACTTCACGCTGTTCCGGCGGCAGTTGTTCCATTGCCAGCTGGATGCGCCGGCGCTGCTCGAAGTCGGACAGTTCCGCTTCCGGGGTCTGTCCGTCTTCCAGCGCGGCCAGCCGCAGGTCGGCGTCGGCCGGCGCCGCTGGCCGATGGCGCGAGGCACGCCAGTGGTCATTGAGGCGGTTGTGGGCGATGCGGAACAGCCAGGTGGTGAAGGCTGCCTCCGGCTGCCAGCCGGCACGGGCGCTGATGACCCGCTGCCACACGTCCTGGAACAGTTCTTCGGCCAGGGCGCTGTCGCGCAGCTGGCGCAGCAGGAACCCGAACAGGCGCTTGCGGTGGCGGCTGTACAACGCTTCGAACGCCTGCAGGTCGCCACCGGCCCAGGCCAGCATCAAGGCTTCATCGGTTGGCAGGGCAGTGGCGTCCACGGCGCACAGCGTAGCGGCTGGACACGGTGGCGCATAGCCATGGCAGGCGGGGGAGCGGGTGGGCAGCATGCGGGGGGCCATCGGTATTCACCCGTAACAACGCGCCAGCGCACACAATGGGGTTGCCGGGCTTCCATTGCCCCCCCATCGGCGCGTTATGCTCGACAATTCAGGGGGAGGTGCCGGGCTTCCGGTGCCATGAGATGTCCATTTGTCCAAACAGCCAGCCAGTGCGCAGGATGAGCCGCAACGCGATGCCGTGGTGTCGGAGGCATTGCTGCAGGCGTTGCATGCCCTGATGCCCGGACCGGGCCGGCTGACGGCCGGCTGGGACGAGGCCCGGCTGGGCCGCGGCCAGCGCAGCTACCCCGATGATGGAAGCCTGCCTGCCCTGGACCCGTGGGCCGGTGCGGCCGCAGGCGGCGGCGCGATTCCACGCGAGCACTGGATGCATGACGGTGCGCGGTTCGTGCTGGCGGTGGAAGGTGCCTCACCGGCCGCTTCGTGGTGGGCGCTGGCGCGGCTGGCCATGGAACTGGCGCTGCAACGGGGCCGCCAGGCCGGGCAGATCCGCGCACTGGAAGATGCCGAACGGTTGCAGCAGGCACTGTTCCAGATTGCCGACCTGGCGGGTGCGGACCTGGAGATGGGGCAGATGCTGCACCGCGTGCACGGCGTGCTCAACACGCTGATGTATGCGCAGAACTGCTACATCGTCGAGTACGACGATGTTCGCCGGCGCATCCGCTTCCTGTACTTCGCCGACCAGCTCGACGATTTCGTGGCCGACCCCGAACGGTTCTACGAAGAACGGGAAATGCCGCGCAGCCTGACGTTCGCCCTGCTGCGCCACGGGCGGCCGCTCAGTGGCCCGTCACGCGAACTGCTGGCGCGCGAGCACGAATCGCCCGACCCGCAGCGCGGCCCGGAAAGCCTGGACTGGCTGGGCGTGCCGATGCTGCGCGATGGGCGGGTGTCCGGTGCCATCGTGGTGCAGAGCTACGAGCACCGGGGGCGCTATGGCGAATCCGAGCGGGCGCTGCTGGGGTTTGTCGCCCAGCACATCCAGACCGCGATGGACCGGCGCCAGGCGCAGGTACAGCTGGAACGCCAGGTCGAACGGCGCACCCAGGAGCTGCAGCGCGCCAACAGCAACCTGCAGGATGAGGTGTTCGAGCGCCGCCGGGCCGAGAAGCTGCAGACGGCGCTGTTCAACATCGCCGGCATGGCGATGTCCGCCGAGAGCCTGGAACAGTATTACGGGCAGGTGCACGGGGTCGTTGGCAGCCTGCTCGATGCCCGCAATTTCTATATCGCCCTGGTCAATGCCGCTGGCGATGGCCTGGAGTTCGTCTATTCGGTGGACGAGTACACCCCCGCACGGGCGCCGCGGCGCTTCAGCGACGGGCTGACCGAATACGTGGTGCGCAACCGCGTGCCGCTGCTGGCCTCGGCCGCGAAGATCGCCGCGCTCAACGCCAGCGGCGAGGTGCGGGCCTCGGGCGTGCGCGCCCGCTGCTGGCTGGGCGTGCCGCTGCTGCGTGACGACGAAGCGGTGGGCGTGATCGTGGTGCAGAGCTACAGCGATGCGGTTGGTTTCACGGTGCATGACCAGCGGCTGCTGACGTTCGTGGCGCAGAACATCGGGACGGGCCTGGCCCGCCAGCGCGACCAGCAGCGGCTGCGGCTGGCCCATGCCGAGCTGGAAAAGCGGGTGGAAGAACGTACCCGCGAACTGGCCGAGGTGAACGAGAAACTGCTCGGGCAGATCGCCGAGCGCCTGCGCGCCGAGCAGCGGCTGACCCACCAGGCCATGCATGATGCGCTGACCGGGCTGCCCAACCGCCTGCACCTGCTCGACCGCCTGGACGATGCGCTGCTGCGGGCGCGCAGCAGCGACGGGGCGATATTCGCGATGCTGTTCCTGGACCTGGACCGCTTCAAGCTGGTCAATGACAGCATCGGCCACGCCGCAGGCGACCGCATGCTGGTGGAGGTCGCCAAGCGCATCGTGTCGATGGTCGGGCCCGATGATGTGGTTGCCCGGCTGGGCGGCGATGAGTTCGCCGTGCTGCTGCAGTGCCCACAGGGGTTGGTGCAGGCGCTGGATTTCGGCCAGCGGCTGTTGCTGGCGCTGCAGGAATCGATGTGGGTGGCTGGGCGTGAGCTGTTCCCGTCCGGCAGCCTGGGCATCGCCCTGTGGAACCCGCGCTATCGCAACGGCGAGGAGCTGCTGCGCGATGCCGACGCGGCCATGTACCGGGCCAAGGCGCAGGGCCAGGACCGCTGCGCGATCTTCGACGAAGACATGCGCGAGCAGGCCATGCGCAGCCTGGACCTGGAAGCCGACCTGCGGCGGGCGATCAACAACCGCGATTTCATTCCCTACTACCAGCCGATCGTGCGCCTGGTCGATGGGGTGGTGGTGGGCCATGAAGCCCTGCTGCGCTGGCAGCATGAGCGCCGTGGCGTGCTGCCACCCAGCGCCTTCCTCGACCTGGGCGAGGAAAGCGGCCTGATCGAGCAGGTGGACTGGCTGCTCTACGAACAGGTGATCGCCACCCTGGCCCGTGGCGGCCATGGCTACGTATCGGTGAACGTGTCACCGCGGCATTTCCGTTCGGTCGATTTCACCGAGCGCCTGTTCGGCCTGGTCGAAGCCTTCGACGCCGATCCCCGCCGGCTGCGGCTGGAGATCACCGAAGTGGCGCTGCTCGATGATGGCCCGCGTACCCTGCGCATCCTGCAGGCCCTGCGCGAACGCGGCATCCAGGTGCAGCTGGATGATTTCGGCACGGGCTTCTCCGCGCTGTCCTACCTGCACCGTTTCCCGATCAATACGCTGAAGATCGACCAGAGCTTCATCGCCGGCCTGCACGGCGAAACGCAGAGCACCCGCGCACTGGTACAGGGCGTGATCTCGCTGGCGCGCACGCTGGGCATCGAGACGATCGGTGAGGGCATCGAAACCGAGGCCCAGCGCAACACGCTGCAGGAGCTGGACTGCGATTACGGCCAGGGCTACCTGCTGGGGCGCCCCGGGCCGTGGTCGGCGGCGACGGCCTGAGCCGTCGCGCCGGGCCGGATCAACGCAGCGCGGCGCGGCGCTTCTCGTCGATCCACTTGGAGGCCTGGGCCGGCTGGTAGTTCTTCATCCAGGCCAGCATGTCCTCGATGTCCGAGCCGTACCACAGGTCCTGGCGCTGCTCCGGGTGCAGGAAGCGCTCTTCGACCATGCGGTCGATCATGCCGATCAGCGGGGCATAGAAGCCGTCCACGTCCAGGAACGCGCAGGGCTTGTTGCCGATGCCCAGCTGGCGCCAGGTCAGCATCTCGAAGATTTCTTCCATCGTGCCGAAGCCACCCGGCAGGGCAACGAAGCCGTCGGCCAGGTCGAACATGCGCGACTTGCGCTCATGCATCGAGCCGACGATCTCCAGCTCGGTCAGCCCGCGGTGGGCGACTTCCCAGTCGGCCAGCTGGCGCGGGATCACGCCGGTCACTTCACCGCCGGCGGCCAGCACGGCATTGGCCACGGTGCCCATCAGGCCGACGTTGCCGCCGCCATAGACCAGGCGCATGCCATCACGGGCGATGCGGTCGCCCAGGGCAATGGCGCGCTCGGTGTAGGCCGGCTTGCTGCCGGCGTTGGAACCACAGTACACACAGATCGACTTCATGGAAGTTCCTGTCTTGGCCGGAAACGAAAACGCCCCGTCGCTGCACGGCGGGGCCGCTCAGGGGACGGGGTGTCCGGACCATTATGCGCCTTCGGCGTGGCGCGTGCTCGATGACCCTGCCGCCAGGTACCCCGGGCGGCAGGGCGGGCGGCGGGGTCAGGCCGCCGCGGCCTGTTCCCGGCGCGGGCCTTCGCGCAGGGCCCGGCCGACCATGCCCACCAGCAGCTCGAGTTCTTCGCTGTCCATGCCGAAATGCGGGGTGAAACGCAGCGAATTCTCACCGCCGTGGATCACGTTGATGCCGTGCCGGCGCAGCCATTCTTCGGTTGAATTGGCGCCGTAGCACTTGAACTGCGGGGCCAGTTCGCAGGAGAACAGCAGGCCGGTGCCCTGCACCTTGGTGATCAGCCCGCCCAGCTCGGCCTTGAGCTGCTCCAGCCGGCGCACGGCTTCGGCGCCGCGTTCGGTGATGTTGGCACGCACCTGCGGGGTCAGCCCGGCCAGGGTGGCGCAGGCCACATCCAGGGCGCGCGGGTTGGCGGTCATCGTGTTGCCATAGATGCCCTTGCGGTACAGCTGCGCGGCATGCGCGGTCACGGCCAGTACCGACAGCGGGTACTGCGCGGCATTGAGGGCCTTGGAATAGGTTTCCATGTCCGGCGGATCCAGGCCCTCGAAGCCCGGGTAGTCCACCACCGACAGCATGCCGTGGGCGCGCAGGCCGGCCTGGATCGAATCGAGCAGCAGCAGGCTGCCGTGGGCGCGGGTCAGCTCGCGGGCCAGCGCATAGAACGCCGGCGGTACCGAGCGTCCCGGGTCGCCTTCGCCCATCACCGGCTCCAGGAACACGGCCTCGATGAACCACTGGTTGCGGGCGGCCTCGTCGAACACCCGGCGCAGGGCGGCTTCGTCATACGGCGGCACGGTGATGACCGAATCTTCGCCACGGTAGCTGGCCAGGTGCTGCACGTAGGTGCGGCGGCTGGAATCGGAATACAGCGCCGGGCGGTCGGTGCGGCCGTGGAAGCTGCCCTTGACCACGACGCGCTTGATGGCCGCCCCGGCGTGGCGGGCGCCCGGGTCGGTCTGCAGCTTAGCATTGACGTCGGCGATGCGCGCCGCCAGGCCGACGGCTTCGGAGCCGGAATTCAGGCACATGAAACGGGTGAACGGGCAGCCGCCGCGGCGCTGGCCGATCTCCGCGCGCAGGGCGGTGATGAAGCGGTGCTGCGCCAGGTTCGGGGTCATGATGTTGGCCATCACCTGCGGGCGTGCCATGGCCTCGATCACCGCGTCGGGCGTATGGCCGAAGCCGAGCATGCCGTAGCCGCCGGCGTCATACAGTACCGCGCCCTTGAGCGTGACCACCCACGGCCCGCAGGCGGCCAGCGCTACGTACGGGGTCACCGCATCGTCGGCATAGAAGTTGACGAAGCCGTCCTGCATCGCCTCGATCTGCGCATGCTCATCCAGCGCCAGCACGTCGCCCAGGCCGGCCTTGACCCGCTCGAATTCCGCAGCGGCGGCGTCCACGGCGTCCACCAGCTGCGGGTGTCGTTCCGCCAGGCGGGCCAGGGTGGTGTCGTCCAGGCCGGTGGTCAGGCGGGTGCCGGGCTGGGTGCGCAGGGGGGCGAGGCGTTCGATGAAGCTCATTGCAGATCTCCTGAAACGATGGGTCGCAGGTGCCCCTGAAAAGCAAAACGCGCGTCGACCGCGCGCTGGGGCAGGGCACATGCATCGGACTTCCGGTTCGATGCTAGCACTTGTTTTTTTGCGCGATAACCCCGCAATAAGCTGCTGCATAGCAGCATTTTGCGCGATGTTCGCGCGGGGGCGGGCCGCGCCGGTGGCGTGCGCCGTACAATGCGTGCCATTGCCGACCTGTTGCCAGCTGCCACCTTGAAGAAGTCCGATTTCCATTACGACCTGCCGGATGAACTGATCGCCCAGGCGCCGTTGGCCGAGCGTTCGGCCAGCCGCCTGATGCTGGTGCCGCCGGCCCCCGAAGCCTTCACCGACCTGCAGGTGCGCGACCTGCCGTCGCTGCTGCGGGAGGGTGATCTGCTGGTGTTCAACGACACCCGGGTGATCCCGGCCCGGCTGTTCGGGCAGAAGGCCAGCGGCGGCCGTGTGGAGATCCTGATCGAGCGCCTGCTCGGCGGGCAGCAGGCACGCGCGCAGGTCGGGGCCAGCAAGTCGCCCAAGGCCGGCAGCCGCATCGCCCTGGATGCCGGTGGCGAGGCCGAAGTGCTGGGCCGCGATGGCGAGTTCTATGTACTGCAGTTCCATGTGCCCGAGGCGCTGGAGCAGTGGCTGCTGCACGCCGGCCGCCTGCCGCTGCCGCCGTACATCCAGCGCGAGCCGGGCCTGGATGATCGCGAGCGCTACCAGACCGTGTTCGCCCGTGAAGTGGGCGCGGTCGCCGCACCGACCGCCGGGCTGCATTTCGACGAGCCGCTGCTGGCCGCGCTGCAGGCCCGCGGCGTGGCCTTCGGCCACGTCACCCTGCACGTCGGGGCGGGTACTTTCCAGCCGGTGCGCGCCGATGACCTGAAGGATCACGTGATGCACCGGGAGTGGCTGAACGTCGGTGCCGAACTGGTACAGCAGGTGCGGCGCACCCGGGCGGCCGGTGGCCGCGTGATCGGCGTGGGCACCACGGTGGTGCGCGCACTGGAAAGCGCCATGCGCGAGGGCGAACTGCTGCCGTTCGCCGGGGAGACGCAGATCTTCATCACCCCCGGTTACCGCATCCGCAGCGTGGACGCGATGGTGACCAATTTCCACCTGCCCGAAAGCACCCTGCTGATGATGATTTCCGCCTTCGCCGGCAAGGATCGGGTGTTCGAGGCCTACCGGCACGCCATTGCCCAGCGCTACCGCTTCTTCAGCTATGGCGATGCGATGCTGCTGTTCCCGCAGGCGGGGTAGGGCCCGCCGCTACCGGGAATGGCCGGTTTGGGGGGATAATGGACGACTATTTGCCTGAACGACCGCTCCATGTCCCGACTGCAGTTCCAGCTCAAGACCCGTGACGGCCGCGCCCGCCGTGGCCGCCTGACCTTCCCGCGTGGCACGGTGGAGACGCCGGCGTTCATGCCGGTCGGGACCTATGGCTCGGTCAAGGGCATCCTGCCGGACCAGGTGCGCGCGCTGGGGGCGGAAATCATCCTCGGCAACACCTTCCACCTGTACCTGCGCCCGGGCCTGGACATCATCGCCGACCACGGCGGCCTGCATGGCTTCTGCCAGTGGGATGGCCCGATCCTGACCGATTCCGGTGGCTTCCAGGTGTTCTCGCTGGCCCACCGCCGCAAGATCACCGAGCAGGGGGTGACCTTCTCCTCGCCGACCGACGGTGCCCGGGTCTTCCTGGGGCCGGAGGAGAGCATGAAGATCCAGAAGGTGCTCGATTCGGACGTGGTGATGATCTTCGACGAGTGCACCCCTTACCCGGCCACCGAAGACGTCGCCCGCCGTTCGATGGAGCTGAGCCTGCGCTGGGCCCAGCGCAGCCGCAACGCGCATGACGAACTGGGCAACGACGCGGCGCTGTTCGGCATCGTGCAGGGCGGCGTGCACACCGGCCTGCGCAGCCGTTCGGCCGACGCCCTGCAGCAGATCGGCTTCGATGGCTATGCCATCGGCGGCCTGGCCGTGGGCGAGCCCGAGCACGAGCGCAACGCCATGCTCGACCACCTGGACCCGGAACTGCCCGGCGACCGCCCGCGCTACCTGATGGGCGTGGGCCGGCCGGAGGACCTGGTGGAGGGCGTGGCCCGGGGCGTGGACATGTTCGACTGCGTGATGCCGACCCGCAACGCGCGCAACGGCCACTATTTCACCTCGTTCGGCACCGTCCGCATCCGCAATTCGCAGTACGCCCGGGACATGGACCCGATCGAGCCCGGCTGCGGCTGCGTGGCCTGCGCCGGCGGCTACACCCGTTCCTACCTGCGCCACCTGGACCGCTGCAACGAGATGCTGGCGCCCATGCTGGGCACCCTGCACAACCTGTTCTATTACGAGAAGCTCATGGCCGACATCCGCGCGGCCATCGAGGCGGGAACCTTCCTGGCCTTCCGCGAGTCCTTCTATTCAGCCCGCGGGGCGGTTGCCCCGGCCCTGTAGCCCGGGCCCCCCTGCCGAAGGGCCCGGGGACGAATGTCCGGGCCCGTGGCATACTTCAAGGCTGACCCAGATCCGCGGTCGACACCTCGTGCCCGTGAAACGGCCGAAGCGCCGCCCAACCAAAGGACCAACGATGAACCTGCTTGCCTTCCTGATCCCCGCCGCCCACGCCCAGTCCGCTGGTGGCCAGCCGCAGGGCATGGGCCTGACCACGCTGCTGTTCCCGATCATCCTGATCGCCATCATGTACTTCCTGATGATCCGCCCGCAGATGAAGCGGCAGAAGGAACACAAGGCCATGCTGGAGAAGATCAAGCGTGGCGACGAAGTGCTGACCAACGGCGGCATCGCCGGCGTGGTCACCGACATCGGCGACAACTTCATCACCGTCGAAGTGGCTGACAACGTGCGCATCCGCGTGCAGAAGGGCGCCGTCGGCAACGTGCTGCCGCCGGGCACCCTGAAGTCGGCCCAGTAAGCTCCTTCCTTTCCGAAGCACAACCGCGGCGCCGGGACTGGCGCCGCGCGGGACCCTAGCAATGCTCGAATTTCCACGCTGGAAGTACGTCGTCATCCTGATCGTACTGGCGCTCAGTGCGCTGTACGCGCTGCCCAACATCTACCAGAAGGACCCGGCCATCCAGATCACCGCCAACCGCGGCGGGCAGATCGACGATGCGCTGCGTGACCGTGTGCTGGCCGACCTGAAGACGGCGGGCATCACCACGATCGGTGCGGAGAAGGAAGGCGAGAGCCTGATCGTCCGCCTGCCGGACCTGAAGGCACAGTCCGCCGCCAGCGATGCACTGCGCGACAGCGTGGGCGAGAACTACACCGTGGCCCTGAACCTGGCCTCGACCGTGCCGGACTGGCTGGGCCGCCTGGGCGGTCGCCCGATGGTGCTGGGCCTGGACCTGCAGGGTGGCGTGCACTTCGTGCTGCAGGTCGACCAGAAGGCCGCGCTGGACAAGCGCCTGGATGCCTACACCGAAGACGTGCGCAGCACCCTGCGTGATGCCCGCATCGCCTACCAGTCGGTGGAGCGCCGCGCGGACAACACCATCGTCGCCAACCTGAGCCCTTCGGCCGGTGACGATGCCGGTGCCCGTGCACGTACCGCACTGGTCAAGGCCCAGCCGACGCTGAGCTATGACGTGACCGGCAACCGCATCACCGTGGCCGTGCCGGAGTCGGAAATCAGCCAGATCGCCAACGGGGCGATCGAGCAGAACATCAACACCCTGCGCAACCGCGTGAACCAGCTGGGCGTGGCCGAGCCGATCATCCAGCGCCAGGGTGCCGACCGCGTGGTCGTGCAGCTGCCGGGCGTGCAGGACACCGCCGAGGCCAAGCGCATGATCGGTGCCACCGCGACGCTGGAATACCGCGCCGTGGTTGAAGGCAATGCCCAGGATGCGATCGCTTCCGGCCGCATCCCGCCGGAAGCGAAGATCTACCAGCAGCGTGACGGCCGTGGCCCGATCATGCTGAACAAGCGCGTGATCGTCACCGGTGACCAGATGGTGGCCGCCCAGGCCGTCACCGACCAGAACAGCGGCGCCCCGGCGGTCAGCGTGACGCTGAACAACGTCGGCGGCCAGCGCATGTTCGATTTCACCAGCGCCAACGTGAACAAGCCGATGGCCGTGGTCTACACCGAGCGCGTGCCGACCGTGACCCAGGTCGATGGGCAGGAAGTGCGTGGCTTCAAGGTCAACGAGGAAGTGATCTCGGTGGCCAACATCAACGGCGTGTTCGGCAAGAACTTCCAGACCACCGGCCTGCAGAAGAAGGAGGCCGAGGACCTGGCCAAGCTGCTGAAGTCCGGCTCGCTGGCCGCGCCGATGGACTTCGTCGAAGAGCGCGTGGTCGGCCCGAGCCTGGGTGCGCAGAACGTCCAGAACGGCATGCGCGCGGTGGTGTTCGCGTTCCTGTTCACCCTGGTGTTCTTCAGCGTGTACTACCGCATGTTCGGCGTGATCACCTCGGCCGCGATGCTGTTCAACCTGCTGATCGTGGTGGCGGTGATGTCGCTGTTCGGCGCGACGATGACCCTGCCGGGTTTTGCCGGTCTGGCGCTGTCGGTCGGCCTGTCGGTGGACGCCAACGTGCTGATCAACGAACGCATCCGTGAGGAACTGCGCGCCGGCGTGCCGGGCAAGACCGCCATCGTGACCGGTTACGAGCGCGCCTCCGGCACCATCCTCGATGCGAACCTGACCGGCCTGATTGTCGGCCTGGCCCTGTTCGCCTTCGGTACCGGCCCGCTGAAGGGCTTCGCCCTGACCATGATCATCGGCATCTTCGCCTCCATGTTCACCGCGATCACCGTGTCGCGCGCGCTGGCGACGCTGATCTACGGCAGCCGCAAGAAGCTCCAGAACGTGGCCATCTGACGGGACGACACGCACAATGAAACTGTTTCCGCTGCACATCCTCCCGAACGACACCAAGATCGACTTCATGCGATGGCGCAATGCCGCCATGGTGGTCACCATCGTGTTGTTCCTGGCCTCGGTCGGCATCATTGCCTTCAAGGGCTTCAACTACGCGCTGGACTTCACCGGCGGCACCCTGATCGAAGCCCGCTTCGAGCGCCCGGTGGACGTCGAGCAGGTGCGTACCAAGCTGGAATCCAACGGCTTTGACGGTGCCCAGGTGCAGAGCTTCGGTGGCAACACCGACCTGCTGATCCGCCTGGCCCCGCATGGCGAGCATGCCCCGGGCAGTGGCGGCGCCAGCGCTGAGGACAAGGCCACCGCCGATGCGGTGCTCAAGGCCGTGTCCAGCGCTGACAACCCGGCCACCATCCTGCGCAACGAGTTCGTCGGCCCGCAGATCGGCAAGGACCTGGCCAAGAACGGCCTGTACGCCACCATCTTCATGCTGGCCGGCTTCCTGATCTACATCGCGGTGCGCTTTGAATGGAAGTTCGCCGTGACCGCCAGCATCGTGGCGCTGTTCGACCTGCTGGTCACGGTCGCCTACGTGTCCCTTCTGGGCCGCGAATTCGACCTGACGGTGCTGGCGGGCCTGCTGTCGGTGATGGGCTTTGCGATCAACGACATCATCGTGGTGTTCGACCGCGTGCGTGAAAACTTCCGCAGCCTGCGCGTGGAGCCGCTGGAAGTGCTGAACCGTTCGATCAACCAGACGCTGTCGCGTACGGTGATCACCGCGGTGATGTTCTTCCTGTCGGCCCTGGCGCTGTACATGTACGGCGGCAGCTCGATGGAAGGCCTGGCCGAGACGCACATGATCGGTGCCGTGATCGTGGTGCTGTCCTCGATCCTGGTGGCCGTGCCGATGCTGACCGTGGGCTTCCTGCGCGTGAGCAAGCAGGACCTGCTGCCCAAGGCCAAGGACGTGGAAGCGCTGGCGCGCCGCCCATAAGCCTTTGCTGCACGCAGCACACAGAGAACCCCGCGCAAGCGGGGTTTTTTGTTTGCAGGGCTGCGCCCTGCACCTGCCGGAGCAACCGCAACCGCAACAGCGGGCTATCCGTGGGATGGCGGGGTGGGTCCGGTTGCGGGGGACGCCGTAAATACGTCCCTGTAGGCTCGGTCGCGCCATCCATGGCGCTCACGCCCCCGCAACCGGACCCACCCCGCCTTCGACAGTTGGCCGCAATCGGTTGGTAGATCCACGCCATGCGTGGATCAATGCCAATCGACATCGAATAGTTCGATAGGTGATCGAAAGGCATCCACGCATGGCGTGGATCTACCCGATCACGAGGATCTGTCAGAGGTGGGGCGGTGTGGGGTGGCAGGACCGCAGGCGCCATGGATGGCGCCTACGAGCCCCCATGGATGGGTTTACGGCGTGTCCTGCCACCCCACACCGCCCCGCCCAACCAACAGAAGGCCCGCGCTGCTCTTGACGTTGACGTTGCCTGGCTTCAAGCCTCGGCAGGTGCAGGGTGCAACCCTGCAGAAGAAACCCCACCCTACGCCTGCGTCGGTTGTGCATTCGGCCCCCGCACACTACGATCCTGCGGTTCGCGCGCGCCCGCGCGCCCGTGTTCCTGCCGCGCGCCTGGCGCGCCGCACCTGCCAACCCGAGGTATCCATGGTCATCAAACCGCGCGTCCGCGGCTTCATCTGCGTCACCACCCACCCGACCGGCTGCGAGGCCGCGGTCAAGCAGCAGATCGACTACATCCGCGCCCGCCCGCCGATCCAGAACGGCCCCAAGCGCGTGCTGGTCATCGGTGCCTCCACCGGCTACGGCCTGGCCGCGCGCATCACCGCCGCGTTCGGCAGCGGCGCGGCCACCCTGGGCATCTTCTTCGAGCGCCCGGGCAGCGAAACCAAGCCGGGCACTGCCGGCTGGTACAACTCGGCCGCCTTCCATAAGTACGCGGGCGAAGCCGGCCTGTATGCCAAGAGCATCAACGGCGATGCCTTCTCCGATGAAGTGAAGGCCCGCACCATCGAGATGATCAAGGCCGACCTCGGCCAGGTCGACCAGGTGGTCTACAGCCTGGCCGCACCGCGCCGCAAGCACCCTAAAACCGGCGAGATCATCAGCTCCACGCTGAAGCCGATCGGCGAGCCGATCGTCCTGCGCGGCCTGGATACCGACAAGGAAGTGCTGACCGAGACCCACCTGCAGCCGGCCACGGCCGAGGAAATCGCCGGTACCGTCGCGGTGATGGGCGGCGAAGACTGGCAGATGTGGATCGATGCGCTGTCCGATGCCGGCGTGCTGGCCAACGGCTGCACCACCACCGCCTTCACCTACGTGGGTGAAGAGATCACCCAGGCGATCTACTGGAACGGTTCGATCGGCGCAGCCAAGAAGGACCTCGACGACAAGGTGCTGGGCCTGCGCGCGTCGCTGGCGAAGATCGGCGGCGATGCGCGCGTGTCGGTGCTCAAGGCCGTGGTCACCCAGGCCAGCTCGGCCATTCCGACCATGCCGCTGTACCTGTCGCTGCTGTTCAAGGTGATGAAGGCGCAGGGCACGCACGAAGGCTGCATCGAGCAGCTCGACGTGCTGTACGACATCCTCTACGGCGGCAAGGCCGACGGTGTGGCGGTCGACCGCCTGCGTCACGAACAGGTCGATGGCCAGGGCCGCACGGTCGCCCTGGTGGACGAGGAAGGCCGCCTGCGTGCCGACTACAAGGAAATGGCCCCGGAAGTGCAGGGCAAGGTACTGGCGCTGTGGCCGCAGGTGACCAACGAGAACCTGTACGAGATCAGCGACCTGGCCGGCTACAAGGCGGATTTCCTGCGCCTGTTCGGCTTTGGCATCGAAGGCGTGGATTACGAGGCCGACGTCAACCCGGACGTGAAGATCGACAACCTGGTCGATCTGACCTGAGGCCACAGGCAGCGCCGGGCGATGCCCGGCGCTGCCGTCAGCCGAACTCGAAATTCATCGCGGGCAGGGCAGGGCCGACGAAGTCGCCCTGCACGTAATCCACGCCGGCACTGAACAGCAGGGTCATCGAATTGGCATCGCTGACGAACTCGGCGATGGTGCGGATGCCGGCTTCCTGCGCGCGCGTGGTGATCTGGCTGATGCGTTCGCTGTTCTCGCGGGTGGCGGCCAGGTCGCTGGTGAAGCCACGGTCGAGCTTGAGGAACTGGGGCTGGAAGTGCGCCAGCAACTGGAACGAGTCCAGCCCCGAGCCGAACTGTTCCAGGCCCACGCGGCAGCCCAGTGGCGCCACAGCCGCCAGGAAATTCTGTGCGCTGCGCAGGTGGGTGAACACCTTCGCCTCCGGCGCGTGCAGCCACAGCCGCTCGCCGGGCACGCCGTGCCTGTGCAGTTCGTTGCGCAGCGTGGCGATCATGCGAGGGTCGTCGAAGGAGTCGGGGGTGACCTTGACCAGCATCTGTGTGGCATGGCCGGCGCGTGCGCGCTCGCCCAGCACGGCAATGGCGCGGGCGGCGACCCAGCAATTGATGTCCGACAGCAGGCCATGTTCCTCGGCGATGCTCAGGAAGGCCGTCGGGCTCAGCAGTTCGCCGTGGTTCTCCAGCCGCAGGAAGGCCTCGTACAGTTCCAGCGGCTCGCCCTGCAGGTTCAGTACCGGCTGGTAGTGCAGCTGGAAGCCGTCACCGGCCAGTGCCTCGCGGATGCGGGCAACCCAGCGCTGGATGCGTTCCTCCTCCACCCGGTCGACCGCCGCCGGGTCGAACACGCGCACGGTGTTGCCCAGCGCCGATGCGGCCTTTGCGCATTCGGTCGCCCGTGCCAGTACCTGGCCGACGCTGGCGATCTTCTCGCCCACCTGCACGCCGCCGATGCTGACCGTGACGGTGGCCGAGCGGGCGCCGATGCTGAACACATGGGCCGCATAGGCGGCGCGGATGCGCTCGGCCAGGGCCATGGTCTCGGCATAGGCACCGGCCTGCAGCACGGCGAAGCTGTGCTCGCCGAACCGTGCCACGGCGGCCGGGTCACCGACCACATCGGCCAGCAGCGTGGCCAGTGCGCCGATCAGGGCGTCGGCCGAATCCAGGCCGATATCCGGCAGCAGGCGTGCGTAGTGGTCCGGCTCGACCAGCAGCAGGCCGAACTGGCCTTCGCTGCGCCCGGCCTGGGCCACCGCGTTTTCCATGTGGACCATGAAGGTGGGGCGGTTGAGCAGGCCGGTAACCTGGTCACGCTGGCGCAGGTCTTCCACTTCGCGCGCCAGCTCGGTGTCCAGGGCCAGGCGGCGGCGGAACACGACCTGCAGGCAGCTTTCACCTTCGTAGGTGGCGGCGGTGAATTCCATCGTGGCCGGGAAGGCGCTGCCGTCCTGGTGGCGTGCGTCGAGCTGGTACTGCGGCGGCGGCGCGTCACCCCGACTGAGCGATTTGAGCAGCTGCTTGAAGTCGTCCACGTGCTGGGCGGCGACCATGTCCAGCAGCGAGATGCCCTCGACATCGTCGAAATGCTCGTAGCCGAACATGTCCAGGTAGGCATCGTTGGCGCGGATGTGCATGCCCTCGTGCACGTAGGCGATGGGATCGCGCGAGGAGGCGATCAGCGCATCGCAGCGGCGTTCGGTCTCGCGCATCTGGGCCTCGATGCGGCGCAGGCCGCGACGCGCCTGCAGGTCCACCCACTGGTCGCGGACCACCGCCAGCAGGTGCTCGGGCCGGCTGCGCAGGGCCAGGGCACGCAATCCCTGGGCGCTGGCCTGCACCAGCTGCTCCTCGTCGATGCGCTCCACCAGCAGGATCATCGGGATGTCCTTGCCGCTGGCGGCGATCTGCTGGCTGACCAGCAGCAGCGGAATGCCCTGCGACGGCGACACCAGTACCAGGTCGATGGCCTGGCTGCCCAGCACCTGCACCAGCTCGTCGGCATTCTGCGGGCGCCACGGGCGTACCGCGATGCCACTGTTGCGCAGCGCGCTGACGATGGCTTCGGCGTGTTCCCCGCTGTCTTCGACGATCAGCAGGCGGATGGTGATGTCGTTGGCGTTTTGCATGTACTACTCCCCGATCTGCAGATTAGATACACGATGCGCGCCGCTGCGTCCATGCGCGCGGCTGTCGCGGCGCAGGAACGGCGAAGGGGGTCACACCACGCTGCCGGCGGCGTGGCCGCTGGCCCAGGCCCACTGGAAGTTGTAGCCGCCCAGCCAGCCGGTCACGTCAAGCACTTCGCCGATGAAATGCAGGCCGGGACAGCGCCGGGATTCGAAGGTGGACGAGGACACCTCGGCGGTATCCACGCCCCCCAGGGTGACCTCGGCGGTGCGATAGCCTTCGGTACCACTGGCCACCAGCGGGAACGCGCCCAGCAGCTGGGCGGCCTGGCGCAGCTGCGGCTCATCGATCTGGCGCACCGGGCGGTCCGGCAGCCAGTGTTCGCACAACCGCTGGGCCAGGCGTTTGGGCAGCACCTCGGCCAGCACCGTGCGCAGCTCGGCGGCCGGGCGCTCGCGCTTCATCTGGCGCAGCCACTCGGCAGCGTCCTGGCCGGGCAGCAGGTCCAGCGCCAGCGCATCGCCGGGTTGCCAGAACGAGGAGATCTGCAGGATCACCGGGCCACTGACGCCACGGTGGGTGATCAGCATCGAGTTGCGGAAGCTGACGTCGTTGCAGCGGGCTTCGACCGGCAACGCGACACCGCTGAGCTCGGCCAGGCGTTCCTGGTGCGTACCGCTGAGGGTCAGCGGCACCAGCCCGGCACGGGTAGGCAGCACGGCATGGCCGAACTGGCGGGCGATCTCATAGCCGAAGCCGGTCGCGCCGAGGCTGGGAATGGACAGCCCGCCGGTCGCCACCACCAGCGAGGCCGCATGGAACATCCCCTGTGCGGTATGCACGCGGAACCCGTCGCTGCCGCGCTCGATGCGGTCCACGCCGCAGTGCGTACGGATCTGCACGCCGGCCGCCTGGCACTCGTCCAGCAGCATCTTCACGATCTGCTTGGAGGACACATCGCAGAACAGCTGGCCCAGTTCCTTTTCGTGATAGGCGATGCCGTGGCGCTCGACCATCTCGATGAAGTGCCACGGCGAATAGCGGGCCAGCGCGGATTTGCAGAAATGCGGGTTGGCCGACAGGAAATTGGCCGGGGTGGTGCCGGTGTTGGTGAAGTTGCAGCGGCCGCCGCCGGACATCAGGATCTTCTTGCCGACCTTGTTGGCATGGTCGATGACCTGCACGAAGCGGCCGCGCTGGCCAGCGGTCAGCGCGCACATCAAGCCGGCCGCGCCGGCACCGAT
This sequence comes from Stenotrophomonas sp. 24(2023), assembly GCF_030913365.1. Taxonomy (NCBI): domain Bacteria; kingdom Pseudomonadati; phylum Pseudomonadota; class Gammaproteobacteria; order Lysobacterales; family Lysobacteraceae; genus Stenotrophomonas; species Stenotrophomonas sp. 24(2023). The sequence goes on from NZ_CP133160.1 coordinate 3,707,236, forward strand.
CACCAGCACATCGCAGGCGATCACGCCGTTCCTGCCGGGCGAGCCCCCGCCGCGCGCCTCCATCGCCGCGCTCATTCCTTGGCGCGCTTGCGCCAGGCCGGAATGACGTCCAGCTGCAGCTGGTCGTTCAGCAGTTGCACCTCGCCGTCCTGGATCAGCACGCTCCAGCGCATGGCACGCTGGATCTGCTGCCCCCACTGCTCGACGAAGCCGCCGTCGAGGTCCAGCACCGACAGGTTGTCGAAGCGGGCCAGGGATTTGCCCTGCTTGCCCCACCAGATGTCCGAAGCATTGCCGCCGTAGTTGACCACCTGCACCCGCCGGCTGCGGTTGCAGGCCTTGCGGATGCGCGATTCGTCGGGGTGGCCCAGGTCGATCCACTGCAGGATGTCGCCGGTGTAGTCGTGCTGCCACAGGTCCGGTTCGTCATCGGTGCTCAGGCCGCGGCCGAATTCCAGGCGGTCGTCGGCATTCAGCGCGAAGGCCAGCAGGCGCACCATCAGGCGCTCGTCGGTTTCCGACGGGTGCTGGGCCAGGGTCAGGTTGTGGGTCGCGTAGTAGCCGCGATCCATGTCGCTGATCTGCAGCTCGGCCTTGCGGATGGTGGCGGTGAGGGCCATGGGAATTCCGGGGGCAAAGACCGCCCATGATAGAGGGTCGGCCGGCAGGCTGCCCATGCAGCCCGGGTCAGTGCCGCCCGATGCGGGCCAGCCAGCGGTCCAGCGCGGCGCCGAAGGCCTGGCGGTCGCGCGCGTGCAGCGGGGGAGGGCCGCCCGTCTGTACCCCGGCGCCGCGCAGTTCCTCCATGAAATTGCGCACCGACAGGCGCTGGGCGATGGTGTCGGCGGTATACAGCTCGCCACGCGGGTGCAGGGCCAGCGCGCCACGCTCCAGGACCAGGGCGGCCAGCGGGATGTCCTGGGTCACCACCAGGTCGCCGGGGGCGACCCGTTCGACGATGGCGCTGTCGGCCACGTCCAGCCCCTGCGGGACCTGGATGGCCCGGATCCAGCGCGAGGGCGGGGTGCGGATCCACTGGTTGGCCACCAGGGTCAGCTCCAGGCCAACCCGTTCGGCGGCGCGGAACAGGATGTCGCGGATGACCACGGGACAGGCGTCAGCGTCCACCCAGATGCGGGGACGGGCGGATTCAGGTTCATTCATCCGGGCAGTGTAGAGTAGGAAAAACCTGAATGGGGACTCGGGTTTAGCCGCGATTGGCTGTCAGCCCTTGCCACGCCTAGCGCCCGGCGGCCGCCAATGAATAGCGGGGCTATCGCTTTTTCCAAAAAACCCGCGTATCGTGCGACCCACTGTGTTTGCTAGGGTCACCGTGAATCGTGGCCTGGTGCAGTTGATCTCACGATCCGCTCATCGATCCGCTTTACCAACGCCTGCAACTCAGTCTCGGCCCCGATACCCGGTGGCTGCGATTTTTTTCAACATAGTTCCAGGAGTTAGTAAAATGTCTGATCGTCAGACCGGCACCGTCAAGTGGTTCAACGACGCCAAGGGCTTCGGCTTCATCACCCCGGAAAGCGGCCCGGACCTGTTCGTGCACTTCCGCGCCATCCAGGGCACCGGCTTCAAGACCCTGCAGGAAGGCCAGAAGGTCACCTTCATCGCCGTCCAGGGCCAGAAGGGCATGCAGGCTGACCAGGTGCAGGCGGTCTAATCCGTCTGCTGCCCTACGGTAGCCAGAACGCCGGAAGCGAAAGCTTCCGGCGTTTTTGTTTTGGGGACCGCCGGTTCACGGCCCCGGCACTACCCTCGGATCACCCCTTTTCCGGAAACCGCCATGCGCATCGTCCACCACCTGGAAAACTCCCGTTCGCTGCGCGTGCTGTGGATGCTGGAGGAGCTGGGGCTGGACTACGAACTGCGGCAGTACCCGCGTGATCCGAAAACCCTGCTGGCGCCGCCGGCGCTGCGGCAGGTCCACCCGCTGGGCAAGGCGCCGGTGCTGCAGGATGGCGGGCATGTCCTGGCCGAATCCGGGGCGATCCTGGACTATCTTGCCGACCGCTACGACACCCAGCGCCAGTTCTCGCCCGCGGCCGCACCGGCCGACAGCGCCGAGCGCATCGCCTACCGCTACTGGCTGCACTACGCCGAAGGCTCGGCCATGCCACCGCTGCTGCTGACCCTGGTGGTCGGCCGCATCCGCACGGCACCGATGCCGTTCTTCGCGCGCCCGATCGCCCGGCGCATTGCCGACAAGGCCGAACGCAGCTTCGTCGGCCCGCAGCGCCGCCTGCACCTGGACTGGATGGAACAGCGCCTGGGCCAAAGCCCATGGTTTGCCGGCGAGCGCTTCAGCGCGGCCGACATCCAGATGAGCTTCCCGATCCAGGCGGCGGCAGCCCGCGGCGACGGCCTTGCGGACAAGCCGGCACTGCGCGGTTTCCTGCAGCGCATCGCCGAACGCCCTGCCTACCAGCGTGCCGAGGCGCACGGCGGCAGCCTGCAGGCCCTGCGCGGCGATTGAGGCAGGGCCGTGGCGCCCCCATGCTGTGCTGCATGGACGCCTATGCCCCCCGCTTCGACAACCGCCTGCGCACCCTGCTGCCGGGTGATCCCGAAACCGGCCCGCGCCGCCGCGAGGTGCGCGGTGCTGCCTGGTCGGAGGTACTGCCCACCCCGGTGGCCGATCCCACGTTGCTGGCCTGGTCGCCGGAGGTGGCCGGGTTGCTTGGCTTCGATGCGGCCAGCGTCGCCACGGCGGATTTCGCCCGCGTATTCGGCGGCAACGCGTTGTACCCGGGCATGCAGCCGTGGGCGGCCAACTACGGCGGCCACCAGTTCGGGCATTGGGCCGGGCAGCTGGGCGATGGCCGGGCGATTTCACTGGGGGAGCTGGTAGCGGCCGATGGCCGGTACTGGGAACTGCAGTTGAAGGGCGCCGGGCCCACGCCCTATTCGCGGGGCGCCGATGGCCGCGCAGTGCTGCGCTCGTCCATCCGCGAATTCCTCTGCAGCGAAGCCATGCACCACCTGGGCGTGCCCACCACGCGGGCACTGTCGCTGGTGGGCACCGGCGAGGCGGTGGTGCGGGACATGTTCTATGACGGCCACCCGCAACCGGAGCCCGGTGCGGTGGTGTGCCGCGTCGCGCCGTCGTTCATCCGCTTCGGCACCTTCGAGCTGCCGGCATCGCGCGGTGAAACCACTTTGCTGGCCCAGCTGGCCGAGGCCTGCATCCGCCGTGATTTCCCCGCGCTGCAGGGGCAGGGCGAGACGCTGCTGGGTGACTGGTTCGCGCAGATCGCCGTGCGTACCGCCGAAATGGTCGCGCACTGGATGCGGGTCGGCTTCGTGCACGGGGTGATGAATACCGACAACCTGTCCGTGCTGGGCCTCACCCTGGACTACGGCCCCTATGGCTGGGTGGAGGATTACGACCCGGACTGGACCCCCAATACCACCGATGCGCAGGGGCGGCGCTACCGCTTCGGTACCCAGCCGCAGGTGGCCTACTGGAACCTGGGCCGGCTGGCGCAGGCGCTGTCGCCGCTGTTTGCCGATGTGGCCCCGCTGCAGGCCGGGCTGGCCGCGTTCCAGTCCACCTTCGTGGCCTGCACCCGCCGCGACGCCGCCGCCAAGCTGGGGCTGTCCGCCGCCAGCGATGCCGATCTGCAGCTGTACCAGCGCTGGCAGCAGCTGATGCACGAGGGCAGCATGGACATGACCCTGGCCTGGCGTGCCTTGATGCGGATCGACCCGGCGGCGCCCGATGCTGCCGTACTGGAGGCGGTGTACTACGACCAGGCCCGCCGGCAGGCCGTGCAGGCGCCGCTGGCGCAGTGGCTGCAGGACTATGCCGCGCGCCTGCGTGACGACCCGCTGGCCGCGCCCGAGCGGCAGGCCAGGATGGGCGCGGCCAACCCGCTGTACGTGCTGCGCAACTGGCTGGCGCAGGAAGCCATCGACCGTGCCGAGCAGGGCGACATGGAGGGCGTGGAGGCGCTGCAGGCCGTGCTGCGTGATCCGTACACCGAGCGGGACGGGCTGGCGCACTTCGCCGGCAAGCGCCCGGCCTGGGCCGACAACCGCGCCGGCTGCTCGATGCTGTCCTGCAGTTCGTGAGCGATTGGGTCAGGGCTGCGCGCGCCCTCTGGCAGACGAAGGCTGCGCGCAGCCCGGCCGACACCCCCGGCAGGCAGGCGGCGCCGGGAACAGGTACCCTATGCCGCCATCAGATAGCCAACGTGACATGACCGACGCCCTCGTCGCTCCGCAGTGGGCCTCCCGCCTGCGCGACATCGCCGACTTCCCCAAGCCCGGCATCCTGTTCAAGGACATCATGCCGCTGCTTGCCCATGCCGAGGATTTCCGCGGGGCGATCAGTGCCATGGCCGATCGCTGGCGCGAACAGAAGCTGGATGCGGTGGTGGGCATCGAATCGCGCGGTTTCATCCTCGGCGCGGCGATGGCACTGGAACTGGGCGTGGGCTTCGTGCCGGTACGCAAGCCGGGCAAGCTGCCGGGCAAGGTGCTGCGCGAGGAGTACACGCTGGAATACCGCAGCGACTGCATCGAGATCCATGCCGACGCACTGCCGGCCGGCGCGCGGGTGGCCCTCATCGATGATGTGCTGGCGACCGGTGGCACGCTGGTGGCGGCGCTGTCGCTGGTGCGCCGCCTGGGCGTGGACGTGGTCGGCGCCGGGGTGCTGGTCGAGCTGGATGGCCTGGGTGGCCGCGGCCGCTGGGACGCCAGCCTGCCGTTGCACACCGAACTGGTGTTCTGACCCCGGCCGCCTGGAACGGCCAACCAAGGTTGGCCACTACCCAGTGAATCCCGTTGAACCGGTAGCCGCCAACCTTGGTGGCGTTCCAGTGAATCCCGTTGAACCGGTAGCCGCCAACCTTGGTTGGCGTTCCAGCGAATCCCGATGAGCCGGTAGCCGCCAACCTTGGTTGGCGTTCCAGCGAATCCCGTTGAACCGGTAGCCGCCAACCTTGGTTGGCATTCCAGCGAATCCCGATGAGCCGGTAGTCGCCAATCCTGGTTGGCATTCCAGTGAATCCCGATGAACCGGTAGCCGCCAACCTTGGTTGGCGTTCCAGCGAATCCCGATGAGCCGGTAGTCGCCAACCTTGGTTGGCGCTGCCTGGATGGGCCAACCAAGGTTGGCCACCACCACGTCGAATCGCCGCCCGACGGCAGTCAGATCATCCGCACCCGGAAGCGGCGGCCCTTGATCTTGCCGGCTTCCAGCTTGGCCACGGCCTTGCTGGCCTGTTCGCGGGCAATGGCCACGTACGAACGGGTGGCGTAGATCGCGATCTTGCCGATGTGCTTGCCGGACAGGCCGGCATCACCGGTCAGCGCGCCGAGGATGTCACCGGCACGCAGCTTGTCGGTCTTGCCGCCATCGATGCGCAGCGTGCGCATGGCCGCCTGCGGCAGCTCGGCCGGGCGCGCGGTGGCCAGCGGCGTCTTCTGCCAGTCCAGCGGCTCGCCACGCACGGCTTCGATGGCTTCGGCACGGGTCTTTTCGCGCCCGGCGACCAGGCTGATCGCCAGGCCGCTGGCACCGGCGCGGCCGGTGCGGCCGACACGATGCTGATAGCTTTCCACGTCGGTGGGCAGCTCATAGTTGATCACCGCCGCCAGCTCTTCCACGTCCAGCCCGCGTGCGGCCACGTCACTGGCCACCAGCACGTTGCAGCTGCGGTTGGCCAGGCGCACCAGCACTTCCTCGCGGTCGCGCTGTTCCATGTCCCCGTGCAGCGGCAGTGCGGAGAAGCCGAACTGCTGCAGCGAATTGGCCACCTCGTCCACGTCCTTGCGGGTGTTGCAGAACACCACCGCCGATTCGGGCGTGTACTTCAGCAGCAGGCCGGCCAGCGCCTTCTGCCGGTGTGCCGGTTCCACTTCGCAGAATACGTGGCGGATGGCCGGGGCATGGTCGGCCCCTTCCACGGTCACTTCCACCGCATCGCGCAGCAGGTCGCGGCCGATGGCGCGGATGCTGTCGGGGAAGGTGGCCGAGAACAGCAGCGTCTGCCGATCCCTGTGGGTGCGCCCGGCGATCTCGCGGATGGGCTCCTCGAAGCCCATGTCGAGCATGCGGTCCGCCTCGTCCAGCACGAAGGTGCGTACCGCGCCCAGGTTCAGCGCACGCTTGCGGGCCAGCTCCTGCACGCGGCCCGGGGTGCCCACCACCACATGCGGGTCATGGCCTTCCAGCGAGGCCAGCTGCGGGCCCAGCGGCACGCCGCCGGTCAGCACCAGCAGCTTCAGGTTGGGGATGCCGGTGGCCAGCTTGCGGATCTGCTTGCCGACCTGGTCGGCCAGTTCGCGGGTGGGGCACAGCACCAGCGCCTGCACGCGCACCAGCGCCGGGTCCAGCGCCTGCAGCAGGCCCAGCCCGAAGGCGGCGGTCTTGCCGCTGCCGGTGGGGGCCTGCGCGATCACATCGCGGCGCTCGAGAATGGCGGGCAGGCTCTGCGCCTGCACAGGCGTGAGAGTGGTGTAGCCGAGGGCATCCAGGCCGGGCTGCAGGGCCGGGCTCAGCGGCAGGGTCGAAAAGTCAGTCATGCCACATTGTACCTGCGCGCGCGGCAGGTCCTGCCCCGGGGCGGGCATTGATCCACGCATGGCGTGGATCTACCGGGGGACGCCTGGTGCGGGTCGATCATGGATCGATCGTGGGGCCGGGCCGTCCGCGCGTGGCATGGGTCGATCCTGGGCCTGGGCGATCCACGCGTGGCGTGGATCGACACCGGGCTGCAGGTAGATCCACGCCATGCGTGGATGCTGTTGCCGGTGTTCTCAGCCGAGCAGCGCCAGCACGCCCTGGTGGATCGCCAGCCCGCCGAACAGCAGCCAGCCGAACAGCACCAGCGCCAGCAGCAGCGGCTTCAGCCCGGCCTGGCGCAGCGCGGACACATGCGTGGTCAGGCCCAGCGCCGCCATGGCCATCGCCAGCAGCACGGTATCGGCCTGGATCAGCGCGGCCTGCAACCCGGCCGGCAGCAGGTGCAGTGAATTGATGCCGGCCACCGCGACGAAACCGAAGGCGAACCACGGCACCACGATGCGTGCCTTGCCGGTGCCGTCATGCGTGCCCTTGCTGCCACGCGCCAGCCACAGCGAGAGCACCACCAGGAACGGGGCCAGCAGCATCACCCGCACCATCTTGGTGATGACAGCGGTATCGGCGGCGGCTTCGCTGACCGCGCGCCCGGCGGCGACCACCTGGGCCACTTCATGCACCGTCGCGCCGGTGAACAGCCCGTACTGCCGTGCGTCCATCGCCAGCCAGCCGTGCGCCTGCACCAGCTCGTACAGCACTGGGTACAGGAACATCGACAGCGTGCCGAACACCACCACGGTGGACACCGCCACGGTCACCTGCGCGGCGCGGCCGCGTACCACCGGCTCGGCGGCCATCACCGCCGCCGCACCGCAGATCGCGCTGCCCGCGCCGATCAGCATGGCCGCATCACGATCGAGCTTGAACACACGGGTGCCCAGCCAGCAGGCCAGGCCGAAGGTGCTGGCCACCACCAGCACGTCCATCAGGATGCCGGCCGTGCCGACATGGCCGATGTCCTGGAAGGTCAGGCGCAGCCCGTACAGCACGATGCCGGCACGCAGCAGCCAGTGCTTGGCGAAGCCGACGCCGGCGGCACTGGCCGGGGCCAGCGGCGCATAGACCGTGTTGCCGATGACGATGCCGGCGACGATGGCCACGGTCAGGGCGCTCAGGCCATGGCTCTGCAGCCAGGGCAAACCGGCCAGCCACAGGGCGACGGCCGACAGGGCCGCCACCAGCAGCAGGCCGGGCAGGCGCGGCTGCCAGCGCTGGCGCAGGGCCGGCAGGGACCAGGAGGAGAGGGCGGGGGCGTTCATGGCAACCACAGGTGGTGGGGACCATCACAGCGTGCCTGCCGGCATATGACCTGTAAAACGGATAATATTTCTTTAATCTACCTGTTCAATAGGTAAGTGAATGCGCCTGACCCTGCGCCAACTCCAGGTGTTCATCGCCGTCGCCGACCACGGCAGCACCACCGCTGCCGGCCAGGCGATTGCCCTGTCCCAGTCGGCCAGCAGTGCGGCCCTGCAGGAGCTGGAGGCACACTTCGGCACGCCCCTGTTCGACCGCGTCGGCCGCCGCCTGGTCCTCAACGGCCATGGCCGGGCGTTGCTCGCGCCGGCACGGGCCCTGCTGGTCAACGCCGCCGACCTTGAGCGCCAGCTTGCCGCCGGCAGCGATCCGGCCAGTGGCGGCCCCCTGCGGCTGGTGCTGGCCGCCAGTACCACCATCGGCAACTACCTGTTGCCAGCACGCATCGCCGCGCTGCTGCGCCGGGCCCCCCAGGCCGAGGTCGACCTGCGCATCGACAACAGTGCCGGGGTGGTCGCCGCGGTGCAGCGGCTGGAGGTCGACGCGGGCCTGATCGAAGGGCCCTGCCACGAGCGTGGGCTGCAGGTCACGCCCTGGCAGCAGGACCCGTTGGTGGTGGTGGCCGCTGCCGATCAGCCGCCGCGCTGGTCGCTGGATGACCTGCGCGGCACGCGCTGGCTGCTGCGCGAGCCGGGATCGGGCACCCGCGAGGCGGTCGAGCAGGCGCTGCTGCCGCACCTGCATGGGTTCGGCCAGACCCTGCAACTGGGCAATACCGAGGCCATCAAGCAGGCGGCCATCGCCGGGCTGGGCGTGGCCTGCCTGTCGCGTCATGCGCTGGAAGAGCCCCTGGCCCTGGGGCGGCTGCGGCTACTTGAGACCCCGCTGCCCCCGCTGCAGCGCACGCTGTGGCTGGTCAGGCATCCCGGCAAGCAATGGCTGCCGGGCCTGCAGGCGCTGCTGGGGGATGCGCAGGTTCCCGGACATGCAGGGAGTGCGGGGAATGCCTGAAATGCCGACGCGCGATCGGTCATTGCCTTGGCGCCGCAGGTGACATTCCGGCCGGCGCCCGCAGCCCGTACAATGGCCGGATGCCTCTGATCACTCTGCAGAACGTCGACTTCAGCGTCGGCGGCCCGTTGTTGCTGGAAAAAGCCGAACTGGCGATCGAACCGGGTGAGCGCATCGCCCTGATCGGCCGCAACGGCGCCGGCAAATCCACCCTGCTCAAGCTGCTGTCCGGCGACCACAAGCCCGATGACGGCGAAGTCCGCGTGCAGCAGGGCGTACGCGTGACCCGCCTGGAGCAGGAAGTGCCGCACGGCGCGGCCGGCAGCGTGTTCGACGTGGTGGCCGATGGCCTGGGTGAACTGGGCCAGTGGCTGGCCGAATTCCACCACCTCAGCCATGCCGAGGAATTCGATGGCGAAGCGCTGGGCAACGTGCAGGCCAAGATCGACGCCGCCAACGGCTGGGGCCTGGACCAGCGTGTCAGCGAAACCCTGACCAAGCTTGATCTGGATGGCGAGGCCGAGTTCGGGCGCCTGTCCGGTGGCATGAAGCGCCGCGTGCTGCTGGCCCGCGCGCTGGTGTCCAGCCCGGACGTGCTGCTGCTGGATGAACCGACCAACCACCTGGACATCGAGGCCATCGACTGGCTGGAAGCCTTCCTCAAGGGCTGGAGCGGCAGCGTGGTGTTCGTCACCCACGACCGCCGCTTCCTGCGCGCGCTGGCCACCCGCATCGTCGAGATCGATCGTGGCCAGGTGACCAGCTGGCCGGGCGACTGGGCCAACTACGAGCGCCGCCGCGAAGAGCGGCTCAACGCCCAGGCGCAGGAGAACGCCCGCTTCGACAAGCTGCTGGCGCAGGAAGAAGTCTGGATCCGCCAGGGCATCAAGGCCCGCCGTACCCGCGATGAGGGCCGTGTGCGCCGCCTGAAGGCGATGCGCACCGAACGGTCGCAGCGTCGCGAACTCAGTGGCAACGTCAAGATGGAGGCCGCCCAGGGTGTCAGCTCCGGCAAGAAGGTCATCGACGTCAAGGATGTTTCGTTCGCCTTCGGCCAGCGCAGCATGGTGCGCGATTTCACCACCACCATCCTGCGCGGCGACCGCATCGGCCTGATCGGTCCCAATGGCAGCGGCAAGACCACGCTGCTGAAGCTGCTGCTGGGCGAACTGCAGCCGGCCCAGGGTGAAGTCAACGCCGGCACCAACCTGCAGATCGCCTATTTCGACCAGTACCGCGCGGTACTGCGCGAAGACTGGAGCGCGATCGAGAACGTCGCCGAAGGCCGTGACTTCCTGGAATTCAACGGCAAGCGCAAGCATGTGCACGCCTACTTGCAGGATTTCATGTTCACCCCCGAGCGGGCGCGCGCACCGATCACCCGCCTGTCCGGTGGCGAGCGCAATCGCCTGCTGCTGGCCAAGCTGTTCGCGCAGCCGTCCAACCTGCTGGTGATGGACGAACCGACCAATGACCTGGACGTGGAAACCCTGGAGCTGCTGGAAGAGCTGCTGGGCGACTACACCGGCACCCTGCTGCTGGTCAGCCATGACCGTGACTTCATCGACAACGTGGTGACCTCCACGCTGGTGATGGAAGGCGATGGCGTCATCGGTGAGTACGTGGGTGGCTACAGCGACTGGCAGCGCTATGCGGCCAGTGTGGCGCCGGCACCGGCCGTGGTGGCTGCTGCCAAGCCGGCGGTGGCCGCACCGGCTGCTGCCGCGACCGCGCCTGCCGCGCCCAAGCGCAAGCTGGCCTACAAGGAAGCGCGCGAGCTGGAGCAGCTGCCGAAGACCATCGAGAAGCTGGAAGGTGACGTCGAGGGCCTGACCGCAGCGATGAACGACCCGTCGTTCTATACCCGCAGCAGCGCCGAAGTCACCGCGCATACCCAGCAGCTGGCCAAGGTGCAGGCCGAGCTGGATGCCGCCTACGCGCGCTGGGAAGAACTGGAAGGCTGACCGTCGGCCGTTGATCGGCGCTGTCTGCGCCGGTTGCTGTAGATCCATGCCATGCGTGGATGGATCCATCGGTGCGGACCAGCGGTCCGCACCCACCCACGGTCCGCACCGACAACGGCGCTACTTCAACCCGTGCAGGTCCCGCAGCTGGCTGGGCCGGCTGCCGAAGTACGCTGCCAGGTCGGCGATGTCCTGGTCGCTCAGATCCGCCGCCTGCGGCGTCATCAGCGCATGCTGGCGATCACCGGCCCGGTAGGCCTGCAGGGCATGGGCCAGATAATCACCGTACTGCCCACCCAGCTTCGGGTAGGTCGGGTCGATCGGCGCATTGCCGTCCGCCCCATGGCAGTCGATGCAGCTCTGGTGGGTGGCCTTGCCCTTGACCTTGGCACGGGCCTCGCCGGCGGCGATGCGCCCGGCGGGCAGGCCGGCCGAGGAAGAGGAACCGTGCTCGCCGCTGGCGTGGCCGGGATCGGCGGCGGATTTATCGCTGTTTTCCACCTGCGACTGCGAACAGGCGGCCAGCAGCAGGGCAGCGGACAGGGCGATGGCGTGACGCAGGCAATGCGCGGCTTTCGACATGGACGGGCCTTACTTGACGGTGGACAGGTAAACAGCGAGATCGGCGATCTCCTGTTCGCTGAAGCTCATCGACTGCGCCTGCATGGTCGGGTGCTTGCGCTTGCCCTGGCGGTATTCGCTCAGGGCCTGCACCAGGTACTGCTGGCTCTGCCCGCCGATCTTGGGCACGCGGTAGCTGGGGTAGGCGTTCTTGTAACCGGTGATGCCGTGGCACCCCTGGCAGGTGTAGGCCAGGACACGGCCATTGTCGAAGTTGCCGGCCGGCGTGGCGGCAGCGGGGGCCGGAGCCGCCACGGGAGCGGCGGGGGCGGGTGTTGCAGGAGCGGGCTGTGCGGCGGCCCCAAGGGGCAGGAGGACGGCCAGAGCGAGACAAGCGGCGAGCGGCTGCGGGCGCATGATGTCGTTTCCGGGGATTCGGGTCTGGTCGTTCCGGCGTGGGGTACGGAACGACCCGAGTATAGCCTCAGGTTTCATCTAGCTGAAATGGGGGGCGGCCGACGGGCGGCAGGGCACCATGACCTTTGGGATATGGTGTTGCCGTGAAGTGGTGCATTACTTTGCTACCACACCTGCCCACGCCATCCTCCAGGGACCCGACGATGTCGCACCAAATCACTCCTGCCGGCCGCCGCAGCGGACTCTGCGCTGCCGCCCTGCTGATCACCACCACGTTGCTGCTGTCCGGCTGCGGCGCCAGCGCCACCGGTGAAGCCAAGGCCGCTGAAACCAAGGACGGCAAGGCCGCCGAGGAAGCCAAAGTCGAGGCGGTGCCCGTCGAGGTTGCCCAGGCCAGCCGCCGCGCGGTGGCGGCGTCCTACACGGGCACGGCCACGCTGGAACCACGGGCCGAATCGCAGGTGGTCGCCAAGACCTCCGGCGTCGCCCTGGCCGTGCTGGTGGAAGAAGGCCAGCAGGTCACGGCGGGCCAGCCGCTGGTCCGGCTGGACCCGGACCGCGCCCGCCTGGCGGTGGCGCAGAGCGAAGCGCAGATGCGCAAGCTGGAAAACAACTACCAGCGTGCGCAGAAGCTGGTCGGGCAGCAGATGGTCAGTGCCTCGGATGTGGACCAGCTGCGTTTCGACCTGGAACATGCCCGCGCCCAGTACCGGCTGGCCACCCTGGAGCTGTCCTACACCACGGTGGTGGCACCGATTTCCGGCGTGATCGCCTCGCGTTCGATCAAGACCGGCAACTTCGTGCAGATCAACACTCCGATCTTCCGCATCGTCGACAACTCGCGCCTGGAAGCCACCCTCAACGTGCCCGAACGTGAACTGGCGACCCTGCGGGCCGGCCAGCCGGTGACGCTGGTGGCCGATGCGCTGCCCGGCAAGAGCTTCACCGGCAAGGTGGACCGCACCGCACCGGTGGTCGATTCGGGCAGCGGCACGTTTCGTGTCGTCAGCAGTTTCGGCGATGCGGCCATCGGGCTGCAGCCGGGCATGTTCGGCCGTATCCGCATCGACTATGACCAGCGTACCGACGCGCTCGTGGTCCCGCGCCTGGCGCTGCTTGACGATGGCGAACCGGCTGTTTTCCGGGTCCGCGAAGGCAAGGTCGCGCGGGTGCCGGTGAAGCTGGGGTACGCCGAAGGGCCGTGGGTGGAGATCCGCGAAGGCCTGCAGCCCGGTGACCAGGTGGTCACCGCCGGCAAGGTGGCCCTGCGCGACGGCACCGCCGTGCAGGTGATCGCCGATCCCAAGGCCAAGACGGTGGCCCAGGCGGCGGCCCCGGCAGCCAAGGCCGGGAGCACGCAATGACCGCTGCGGGCAACGACCACGGCGCGGACCCGCACAGCGGCCGCGCCCCCGGCAGCATGGGCGGTGGCCTGGTGGAATTCGCCACCCGCCGCCGCGTCACCATCGCCATGTGCACCGTGACGCTGCTGCTGTTCGGCTTCATCGCGCTGGGCAACCTGAAGGTCAACCTGCTGCCGGACCTGAGCTACCCCACGTTGACCGTGCGCACCGAATACAACGGTGCGGCGCCGATGGAAATCGAAACGCTGATCACCGAGCCGGTGGAAGAAGCCGTCGGCGTGGTGAAGAACCTGCGCAAGCTCAAATCGGTCTCGCGCACGGGCCAGAGTGATGTGGTGCTCGAGTTCGCCTGGGGCACCAACATGGACCAGGCCAGCCTGGAAGTGCGCGACAAGATGGAGGCGCTGAACCTGCCGCTGGAGGCCAAGAAGCCGGTCCTGCTGCGCTTCAATCCCTCCACCGAGCCGATCATGCGCCTGGCGCTGTCGGCCAAGGTGGCCCCGGCCAGCGATGCGGATGCGGTGCGCGAACTGACCAGCCTGCGCCGCTATGCCGATGAAGACCTGAAGAAGAAGCTGGAGCCGGTGGCCGGCGTGGCCGCAGTGAAGGTGGGCGGTGGCCTGGAGGACGAAATCCAGGTGGACATCGACCAGCAGAAGCTGGCCCAGCTGAACCTGCCGATCGACACCGTCATCAAGCGCCTGAAGGAAGAGAACATCAACATCTCCGGCGGGCGCCTGGAAGAAGGCTCGCAGCGCTTCCTGGTGCGCACGGTGAACCAGTTCGCCGACCTGGAGGAGATCCGCAACCTGCTGGTCACCACGCAGTCGTCCAACGGCAGCGCGGCCGACGCCGCCCTGCAGCAGATGTTCACCATCGCCGCATCCACCGGCTCGGCGGCGGCGGTGGCGGCCGCCTCGGCGGCACAGAGCGCCTCGTCCGGCGGTGGCTCCAGCGTGGTGGCCAATGGCATGCCGGTGCGCCTGAAGGACGTGGCCACGGTTCGCCAGGGCTACAAGGAACGCGAGGCGATCATCCGCCTGGGCGGCAAGGAAGCGGTCGAACTGGCCATCTACAAGGAAGGTGATGCCAACACGGTGACCACCTCGGCCGCGCTGCGCGAACGCCTGGAGCAGATCAAGTCGACCTTCCCGGCCGATGCCGAACTGACCACCATCGAGGACCAGTCGCACTTCATCGAGCACGCGATCAGCGACGTCAAGAAGGATGCGGTGATCGGTGGCCTGCTGGCGATCCTGATCATCTTCCTGTTCCTGCGCGATGGCTGGAGCACGTTCGTGATCAGCCTGTCGCTGCCGGTCTCGATCATCGCCACGTTCTTCTTCATGGGCCAGCTCGGCCTGAGCCTGAACGTGATGTCGCTGGGCGGCCTGGCACTGGCTACCGGCCTGGTGGTGGACGACTCCATCGTCGTGCTGGAGAGCATCGCCAAGGCACGCGAGCGCGGCCTGGGCATCCTGCAGGCGGCCATTGCCGGTACCCGTGAAGTGAGCATGGCGGTGGTGGCATCCACCCTGACCACCATCGCGGTGTTCCTGCCGCTGGTGTTCGTCGATGGCATCGCCGGCCAGCTGTTCCGCGACCAGGCGCTGACGGTGGCCATCGCCATCGCCATCTCGCTGCTGGTGTCGATGACCCTGATCCCGATGCTGAGTTCGCTCAAGGGCCGCCCGCCGCTGGCATTCCCGGAAGAGGACGCCGCTGCGCCGTGGCGCCCGGAAAGCCGTTGGCTCAAGCCGGTGGCGGGTACCCGCCGTGGCCTGGGTGCCGTGCTGCGCGGCGGTTGCTTCGCCGTGGCATGGCTGGTGGTGCGCAGCTGGCGCCTGGTGGTGGCCGTGGTCGGCCCGGTCATGCGCAAGGCCAGCGACCTGGCGATGAAACCCTATGCCGGTGCCGAACGCGGCTACCTGCGCCTGCTGCCCAGCGCACTGGCCCACCCGGGCAAGGTCCTGGCACTGGCGGCCGCAGCCTTTGTCGGCACCATGGCCCTGGTGCCGATGCTGGGCGCGGACCTGATTCCGCAGCTGGCCCAGGACCGCTTCGAGATGACCGTGAAGCTGCCGGCCGGCACGCCGCTGAAGGACACCGATGCACTGGTGCGCGAGCTGCAGCTGGCCCATGGCAAGGGAGAGGATGTTGCTTCGCTGTACGGCGTCAGCGGCAGTGGTACGCGGCTGGATGCCAACCCCACCGAAAGCGGGGAAAACATCGGCAAGCTGACCGTGGTCATGGCCGGTGGCGGTAGTGCACGCGCCGAGGCGGCGATCACCGATCGTCTGCGCGGCTCGATGGCACAGCACCCCGGCGTGCAGGTGGATTTCGCGCGCCCGGCGCTGTTCTCCTTCTCCACCCCGCTGGAAATCGAACTGCGCGGGCAGGACATGGCAGGCCTGGAAACCGCCGGCCAGCGCCTGGCGGCAATGCTGCGCACCAACCCGCACTACGCCGACGTCAAGTCGACCGTGGAAGAAGGCTTCCCGGAAATCCAGATCCGCTTCGACCAGGAACGTGCCGGTGCGCTGGGCCTGACCACCCGGCAGATCGCCGATGTGGTGGTGAAGAAGGTGCGCGGTGACGTGGCTACCCGCTACAGCTTCCGCGACCGCAAGATCGACGTGCTGGTGCGTGCGCAGGAAGGTGACCGGGCAAGCGTGGAAAGCATCCGCCGCCTGATCGTCAATCCCGGCAGCACCCGTCCGGTCACGCTGGATGCGGTGGCCGAGGTGGTCGCCACCAGTGGCCCCAGCGAAATCCACCGTGCCGACCAGGGACGCGTGGCGGTGGTGTCGGCCAACCTGCGCGACATCGACCTGGGTGCGGCGATGCGTGAGGTGCAGGCGATGGTGGCGGAACAGCCGCTGGGCGCCGGTGTCGGCATGCACATCGGCGGCCAGGGCGAGGAGCTGGAGCAGTCGGCCCGCTCGCTGGTGTTCGCCTTCGGCCTGGCGATCTTCCTGGTCTACCTGGTGATGGCCTCGCAGTTCGAATCGCTGCTGCATCCGTTCGTCATCCTGTTCACCATCCCGCTGGCACTGGTAGGTGCCGTGCTGGCCCTGCTGCTGACCGGCAAGCCGATCTCGGTGGTGGTGTTCATCGGGCTGATCCTGCTGGTGGGCCTGGTGACCAAGAACGCGATCATCCTGATCGACAAGGTCAACCAGCTGCGCGAAACCGGCGTGGCCAAGCACGAAGCGCTGGTGGAAGGTGCCCGTTCGCGCCTGCGGCCGATCATCATGACCACGCTGTGCACGCTGTTCGGCTTCCTGCCGCTGGCGATCGCGATGGGCGAGGGTGCCGAGGTGCGCGCGCCCATGGCCATCACCGTGATCGGCGGCCTGCTGGTGTCCACCCTGCTGACCCTGCTGGTGATTCCGGTGGTGTACGACCTGATGGACCGCCGCGGTGATGCGTACTACCGCCAGCGTGGCCGGCAGGACGATGCGACGGCCGTGCCGGCGGCAGGTGAAGGGGAGCCGGCATGAGCGTTGCCGAGTTTTCCATCCGCCGTCCGGTCACCACCATCATGTGTTTCGTGTCGCTGGTGGTGGTGGGATTGATCGCCTCGTTCCGGCTGCCGCTGGAGGCGCTGCCGGACATCTCCGCACCGTTCCTGTTCGTGCAGGTGCCCTACACCGGTTCGACCCCGGAAGAAGTGGAGCGCACCATCATCCGGCCCGTCGAGGAAACCCTGGCGACGATGACCGGCATCAAGCGCATGCGCTCGTCGGCCACCTCGGAAGGGGCCAGCATCTTCATCGAGTTCACCGACTGGGACCGCGATATCGCCATCGCCGCCTCCGATGCACGCGAGCGTATCGATGCCATCCGCAGCGAGCTGCCCGACGACCTGCAGCGCTACAACGTATTCAAGTGGTCCAGCAGCGATGATCCGGTGCTGAAGGTGCGCCTGGCCAGCAACACGGACCTGACCACTGCCTACGACATGCTCGACCGGGAGTTCAAGCGCCGCATCGAACGCATTCCCGGCGTGGCCCGCGTGAACATCTCCGGTGCGCCACCGAACGAGGTGGAGATCGCCATCGATTCCAACCGCCTCAACGCGCATGGGCTGAGCATCAACGAGCTCAGCGAGCGCCTGCGTACGCTGAACTTCTCCATTTCCGCCGGGCAGATCGACAACCACGGCCAGCGGGTGCGCGTGCAGCCGGTGGGTGAAATCACCGACCTGCAGGAACTGCGTGACCTGGTCATCAATGCCAAGGGCCTGCGGCTGGGCGACATCGCCGATGTGCGGCTGAAGCCGGCGCGCATGAACTACGGCCGTCGCCTGGATGGCAATGCGGCCATCGGCCTGGACATCTACAAGGAGCGCAGCGCCAACCTGGTGGAGGTGTCGCGCGCGGCGCTGGCGGAAGTGGAAGCCATCCGTGCCCAGCCCTCGATGCGTGACGTGCAGATCAAGGTCATCAACAACCAGGGCAAGGTGGTCACCTCCTCGCTGCTGGAACTGGCCGAGGCCGGCGCGGTGGGCCTGCTGCTGTCGGTGACGGTGCTGTTCTTCTTCCTGCGCCACTGGCCATCCACGCTGATGGTCACCCTGGCCATTCCGATCTGCTTCGTCATCACCCTGGGCTTCATGTACTTCGCCGGGGTGACGCTGAACATCCTGACCATGATGGGGCTGCTTCTGGCTGTGGGCATGCTGGTGGACAACGCGGTGGTGGTGGTGGAGAGCATCTACCAGGAACGCGAGCGCATGCCTGACCAGCCGCGGCTGGCCTCGATCATCGGCACGCGCAACGTCGCCATCGCGCTCAGCGCCGGTACCCTGTGCCACTGCATCGTGTTCGTGCCGAACCTGTTCGGTGAAACCAACAACATCAGCATCTTCATGGCGCAGATCGCCATCACCATCTCGGTCTCGCTGCTGGCCTCCTGGCTGGTGGCGGTCAGCCTGATCCCGATGTTGTCCGCGCGCATGGCCACGCCCAAGCTGGTGCATGACCAGAATGGGGTGATCGCCCGCGTGCAGCGCCACTATGCGGTGCTGCTGGACTGGACCCTGCGCCACCGGGGCTGGAGCATCTTCGGCATCGTGCTGGTGGTGCTGGTCAGCCTGGTGCCGATGAAACTGACCAAGATCGACATGTTCGGCGGTGAAGGGGGCAAGGACATCTTCATCGGCTACATGTGGAAGGGCGCTTACACCTACCGGCAGATGTCCGACGAGGTGGCCCGGGTGGAGGGCTGGCTGGAGCAGAACCGGGAGCGCCTGCACATCCAGCAGATCTACTCCTGGTACAGCGAGCAGGAAGGCAGTTCGACCACGGTCACCCTGGATGCGGCGCATGCCAAGGACATCAAGGCGCTGCAGGAGGAGATCCGCAAGAACCTGCCGCGCTCGGCGCGCACCGACTATTTCATCGGCGGCAACCAGGGCGATGGCGGCGGCAGCCAGGGCGTGCAGGTCCAGCTGATCGGCGATTCCAGCACGATGCTGCAGGAAATCGGCCAGGAAGTGCTGCCGCTGCTGGCACAGCGCAAGGAACTGCGTGATGTGCGTATCGACAACGGCGAGAAGGGCAGTGAGCTGAAAGTGCGGGTGGATCGCGAGCGCGCGGCGGCGTTCGGCTTCAATGCCGAACAGGTGGCCAGCTTCGTCGGCCTGGCCCTGCGTGGCGCGCCGCTGCGCGAGTTCCGCCGGGGTGACAGCGAAGTGCCGGTGTGGGTGCGCTTCGCCGGTGCCGAGCAGAGCACGCCGGAAGACCTCGCCAGCTTCAGCGTGCGTACCGGCGATGGCCGTACCGTACCGCTGCTGAGCCTGGTCAGCGTGGATGTGATGTCCTCGGCCACGCAGATCGGCCGGACCAACCGCCAGACCACGCTGACCCTCAAGGCCAACCTGGCCGAGAAGGTCACCGCGCCGGATGGCCGCAAGGCGATCGAGGCCGTGCTCAAGCCGATGAGCTTCCCCGCCGGCTATGGCTACACGTTCGACGGCGGCAACTTCGGCAACGACGACGACGCCATGAAGCAGATGCTGTTCAACCTGCTGATCGCGGTGGTGATGATTTATGTGGTGATGGCGGCGGTGTTCGAATCGCTGCTGTTCCCGGCGGCGATCATGAGCGGCGTGCTGTTCTCGATTTTCGGCGTGTTCTGGCTGTTCTGGATCACCGGGACCTCGTTCGGCATCATGTCCTTCATCGGCATCCTGGTGCTGATGGGCGTCGTGGTGAACAACGGCATCGTGATGATCGAGCACATCAACAATCTGCGCCGGCGCGGCATGGGGCGTACCCAGGCCCTGGTCGAAGGGTCACGCGAGCGCCTGCGCCCGATCATGATGACCATGGGCACGGCGATCCTGGCCATGGTGCCGATTTCGCTGACCGATACACAGATGTTCGGTGATGGCCCACCGTACTTCCCGATGGCGCGTGCCATCGCCGGCGGCCTGGCGTTTTCCACCGTGGTCAGCCTGCTGTTCCTGCCGACCATCTATGCCGTGCTGGATGACCTGCGCAATGGCGCTGCCCGCCTGATCCGGCGGGCCCGTGGCCGCGGGGTGGAGGCATCTGCAACGACGCCGGTGTAGCGTCTACCGTGTTGTGGTGGGGGGGAGGCCCGGCCGTGGATGGACGGGCTTCCCCCTTTTTTGTGTGAGGACCTGTGCGATGTGCCCCACATGCGATGCCACCGGATTCACCCGGTCGTGCCGGGCCATGCCCGGCAGCAGGGGTCAGTGCGCGACCTTGCCCCAGACCTGGAAACCGGTCAGCCACAGGCCCAGCATGCTGCCCACGTTGGTCAGCATGAAGGTCAGCACCACGCGGGTGACGCGGTTGCGGTACCAGCCCCGCAGTGTCTGCGCATCATCACGCAGCTTCAGGAAATCCTCGTAGGCGGGCTTGCGCAGGCGGGTTTCCACCAGCGCGGCGAAGGCGCCGGTGGGGATGCTCAGCCGGAAGGGCTTGAACGGCGCCACCACGATCGCCGTCAGGATGCTCAGCGGATGGCTGCCGGCCAGCAGGCAGCCCAGGCCGGCCAGGCCGCCGGTGTACATGGCCCATACCGCCAGCAGGTGCGTGCCCACGTCCAGCCCACCGCGGTAGAAGCCGACCACGATGCCGGTCAGCACGATGGCCAGGATGGCCAGGGTGATCCACGGGATGTTGCGCTTCTTCGGGACGGCTTCCAGCTGCTGGCGCAGCGGGATGGGGGAGTCGCTGTCGGTTTCCAGGTAGCGGGCCAGGCCGGCCAGGTGGCCGGCACCGACCACCGCCAGCACCTCGCGCTGGGCGGGCTCGGCGCCCTGCAGCGCGCGTTCCTCGCGCAGGCGCGTGGCCATGTAGCGGTCGCGCTCGCCGATGATGGTTTCGTACAGGGCCGGGCTTTCGCTGGCGAATTCGCCGAAGCTCGATTCCAGCATGTCGCCCTGCTTGAGCTTCTCGATTTCCGCCTCGCCCACGTCCTCCGAGGAGAACAGGCCAGCGCCCAGGCCCAGGACCAGCTTCATGCGGCCGAAGAAGCCCAGCCGTTGCGAAGCACGCTTGAAGGTCAGCCCGACCTCACGGTCGATCAGGTGCACCGGCAGGCCGCGTTCGCGGGCAAGGCCCACCGCACGCTTGAGCTCGGCACCCGGCTCGATGCCCAGCTGCTCGGCCAGGCGGCGCTGGTAGGCGGCCAGCGCCAGGTTGGCCGCGAACAGGGCCACGCGGCCCTTGCGGATCACATCCACCAGGTCCAGCTTGGACAGCGTGTCCGGGTCGGTCAGGGCCTGCAGGCGCTGCGCATCCAGCTCCACCGCCACCGCATCGAAGCGGCCGCTGTCGATGGCCTTTTCCACGGCCTGTACGCTGGCGTGGGAAACGTGGGCGGTGCCCAGCAGGGTATAGCGCACGCCGTCGCGTTCGACGATGCGTACCGGCTGGCCGGCGAACAGGTCGTCGCCGGTCTCGGGAAGGGTGTCGGTCATGGAATCATTCATTGGAAGGGGCGGTATCGGCGCCATCGCCGAGCGCGCGCTGCATCTGCACCGTGTCCAGCCAGCGGCCGTGCTTGCGGCCCAGGCCCTGGAACACGCCGACTAGGTGGAAGCCGAAGCGTTCATGCAGCTTGATCGATGCGGTGTTGGTCGGTTCGCCGATCACCGCCACCATCTGCCGGTAGCCACGCGCCGTGCAGGTATCGATCAGGGCCTGCAGCAGGGCCTTGCCGACGCCCTGGCCCTGGAAGCGCGCATCGACGTAGACCGAATTCTCCACGGTCCACTGGTAGGCGATGCGCGTGCGGTAGGTGTTGGCATAGGCATAGCCCGCCACCTGGCCGTCGATCTCGGCGACCAGGTAGGGGAAGCCACGGTCGATGATGTCGCGCATGCGGCGCAGCATCTCGGCCGCGTCCGGGATGTCGTACTCGTAGGTGTTGACGAAATCGGTCACTTCCACCGCGTAGATCGCGGTGATCGCGGCGATGTCGGCGGGGCCGGCATCACGGAGAAGCACGCCCATGCGCAGGTCCTTGGTCAGTCGATGTAACGCTTGAGCAGGTCGCCGTAGGCGTCGATGCGGCGGTCGCGCAGGAACGGCCAGATGCGGCGCACGTGTTCACTGCGCTGCAGGTCGACATCGCACAGCAGCACGGTTGCCTCGGTGCCGGCTTCGGCCAGGAATTCACCCTGCGGGCCCAGCACGTGGCTGTTGCCCCAGAACTGGATGCCCGACGCGCCCAGCGGTGAAGGCTCATGGCCGACGCGGTTGCAGCTGAGCACCGGCAGGCCGTTGGCCACGGCATGGCCACGGTGGCTCAGGACCCACGCGTCGCGCTGGCGGGTCTTCTCGTCCTGCACATCGTCCGGGTCCCAGCCGATCGCGGTGGGGTAGAGCAGCAGTTCGGCACCGGCCAGCGCCATCAGGCGGGCTGCTTCGGGGTACCACTGGTCCCAGCACACCAGCACGCCCAGGCGGCCGACCGAGGTGTCGATCGGCGTGAAGCCGATGTCACCCGGGGTGAAGTAGAACTTCTCGTAGAAGCCCGGGTCGTCCGGGATGTGCATCTTGCGGTACTTGCCGAGCAGGGTGCCGTCCTTCTCGAACACCACGGCGGTGTTGTGGTACAGCCCGGCGGCACGACGCTCGAACAGCGAGCCGACGATGACCACGCCGTGTTTCTTTGCCAGCGCGCCCAGGCGCTCGGTGCTCGGGCCCGGGATCGGCTCGGCCAGGTCGAATTCGTCCACCGATTCGTGCTGGCAGAAGTACGGGCCGTTGTGCAGTTCCTGCAGCAGCACCAGTTTCGCGCCCTGCGCAGCCGCCTCGGCCACGCGTGCTTCGATCACCGCCAGGTTGGCGGCGGCATCACCGTGGTTGCGCTCCTGGACCAGGGCGACGGTAAGGGGGCTGCGCGAGTTCATGCGGGGGTTCCTGCGGGGGAAAACCCGCATGTTAACGCGGATGGGCGGGCGCAGCGTGGCAGCGGCTGAATGGTGCGGTTCCGCGCTGATGGCGGGGAAGTGTGGCGGGTTGTCCGCCGGCCGCTGCGCTTGCCGGGCAGGGCCCGGCGCTACCTTCGGCGTGGCCGGGTAGCGCCAGGTCCGCCGGGCGGAGCCTCCGGCCGGATCAGGCCTTGAGCAGGCCCGCCGGCAGCTGCATGGTGATGCAGTGCAGGCTGCCGTTCTGCCAGATCAGCGGGCGGCAGGGCACCTGCACGATCTCGCGGCCCGGGTGTGCCTGGGCCAGCACGTCGCGGGCCAGGTCGTCGGCCGGATCGCCGTAGGCGGGCATCAGCACCGCACCGTTGACGATCAGGTAATTGGCATACGAGGCGGCCAGGCGGCGGCCTTCGTCGATCACCGGCTGCGCCCACGGCAGCGGGAACAGGCGGTACGGCTGCCCATCCTTCGTGCGCAGCGCGGCCAGTTCGTTGCCCATCGCCTGCAGTTCGGCGTAGTGCGAATCGCTCTGGTCGTCGCAGGCCTGGTAGACGATGCTGTCAGGCGAAGCGAAGCGGGCCAGGGTGTCGATGTGGGCGTCGGTGTCATCGCCTTCCAGGTAGCCGTGGTCCAGCCACAGCACGCGGTCCTGCTGCAGCCAGTCGGCCAGGTCGGCGCTGAGGCTGTCGCGGTCGCGGTCCGGGTGGCGTTCGTGCAGGCACTTCCAGGTGGTCAGCAGGGTGCCTTCGCCATCGGTCTCGATGCCGCCGCCTTCCAGGGCAAACGGAATGCTGCGCACGGCGGCGTTGTTGAACACGCCGGCCTGGTCGAGCACGCCCACCAGCAGGTCGTCCTGGCTGGCGTCGAACTTGCCGCCCCAGCCGGTGAAGCGGAAGTCCAGCAACTGGAAGCTGCCGTCGGCACGGCGCAGGGTGATCGGGCCCGAATCGCGCAGCCAGGTGTCGTCGTAGGCGGCGGTGGTGAACAGCACCTTGTCCATGTCGATGCGGTTGGAGCGCAGGCGCATCTCGGCGTAGGTCTCCACATCGTCGTCGGCCACGCAGATCAGCACCGGCTGGAAGCGGGTGATGGCGGCCACCAGGGCGATGTAGGTCTCTTCCACCTGGCCCAGGCGGTCGGCCCAGTCGGTGTCGGCGGTGGGCCAGGCGATCAGGACGCCGCTCTGGGCTTCCCATTCGGCGGGAAAACGAAGGGTCTGGTTCATGGGCTCGCTACGAAGGCCCGCCAATGGCGGGCAGTGTGGGTCAGCGGATCGGCGGCTTCGGGCCGATCTCGTTCGGGTCCGCCTGGTTGGCCACCACGTTGATCACCTTCTGCTTTTCGAAGTAGACGGTGAACTGCGGGTAGACCCAGCGGTTGATGGTCGGCCATTGGCGCTTCTGGCCCCCCTTGGGCTGCAACTGCTCGTTCGGCGCGCCGAACTGGGCCTGCACCTGCTGCATGCTCTGACCGCGCTCGGGCAGGGCGCCGGCCGGCTTCTCGCGGCTGCGGTCGATCAGCAGGGTGTCGGCCAGTGCCGGTGTGGTGGCGGCCAGGGTGGCCACGATGGCCAGGGTGGACAGGAAACGCTTCATCTCGAACTACTCCCCAGTGGTCAAGAACGGCGATTACAGCATAAAGAAAGCAGAAAGCCGCCCGGAGGCGGCTTTCAGTGCAGACCGGCCCGCGAAGGACCTGCCACGGCCACGAGGGCCGGGCGGCTCAGCGCTGACGCGCCTTGAAGCGCGGGTTGGACTTGCAGATCACGAAGATCTTGCCACGGCGACGGACAACCTTGCAGTCGCGGTGACGGGACTTCGCCGACTTCAGGGAGGACAGGACTTTCATGGCATACCTCGGCGTAAACGTAAGAGTTCAGGTGGAGCGTGGCCGCGATATGCGCAAGACAATCGGCGTTGACGCTCGTACAAGCCCGCCATTCTAGCGGGCTTTTCCCCTAGGGATCAAGTGGTTGCAGGAAAGGGCCGGGCAGGGCGGGTTGCCAGGGGCTAGAATGCCCGCTTCACACGTGCAAGGTCCCCCATGAATCCACTCGCTCCCGTCCTGACCATCGACGGCCCGTCAGGGGCCGGCAAGGGTACCATCAGCCGCATCATCGCGCGCCGGATGGGCTGGCATTACCTGGATTCGGGGGCGCTGTACCGCGCCGTGGGCGTGGCCGCCAGCTGGGCCGACATTGATACCTCCGATGCGTCGGCGCTGGTGCGGTGCACCTTCGACACCCATGTTCAGTTTGTTGAACAGGGGGAATCGATGCGGGTCCTGGTCAACGGCTCCGATGCCACCGACGAACTGCGGCTGGAAACCACTGGTGCCCTGGCCTCGGCCATTGCCGCCATTCCCGAGGTCCGCGCGGCCCTGAAGGAGCGCCAGCGCGCATTCAGGGAACTGCCGGGCCTGGTCGCCGACGGCCGCGACATGGGCACGGTCATCTTCAAGGACGCCCCCTACAAGGTGTTCCTGACCGCCAGTGCCGAGGAGCGCGCCGAGCGCCGGCATAAGCAGTTGAAAGACAAGGGGGTTTCTGTTAGCTTTGATGACCTCCTGCGCGAGATCATGGCCCGCGACGCCCGTGATGCTCAGCGTACCGTGGCGCCCCTGAAGCCGGCAGACGATGCCGTCCTCATCGACACCACAGGCATCGGCATCACGGATGTCGTTGCCCGAGTGATGGATCTGCTTCCGGTTCCGGCTGCCTGATCCGTTCGCGCGGGAGCATTGCCAGGGCATCGGCGGTGTGTCGCGCAATGCAGTGCTGTAAACGCTCCGTCGCGCAATGATGCGTGGCGGTTTTCCTACTACACACGACCTGCGTTTCCGGGGTCGACCAACAGGCGGGCGGTCGCCAGCATCGCGGGGAAGAATCTCCCGATGGGACGCCACCGACCCATGTGTCCAACAGAGTAAATCTAATGACCGAATCATTTGCCGAACTGTTTGAAGCCAGCCAGGCCAACCTGGCCAAGCTGAAGCCCGGCGCCATCGTCACCGGTACCGTCGTGGAAGTCCGCGGCGACGTCGTGGTGATCAACGCTGGCCTGAAGTCCGAAGGCATCGTGCCGATCGAACAGTTCCGTAACGACGCTGGCGAGATCGACGTCGCCGAAGGCGACCTGGTCAAGGTCGCCCTCGACTCCATCGAGAACGGCTTCGGCGAAACCGTCCTGTCGCGCGAGAAGGCCAAGCGCGCGATGGTGTGGGACGAGCTGGAAGAAGCGTTGGAAAAGAACGAAACCATCACCGGCCGCATCAGCGGCAAGGTCAAGGGTGGTTTCACCGTGGACATCAAGGATGTCCGCGCCTTCCTGCCGGGTTCCCTGGTCGATGTGCGCCCGGTGCGCGATCCGGCCTACCTGGAAGGCAAGGAACTCGAGTTCAAGCTCATCAAGCTGGACCGCAAGCGTAACAACGTCGTGGTCTCGCGCCGCGCTGTCGTCGAAAGCGAGCACTCGGAAGAGCGCGAGCAGCTGATGGACAAGCTGCAGGAAGGTGCGATCCTGAAGGGTGTCGTCAAGAACCTGACCGACTACGGCGCGTTCGTGGACCTGGGCGGCATCGACGGCCTGCTGCACATCACCGATATGGCGTGGAAGCGCGTGCGTCACCCGTCGGAAGTCGTGAACGTCGGCGACGAGCTGGACGTCCGCGTGCTGAAGTTCGACCGCGAGCGCAACCGCGTTTCGCTGGGCCTGAAGCAGCTGGGCGAGGATCCGTGGGACAACATCGGCCGTCGTTACCCGGCCAACAGCCGCGTCTTCGGCAAGGTCTCCAACGTCACCGATTACGGTGCGTTCGTCGAGATCGAGCCGGGCGTCGAAGGCCTGGTGCACGTCTCCGAGATGGATTGGACCAACAAGAACGTCAACCCGTCCAAGGTTGTCCAGGTTGGTGATGAAGTCGAAGTGATGGTGCTGGACGTCGATGAAGAGCGTCGCCGCATCTCGCTGGGCATGAAGCAGGTTGCCGCCAATCCGTGGGAAACCTTCGCTGCCACCCACAAGAAGGGTGACAAGGTGTCGGGCCAGATCAAGTCGATCACCGACTTCGGCATCTTCATCGGTCTGGACGGCGGCATCGACGGCCTGGTCCACCTGTCCGACATCAGCTGGAACACCACCGGCGAAGACGTCGTTCGCAACTTCAAGAAGGGCGATACCCTGGACGCCGTCGTCCTGGCCGTCGATCCGGAACGCGAGCGCATCTCCCTGGGCGTGAAGCAGCTGGAGCAGGATCCGTTCGGCCAGTACATGGCTGCCAATCCGAAGGGCTCCAAGGTCGAAGGCGTGGTGAAGGAAGTCGACGCCAAGGGCGCCGTGATCGAACTGGCCGACGGCATCGAAGGCTACGTGTCGGCTCGCGACATCGCCAACGAGCGCGTTGACGACGCTTCGCAGCACCTGAAGGTCGGCGACAAGATCGAAGCCAAGTTCGTGGGCATGGACCGCAAGGGCCGTACCCTGCAGCTGTCGATCAAGGCCAAGGACGACGCGGAAATGCGCGAAGTCCTCGAGGAATACCAGTCCGCTTCGGGCGGCACCACCCAGCTGGGCGCGCTGCTGCGTGCACAGCTCAACGGTGGCAAGTCCGAGTAATCGGGCCTGCGCTGTACGTTGTTTCCTGGACGGCCCGGGCTTTGCCCGGGCCGTTTCAGGGTTGGAAGCCCCTGATGTGAGCCGGTGATGACCAAATCCGAACTGATCGAAATCCTTGCGCGCCGCCAGGCGCACCTGAAGGCCGATGATGTCGATCTGGCGGTGAAGTCGTTGCTGGAGATGATGGGCGGGGCGCTGTCTGCCGGGGATCGCATCGAGATCCGTGGCTTTGGCAGTTTCTCGCTGCACTACCGTCCGCCCAGGCTGGGCCGCAACCCCAAGACCGGTGAACCGGTCGCGCTGCCGGGCAAGCATGTCCCCCATTTCAAGCCGGGCAAGGAGCTGCGCGAGCGCGTCAGCGACGTGCTGCCGGTGGATGCCGATCCGGCCTGAGCGCCTGTCGCGCCGTGGCGTGCGAATCCAGCCGCGAGTCGGCTAAGCTAATGGCACCTGCCATTGGAGCTGCCGCATGAAGGTCTTTCGTCTACTGGTCCTGCTGGCGGTCCTCATTCTCGGGTTGATCATTGGTGCGGTGAACATGACCGCCATGTCGATCAACCTGCTGTTCACCGAACTGCATACATCCGTGGGCGTGGCGCTGATCGCCGCGCTGCTGGTCGGTGTCGTGGTCGGTGCCGGCCTGGTGCTGGTGAGCGTGGTCATTCCGCTCTATGCACAGCTGCGTCGCGCCAACAAGGCCGGCAGCGCCGTCGCGGTGCCCTCGGCACCATCCCCCCAATCGTTTGATGGACGCTGATCGAAGATGGATTTCGTCACTGAGTGGTTCTGGTTCTTCCTGTTCGTGCCGCTGGCCGCGCTGGCTGGCTGGGTGATCGGCCGGCGTGGTGGCCAGCGCCATGGCGACAACCAGGTCAGCCGGCTGTCCAGCACCTACTTCCGTGGCCTGAACTACCTGCTCAACGAGCAGCCGGACAAGGCCATCGAGCTGTTCCTGCATATCGCCGAACTGGACAAGGAAACCTTCGAGACGCAGGTCGCGCTGGGCCACCTGTTCCGCCGCCGCGGCGAAGTCGACCGCGCCATCCGCCTGCACCAGGGGCTGGTCAACCGCAGCGACCTCAGCGATGCGCAGCGCGTGCAGGCGCTGCTGGCGCTGGGCGAGGACTACATGAAGTCCGGGCTGCTGGACCGTGCCGAAACGGTGTTCAGCGAACTGGCCCAGCTGGACCAGCGCGCCCCCCAGGCGCTCAAGCACCTGATCGGCATCTACCAGGCCGAGCGTGACTGGGAAAAGGCCATCGACAATGCCACGCGCTTCGAGGATGTGACCGGCGAGCCGATGGGCAAGCTGATCGGGCAGTTCGAATGCGAACTGGCCGAACGCTACCGTGGCGCCGGCAAGCTGGACGAGGCGAGGGCGGCCATCGCCCGGGCCTACCAGGCCGATGCCATGTCGGTGCGCGCCGGCATCATCGAAGGCCGCCTGGAAACCGATGCCGGCCATCCCGAAGCCGCCGTGCGGGCCTTCGAGCGTGCTGCCCGCAACGACCCGGAATACCTGCCGGAACTGCTGCCGGCACTGATGCAGAACTACCGCAAGGTCGGTGACCTGGGCGGTGCGCGCGCCTTCCTGTCTGAAATGACCGAACACTACCGGGGCATCGCGCCGGTGCTGGCCCTGACCCGGTTGATGGAGGAGCAGGAAGGGGTCGCGCCGGCGCGTGCCTACCTGGGACGCCAGCTCAAGGACCGTCCTTCGGTGCGCGGCGAGTCGGCCCTGATCGACCTGACCCTGGCCGAAGGGGCGGATTCCACGGCCACCCTGCACGACCTCAAGCACATCACCGACCAGTTGCTGGTGCGCAACCCGGCCTACCGCTGCACCCGCTGCGGCTTCGGCGCACGGACCCACCACTGGCAGTGCCCGAGCTGCAAGGAATGGGGCACCGTCAAGCCACTGCTGAACTACGCGGTGCTCTGATCCATGGCCGGATGGGGGATGGCCGGGCTGCTGCTGGTGGCCCTGACCAGTGCGGCCCTGACCCGGGTGGCGATCGGCTATGCCCTGCGCCGCCAGTTGTTCGACCAGCCCGGCGAGCGCCGCAGCCATGCGGTGGCCACCCCCCGTGGCGGGGGCATCGCCATTGTCGTCACCCTGCTGCTGGTGGACACCGTTGCCGCCCTGGCGTGGCCGTCGGCAGCGCCCTCGCTGCTGGTGGCGGGCCTGGGGCTGCTGCTGGTGGCCGGCATCGGCTGGTGGGATGACCACCGCCCGCTGCCCGCGCTGCGCCGCCTGCTGGTGCATGTGCTGGCCGCCGCCCTGCTGGCCGGCCTGGTCAAGGCTCATGGCGGCAGCTGGTGGCATGCCCTGCTGGTGCTGGGCTTCACCACCTCGTTGATCAACATCTGGAATTTCATGGATGGCATCAACGGCATCGCCGCCAGCCAGGCCATCATCGCGGCCCTGGGCTTTGCGGTGGTGCTGCCCTGGCCCGCGTCGTTGGCCGCCATCGCCCTGGGGCTGGCCTGCCTGGGTTTCCTGCCATTCAACTTCCCCCGGGCCCGCATCTTCATGGGGGATGTCGGCAGTGGCGCACTCGGCTATGCGGTGGCGGCGGTGGCGGCCCTGGCCAGCGTGACCACCACCGTGTCCTGGCTGCTTCTGCTGGTACCGGTGTCATTGTTTCTCGTGGACGCGGGCTTCACATTGTTATCCCGCATCCTTGCCCGTGAACGCTGGATGGAGCCGCATACCCAGCATGTCTACCAGCGCGCCGTGCAGGCAGGAGCCAGCCATGCGCAGGTCACAGGGACGTACGTCATTCTTGGTGTGTTCAGCATTGCCGTATTCATCATCTGCAGGAACTTGCAGCCGGGGTGGGAGGCTGTCGTGGCCGTCGGGTGGTTTGCCGCGTTGACCGGTCTTTGGCTCCTTCTGCGCAATGGATTGCGTCACCAATAAGGAAAAGCACTACTCATGTCGTCACCTTGGCGGGACAGAATCATCGGCGCGGTGCCGAGATCGGCAATCGTCTTCCACGACCTGTTCATGGTCTGGGCCTGCTGGCAGCTGCTGCACGCCGGCCGTTATTCCATTCTTCCCGATGCGCCGGCGTTGCCGCTGTGGAACTTCGATACCGGGCTGGTGCTGCTGCTGCAGGGCCTGGTGTTCTGGCGGGTGGGCCTGTACCGCGGCCTGTGGCGTTTCGCCAGCGTCAGCGACCTGCTGAACATCTTCAAGGCCAGCTTCATCGGCATGGTCGGCATCGTGCTGGTGCTGGCCTGGAAGCGCTTCAGCGGCGTGCCGCTGTCGGTGCTGGTCATCTATCCCTTCGCGCTGTCGGCCCTGCTGGGTGCCCCGCGCCTGCTGTACCGGGCCTGGAAGGACTACCAGGCGCTGCAGTCCGATTCGACCGCGCGCCGGGTGCTGATCCTGGGCGCCGGCCAGGCCGCCGAGACCCTGCTGCGCGACCTGCGGCGCTCGGGCAATTTCGAGCCGGTGGGCCTGCTGGATGATTCCTCGCACCTGCGTGGTGCCCGCCTGCAGGGGCTGCCGGTGCTGGGCACGCTGGATGACGCGCCGGCAGTGGCCCGGGAGACGGCGGCCAAGCTGCTGGTCATCGCCATGCCGTCGCTGGACGCGGCCGGCATGCAGCGCGTGGTGGCCATCTGCGAAAGTACCGGCATCCCGTTCCGTACCGTGCCGCGCCTGAGCGACATCCTGCAGGGGCACTCGCTGCCCGGGCAGCTGAAGGAAGTGGCCATCGAGGACCTGCTGGGCCGCAAGCCGATCACGCCGGACTGGGCGCTGGTGCGTGGCTGGCTGGGGGGCCGCACGGTGCTGGTCACCGGTGCCGGTGGTTCCATCGGTTCGGAATTGTGCCGCCAGTGCGCCCGCCACGGTGCCGGCCGTATCGTCATGCTGGAAATCAGCGAACTGCTGCTGCTGACCATCGAGGCCGAGCTGCGCCGCAGCTTCCCGGACATCGAAGTGGAGGCGGTGCTGGGCGATTGCGGCGATCCGGCCGTCATGCGCCACACCTTGTCGCTGCACCAGATCGATGCCACCTTCCATGCGGCGGCCTACAAGCATGTGCCGGTGCTGGAGCGCCAGCTGCGCGAGGCCGTGCGCAACAACATCCTAGCGACGGAAAACGTGGCCCGCGCCTGCGTGGAAGCCAACGTCGAGCATTTCGTGTTCATTTCCACCGACAAGGCCGTCGATCCGGTCAACGCGCTGGGTGCCAGCAAGCGCTACGCCGAGATGATCTGCCAGAGCCTTGACCAGAAATCCCAGCACACCCGTTTCGTGACCGTGCGCTTCGGCAACGTGCTGGCCTCGGCCGGCAGCGTGGTGCCGCTGTTCCGCGAGCAGATCCTCAAGGGGGGGCCGGTTACCGTGACCGACCCGGAAGTCTCGCGCTACTTCATGACCATCCCCGAAGCCTGCCAGCTGATCCTGCAGGCAGCGGCCTCGGCCTCGCACGGTGCCATCTACACGCTGGACATGGGCGAGCCGGTGCCGATCCGCGTCCTGGCCGAGCAGATGATCCGGCTGGCGGGCAAGCAGCCGTACAAGGACATCCCGATCATCTACACCGGGCTGCGTCCGGGCGAGAAGCTGCACGAGACGCTGTTCTATTCGGACGAGGATTACCGTCCGACCGCCCACCCGAAGATCCTGGAGGCGGGCGTGCGCCCGTTCTCGCGCGATCTGGTGCTGGGCAGCATTCCCAAGCTGCGCGATGCCATCGTCCGTTACGACGCCGATGCCATCCGCGAAGTCCTGTTCGCGACCATGCCGGAGTTTTCTCCGATCGAACAGGAAACTTACACCCCATCCGCTAAAGTGGTGCCTTTCCCGGCACGAGAAGCCAGCAGGCATTGAATGAGCAAGCGCATTCGTAAAGCAGTGTTTCCGGTTGCAGGTCTCGGTACGCGTTTCCTGCCCGCGACCAAGACCGTTCCCAAGGAAATGCTGCCGATCATCGATCGACCGCTGATCCAGTACGCCGTCGACGAGGCCATCGAGGCCGGCTGCGATACCCTGATCTTCATCACCAACCGCTACAAGCATGCGGTGGCCGACTACTTCGACAAGGCCTACGAGCTGGAGCAGAAGCTGGAGCGCGCCGGCAAGACCGAGCAGCTGGAGCTGATCCGCCACGTGCTGCCGGCCGGGGTACGCGCGGTGTTCGTGACCCAGGCCGAAGCGCTGGGCCTGGGCCATGCCGTGCTGTGCGCCAAGGCGATCGTCGGCGACGAGCCCTTCGCGGTGCTGCTGCCGGATGACCTGATCTGGAACCGTGGCGATGGCGCGCTCAAGCAGATGGCCGACGTCAACGAAGCCAGCGGGGCCAGTGTCATCGCGGTGGAGGATGTGCCGCACGAGAAGACCGCCAGTTACGGCATCGTGGCCACCGAGGCCTTCGATGGCCGCAAGGGTCGTGTATCGCAGATCGTGGAGAAGCCCAAGCCGGAAGACGCGCCGAGCGATCTGGCCGTGGTGGGGCGCTACGTGCTCAGCCCGAAGATCTTCGAACTGCTGGAGGCCACCGGTACCGGTGCCGGCGGCGAGATCCAGCTGACCGACGCGATTGCCGAGCTGCTGAAGAACGAAGAAGTCGATGCGTACCGCTTCGAGGGTACCCGCTTCGACTGTGGTACCCATCTGGGGCTGGTCGAGGCGACGATCCGCTTCGCGCTGGACAACCCGAAGCTGGCTGGCGCGGCGCGCGAGAAGCTGACGGCGATGTTGGCGGAGTAGCGGTTTAGCAAGCGCTCCGTCAGCGCCTTCCTGCCAGAGTGGGGGAGGCGTGGGCAGTCCGCTGCAGGACACGCCGTAAACCCGTCCATGGCGCCTGCGGTCCTGCAAAGGCCCGCCCGTTCCGCCTGCCAGGTTTTCTGCGGGCGCGGACGGGAAGGGCGGAATCAAGAGTGGAGCAGAAACAGAAAAGGCAGCCGATGGCTGCCTTTTCTGTTTCCACGGCATCCACGCATGGCGTGGATCTACCGCTCCGCCGCATGGGGATCGCAGGCCCGGGCAGTCTCACCCACCCGGGCCCTTCAAAAACCAACGCATCAGCCGGCGGCGCTTTGAACCTTACAGCGCCTCGAAAATGCCCGCTGCGCCCATGCCGGTGCCGATGCACATGGTCACCATGCCGTACTTCTGCTGGCGACGGCGCAGGCCGTGCAGCAGGGTGGCGGTACGGATCGCGCCGGTCGCGCCCAGCGGGTGGCCCAGGGCGATCGCGCCGCCCAGCGGGTTGACCTTGCTCGGGTCCAGGCCGCAATCGCGGATCACCGCCAGCGACTGCGCGGCGAAGGCTTCGTTGAGTTCGATCCAGTCCAGCTGGTCCTGGGTCAGGCCGGCCTGCTTCAGTGCCTTCGGAATCGCGGCGATCGGGCCGATGCCCATCACTTCCGGACGCACGCCGGCCACCGAGAAGCTGACGAAACGGGCCAGCGGGGTCAGGCCGTAATCCTTGATCGCCTGTTCCGAGGCCAGCAGTACGGCGCCGGCGCCATCGCTCATCTGCGAGGAGTTGCCCGCAGTGACGGTGCCACCGAACTGGCCGTTGCGGAACACCGGGCGCAGCTTGGCCAGGCCTTCGGCCGAGGAATCCGGGCGCGGGCCTTCGTCGGTGTCGGCCACCTTGTTGCGGGTGATGATGCGCTGGCCGTCGGCCAGGTCCGGCAGGTGCGAGACGATCTCGTACGGGCTGATCTCATCCTTGAACTCGCCGTTCTGGATGGCCGCCATGGCCTTCTGGTGCGAGGCCAGGGCGAAGGCGTCCTGCTCTTCGCGCGAGACCTTCCACTCTTCGGCCACCTTCTCGGCGGTGATGCCCATGCCGTAGGCGATGGCCACGTGGTCGTTGTCGAACACGCTCGGTGCCATGGCGATCTTGTTGCCCATCATCGGCACCATCGACATCGACTCGGTGCCGCCGGCCAGCATCAGATCGGCGTTGCCCAGGCGGATCGCATCGGCGGCCTGCGCCACGGCCTGCAGGCCGGAGGAACAGAAGCGGTTCACGGTCTGCGCGGCGATGGTATTGGGCAGGCCGGCCAGCAGCACGCCGATGCGCGCCACGTTCATGCCCTGCTCGGCTTCGGGCATGGCGCAGCCGATGATGGCGTCATCGATGCGGTTGACGTCCACGCCCGGGGCCTGGGCGACGACGCTGCGCAGCACGTGCGCCAGCATGTCGTCGGGGCGGGTGTTGCGGAACATGCCCTTGGGTGCCTTGCCAACCGGGGTGCGGGTGGCGGCGACGATGTAGGCGTCCTGGATTTGCTTGGTCATTGCAGTGATCTCTCGAAGTTTTTGCCGGTGTGCCCACCACGGTGGGCACCTACCAGAGGCAGAGGGAGTGCCCACCAAGGTGGGCACCCACCAAAAGCAGGTGTGGCGATCAGTTACGCAGCGGCTTGCCGGTCTTGAGCATGTGCGCGATGCGGGCCTGGGTCTTTTCCTGCTGGGCCAGCTCGACGAAGTGCTTGCGCTCCAGGGTCAACAGCCACTCTTCGTCCACCAGGGTGCCGCGGTCGACCTTGCCGCCGCACAGCACGGTGGCGATGCGCTCGGCGATCTCGTAGTCGTACGGGCTGATGAAACGGCCTTCCAGCATGTTGACCAGCATCATCTTGAAGGTGGCGATGCCCACGTCACCGGCGACCTGGATGCGGCGTGCCGGCAGCGGCGGGCGGTAACCGGCTTCGGCCAGCGCACGGGCTTCGGCCTTGGCGATGTACAGCGCTTCGTAGCTGTTGAACACGACCTTGTCGGTGCTGCGCAGCAGGCCCAGTTCCTTGGCGTTGACCGCCGAATTGGACACCTTGGCCATCGCCACGGTCTCGAAGGTCTTCTTCAGCTCGGCGAACACGTCACCGCCCGGACCGGCCGCTTCGGACGCACGCACGGCCAGTTCCTTCAGGCCACCACCGGCCGGCAGCAGGCCGACGCCGGCCTCGACCAGGCCGATGTAGCTTTCCAGGAAGGCCACGGTCTTGGCGCTGTGCATCTGGAACTCGCAGCCGCCGCCCAGGGCCAGGCCGCGCACCGCTGCCACTACCGGCACCAGCGAGTACTTGATGCGCTGGCTGGTGCGCTGGAAGTTGGCCACCATTTCTTCGAACTGGTCGACCTTGCCGGCCTGCAGCAGGCCCAGCGCACCGGCCAGGTCGGCACCGGCGGAGAAGGGTTCCTTCTGCTGCCAGATCACCAGGCCCTGGAAATCCTTCTCGGCGCGGCTGACGCATTCCTGCAGGCCGTCCAGCACCTGGTCGGACACGGTGTTCATCTTGGTCTTGAAGCTGACCACGGCGATGCCGTCACCGTCGTGCCACATGCGCAGGCCGTCGTTCTCGAACACGGTCTCGCCCGGCGCGAACGTCTCGCCCAGCAGCGGATCCGGGAAGCGCTGGCGCTGGTACACCGGCAGCGACGAACGCGGCAGCTTGGCATTGCGGGAGGGGCTGTAGCTGCCTTCGGCGGCGTGCACGCCATCGCGGCCATCGAACACCCAGTCCGGCAGCGGGGCGTTGCTCATGCTCTTGCCGGCGACGATGTCATCGGCGATCCACTGCGCCACCTGCTTCCAGCCGGCGGCCTGCCAGGTCTCGAACGGGCCCAGCGACCAGCCGTAGCCCCAGCGGATGGCCAGGTCCACGTCACGTGCGGTTTCGGCGATGTCGGCCAGGTGGTAGGCGCTGTAGTGGAACAGGTCGCGGAAGGTCGCCCACAGGAACTGCGCCTGCGGGTGCTGGCTTTCGCGCAGCTTGGCGAACTTCTCGGCCGGGTTCCTGATCTTCAGGATCTCCACCACTTCCGGCGCCGCGGTACGGTCGGCCGGGCGGTAGTCCTGCTTTTCCAGGTCGACGACCAGGATGTCCTTGCCGACCTTGCGGAAGATGCCGGCGCCGGTCTTCTGGCCCAGCGCGCCCTTGGCGATCAGCGCCTCGAGCCACTTCGGCGACGTGAAGAATGCATGCCACGGGTCATTGGGCAGGGTGTCGCCCATGGTCTTGATGACGTGGGCCATGGTGTCCAGGCCGACCACATCGGAGGTGCGGTAAGTTGCCGACTTCGGGCGGCCGACCAGCGGGCCGGTCAGGCCGTCCACTTCATCAAAGCCCAGGCCGAACTGCTGGGTGTGGTGGATGGTGGACAGGATCGAGAACACGCCGATGCGGTTGCCGATGAAGTTCGGGGTGTCCTTGGCGTACACCACGCCCTTGCCCAGGGTGGTGACCAGGAAGGCTTCCAGGCCTTCCAGCACGGCCTTGTCGGTGGTGGTGGCCGGGATCAGCTCGGCCAGGTGCATGTAGCGCGGCGGATTGAAGAAGTGCACGCCGCAGAAGCGGTGGCGCAGCTGCTCGGGCAGCACGTCGGCCAGCTTGTTGATGCCCAGGCCGGAGGTGTTGGAGGCCAGCACGGCGTGGTCGGCCACGAACGGGGCGATCTTCTTGTACAGGTCCTGCTTCCAGTCCATGCGCTCGGCGATGGCCTCGATGATCAGGTCGCAGTCCTTCAGCTGCGCCAGGCTGGAGTCGTAGTTGCCCGGGGTGATGGCGTCGGCCAGCGCCTTGCTGGCCAGCGGGGCCGGGCTCAGCTTGCCCAGGTTGGCGATCGCCTTGAGCACGATGCCGTCGGCCGGACCTTCCTTGGCGGGCAGGTCGAACAGCACGGTGTCGACGCCGGCATTGGTGAGGTGGGCGGCGATCTGGGCACCCATGACGCCGGCACCCAGCACGGCGGCGCGACGGACTAGCAGGGAATTGGACATGGTGTTGGCCTTTGTTGGTACCGGTGAAGTCAGGGGGAAGAGGGCGGGGTGGCGCTGCGGGCGGCAGCACGGAACCCGGCCTCGGCGAAATGGATCAACTCACGGGCGGCCTGCGCACGATGCGCTGCCTCGGTGACACCCGCGGGTCGCTTGATCAGGCCGAAGTCGGCCATGGCATAGGTGAGCGAGCCGGCCAGGAAGTCCAGCCGCCAGTACAGCTCTTCCTTGCTCAGGTCCGGCACGCAGGCGGCAATGGCCTTGCCGAACTCGCGCAGCACGTGGCCGTAGTGGTCGGACAGGAACTTGCGCAGGTTGTCGTTCTTTTCGGCGTAGGCCCGCGCGATCACCCGCACGAAGGCACCGCCGCTCTGCCGGTCCTGGGCCATCGCCAGCGCCGGTTCGACGAAGGCGGCCAGGACCGGGCGCAGCTGCCCGGGATGCTCGCGGCGGGCCTGCTCCAGCTGGGTCAGGCGGGTGCCGGTCATCTCGTCCATGCGGCGGCGGAAGACTTCGTTGACCAGGTTTTCCTTGGAGCCGAAGTGGTAGTTGACCGCCGCGATGTTCACATCGGCGTGGCTGGTGACCTGGCGCAGGGAGGTGCCGGCGAAGCCGTGCAGGGCGAACAGCTCCTCGGCGGCCCCGAGGATCCGGTCCTTGGTCGAGAAGTGAGCGGGCTTGGCCATGGGATGGCGGACCTTAATCAAACGATTGTTTGATACTAGGACCAGACGGGGGCGTATGGCATTTTGCAGTGCAGCAAAACCGGCCGGGCGGTTAAAAGAGATTCAGTAGTACCAGCCCATGGCTGGCAGCCGTGAAGCCTGAACAGGCGGCCGAGCGCGATTCGCCGGGGTGCCGGACGGGGCGTCCTGCCCGCCAGTCATGGGCTGGCACTACCGAGCGGGATCTTTTACAATCTGCCTACGTTTATCAGGCTAAGCCCGCGTCCCGACGCGGGTTTTTTTCATGTTACCCTTCGGGCCATCAGCGGCCCGATTCCATTGGAGACATCCCATGGCGCTGGAGCGCACCCTTTCGATCATCAAGCCGGACGCCGTTGCCAAGAACGTCATCGGCGAAATCTACGCCCGCTTCGAGAAGGCTGGCCTGAAGGTCGTGGCCGCCAAGTACAAGCAGCTGTCGCGCCGTGAAGCCGAAGGCTTCTACGCCGTGCACCGCGAGCGTCCGTTCTTCAACGCGCTGGTTGATTTCATGATCTCCGGCCCGGTGATGATCCAGGCCCTGGAAGGCGAGAACGCCGTGCTGGCCCACCGCGACCTGCTGGGCGCCACCAACCCGAAGGACGCTGCGCCGGGCACCATCCGCGCGGACTTCGCCGAATCCATCGATGCCAACGCCGCCCACGGCTCGGACTCGGTCGAGAATGCCGCCATCGAAGTGGCCTACTTCTTCGCCGCGACCGAAGTCGTTTCGCGCTGAGAGTGATGCCGTGAACGAGGTCGTACAGACACCCGCCATCCAGCCGCTGCCCAAGTCGGCGCCCACGGCTGGCAAGCAGAACCTGCTCGACCTCGATCGCGCGGGCCTGGAGCAGTTCTTCGTCGATGTACTTGGCGAAAAGAAATTCCGTGCCCACCAGGTGATGAAGTGGATCCACCACCGCTACGTCACCGACTTCGATGAAATGACCGACCTCGGCAAGGTCCTGCGCGCCAAGCTGCAGGCCCATGCCGAGGTTGTCGTCCCGAACATCGTGTTCGACAAGCCCTCCGCCGACGGCACCCACAAGTGGCTGCTGGCGATGGGCGTGGATGGCAAGAACGCCATCGAGACCGTGTACATCCCGGACAAGACCCGCGGCACGCTGTGCGTGTCCTCGCAGGTCGGTTGCGGCCTGAACTGCACGTTCTGCTCCACCGCCACCCAGGGCTTCAACCGCAACCTGACCACCGCCGAGATCATCGGCCAGGTGTGGGTGGCGGCGCGCCACCTGGGCAACGTGCCGCACCAGATGCGCCGCCTCACCAACGTGGTGATGATGGGCATGGGCGAGCCGCTGATGAATTTCGACAACGTCGTGCGTGCCATGAGCGTGATGCGCGACGACCTGGGCTACGGCCTGGCCAACAAGCGCGTGACCCTGTCGACCTCCGGCCTGGTGCCGATGATCGACCGCCTGTCCACCGAGAGCGACGTCTCCCTGGCAGTGTCGCTGCATGCGCCCAACGATGCGCTGCGCGAGACCCTGGTGCCGCTCAACAAGAAGTACCCGATCGCCGACCTGATGGCGTCGTGCGCGCGGTACCTGCGCGCCAACAAGCGCCGCGAATCGGTCACCTTCGAGTACACCCTGATGAAGGGCATCAACGACAAGCCCGAGCATGCCCGCGAGCTGGCCCGCCTGATGCGCCAGTTTGACAATGCGGTGCAGGCCAAGGATTCGGGCAAGGTCAACCTGATCCCGTTCAACCCGTTCCCCGGCACCCGCTACGAGCGTTCGGAAGAAGCGCACATCCGTGCGTTCCAGAAGATCCTGCTGGACAGCAACGTGCTGACGATGGTCCGCCGCACCCGTGGCGATGACATCGATGCGGCCTGCGGCCAGCTCAAGGGCCAGGTCATGGATCGCACCCGCCGCCAGGCGGAGTTCAACAAGACCTTGCAGGCGGGGAAGGGGCGCGATGCTGCGGCCTGACCGCCTCTGGCCAGCCCTGATCGCAGGTGCGCTGGCCGTGGTGGCCGGCGGCTGCGGCAAGGGGGCTGAACGCGTGCAGCGCGGCGCCGGTACGACGGCGCCGGAATACGTGGTGCGCGACAGTGCGCAGGTGCGCCGCCAGGTGCAGTACCAGGACCAGCTGGCGCTGGCGGGTCGCGACCTGCAGGCCGGCAACCTGGAGTCGGCGGAAAAGCGCGCGCGTGCCGCCCTCAAGATCGATGGCAGCGCGCCCGATGCCTGGGGCCTGCTGGCCGGAGTGGCCGACCGTCGCGGCCAGGTCGCCCAGTCCGGTGAACTGTTCCGCAAGGCGGCGGACATGGCCCCGGAGCGGGGTGATGTGCTCAACAACTATGGCGCCTGGCTCTGCCAGCATGGCCGGCCGGCCGAATCACTGGCCTGGCTCGACCGTGCGATCGCCGCGCCGGGGTATGCCACGCCCGAGGTCGCCCAGGCCAACGCCGGCAGCTGTGCACTGGATGCCGGGCAGTCCGTGCGTGCCGAGCGCGACCTGCGCGCCGCACTGGTGCGCATGCCGGCCAACCCGGTCGCACTGGAAGCCATGGCCCAGCTGAGCCTGCAGCGGGGCCAGTATCTGGAGGCGCGGGCCTTTGCGGAGCGGCGGCTGTCGGCTGCACCCGCAACGCGTTCCGTGTTACAACTTGCGTCTCAAATCGAAGCGCGGCTCGGCGATCAGGCGGCAGCCGATCGTTATCTGCAGCGAATCGGCAAGGAATTTCCGCAGGATGCGGGCTCCTAATCCCGGGGTTGAAGCATTGTGATTGATGACCAGACTGTGAGCGCCTTTGAGACTGCCGCCGGTTGTGGCCAACGCCTGCGCCAGGCGCGCGAGGCGGCCGGACTGACCCTGGACGATGTCGGGCAGCGCCTGCGCATGCCGGTACAGGTCGTCCGTTCACTGGAAGAGGAACAGTGGCAGCGCCTGGGCGCGCCGGTCTTCGTTCGTGGCCAGCTGCGCAGCTATGCCAAGCTGCTGGGGGTCGATGAACGCGAAGTGCTGGCCCAGGCCCAGGTCGGCCCGGTGGTGCCGCCGACCCTGGTCAGCCATACCCATACCCCGCGGGCGCGCCGCATCGCCGAAAACCTCGGACGGCGGGCCCTGTATGTGGGCATCACCGCCGTGCTGGCCGTGCCGGTGTGGTTTGCCACCCGGGGGCATTTCGATGGCAGCGCGCCAGCCCCGAGTACCGCATCGCTGGACGTGATCCCGGCCACCGTGCCGGTGACGCCGCCCAGCGAGGCCGGTACCGCGCCGACCGCCGTTGCTGAACCGGCCGCCGCCAAGCCGGCCCCGGCCCCGTACATCGCCTCGCTGACCCCTGTCCCGCGCCCGGCCGCCCCGGCGGCGGCATCGCTGGAGCTGAGTTTCAGCGGCGACAGCTGGGTGGACATCACCGCCCCCGATGGCAGTACGGTGGAGAAGGCGCTGATCAAGGCGGGCCAGACCCGCAGCTTCAGCCCCGGCCAGGTTGGCCGCATGGTGCTGGGCAATGCCACCGTGGTCGAGGTTCAGCAGAACGGCAGTAAGGTCGATCTGGCGCCTTACCAGCGAGCCAACGTGGCCCGCTTTCAGGTATCCTCTGAAGGCTCCGTTGTCCCGGTTTCGCACTGAGACGCGGTTTTCCACCTTCGATAATCCCAATGGTCCCTCCCGATGGGCGGGGCGAGAGTACGCATGGCGATCGACGATCTGCTCGACGAGCACGAACAAAGTGAACGTGTCCGCAGCTGGCTGCGGAAGAATGGCGCCAGCATCCTGGGTGGCGTAGTGATCGCCATCGGTGCCATTGCCGGCTGGCAGTGGTGGCAGAAGGATCAGGGCGACAAGCTGGCCCTGGCCAACGTGGAATACCAGAAGGCCCTGACCGGCCTGCAGCAGAACAAGCTGGATGATGCTGCCAAGGCCGTGAAGGCGCTGGACGGCAGCACCGGCATCTACGGTGACCTGGCCGCCCTGCAGCTGGCCAAGGCCCAGGTCGATGCCGGCAAGAACGAAGAAGCGCTGGCTACCCTGCGCGCCCTGAAGGTCGAAGGCGATCTCAAGCGCGTGGTCGACCTGCGCATCGCCCGCCTGCTGGTGGCGACCGGCAAGGGTGAGGAAGCGGTCAAGCTGCTGGGCAGCGCCACCGACAGCAGCACCCTGGAAATCCATGGCGATGCGCTGATGGCGCAGGGCAAGCGTGATGCTGCCCGCGAGCAGTACGAGAAGGCGCTCAAGACGCTGGACGTGGCAGCGCCGCAGCGGCGCCTGCTGGAAATCAAGGTCATGGATGCCGGCGGCACTGTCGCGGCCACCCCTGCGGAGTCGGTTTGATGAATCAGATGGTCATGATGAAGCGCGTCGCCACCGTGCTCGTGCTGGGCCTGGCCCTGTCGGGCTGCAGCACCGTCAAGGGCTGGTTCGCCGGCAAGGACGCGGCCGCCAAGAAGGCGCAGGAACCGGTCGAACTGGTGAAGTTCGAACCCTCGGCGAAGGTCGACAAGATCTGGACCGCGAACCTGGGCAAGGGCGAGCGCCGCATCGGCGTGCGCCAGGGGCCGGTCGTGGCCAATGGCCATGTGTTCGCCGCGGCCATCACCGGTGGCGTGCATGCCCTGGACCTGCAGACCGGCAAGAAGGTCTGGACCTGGGAGCCGACCAAGGAAAAGAAGAAGCCCAAGCTGCGTATTTCCGGTGGCCCGGGCGTGGGTGAGAACCTGGTGGTGGTCGGTACGCTCGACGGCCAGGTGATCGCGCTGGACATCAACGATGGCAGCGAGAAGTGGCGCGCCCGCGTGCCGGGTGAAGTGATCGCCGCCCCGGCGGTCGCCCAGGGCACCGTGTTCGTGCGCAGCAACGATGGCCGCATCACCGCCTTCGATGCCAGCAACGGCACCCAGAAGTGGTTCAACCCCAGCGAACTGCCGGCGCTGACCGTGCGCGGCAACGCGCCGGTGGTGGCGGGCCCGGGCGTGCTGTTCATCGGCCGCGATGACGGCTCGGTGACCTCGCTGGCGATGGCCGACGGCCGCACGGTGTGGGAACAGAATGTCGGCAGCCCCGAAGGCCGCACCGAGCTGGAGCGCATGGCCGACGTCGATGGCGCCCCGGTCCTGGATGGCACCACGCTGTATGTGAGCAGCTTCAAGAACCAGACCATGGCCATCGAAGGCCCGAGTGGCCGCCCGATGTGGGCGCGTGACCACGGCGGCGCCGGTGGCGTTGCCGTATCCTCGGCCCTGGTCTTCGTCACCGACAGCAAGGGTGGCGTGTTCGGGCTGGACAAGCCCAGCGGTTCGGCCATGTGGTCGCAGGACGGGCTGGCCCGTCGCTCGGTCACCGGCCCGGTGCTGCAGGGCGACTATGTGGTCGTCGCTGATTACAAGGGATTCGTGCACTGGTTGAAGGCTTCCGATGGCGCCTTCGCGGCACGGGCCAAGAGCGGCGGTGATGCCGTGCTGGCCCAGCCGGTCGTCGCCGACGGAGTACTGCTGGTGCAGAACGTGGATGGCAAGCTGACCGCCTTCCGGTTGGCAAATTAATACGGAGTAATCGCGATGCTGCCTTTGGTCGCCCTGGTTGGACGGCCGAATGTCGGCAAGTCGACCATCTTCAATGCTTTGACCCGCACGCGTGACGCCCTGGTCCATGACCAGCCCGGCGTCACCCGCGACCGCAACTACGGCGTCTGCCGCCTCGACGAGGACAACCACTTCCTCGTCGTGGACACCGGCGGTATCGCCGAGGAAGAGGAAGGCCTGGCGGGCGCCACCACGCGCCAGGCCCGTGCCGCTGCCGCTGAAGCCGATCTGATCCTGTTCGTTGTCGATGCCCGCGAAGGCACCTCGGCGATGGACGACGAGATCCTGGCCTGGCTGCGCAAGCTGTCGCGCCCGACGCTGCTGCTGATCAACAAGATCGACGGCACCGACGAGGACAGCGTCCGTTCGGAGTTCGCCCGTTACGGCTTCGCTGAAATGCTGACCGTGTCGGCCGCCCATCGCCAGGGTCTGGACGACCTGCTGGATGAAGTGATCCAGCGGCTGCCGGAAGAGGGCAGCGGCGAGGAACTGGACAACGACCCCAACCGCATCCG
This sequence comes from Stenotrophomonas sp. 24(2023), assembly GCF_030913365.1. NCBI lineage: Bacteria > Pseudomonadati > Pseudomonadota > Gammaproteobacteria > Lysobacterales > Lysobacteraceae > Stenotrophomonas > Stenotrophomonas sp. 24(2023). The sequence goes on from NZ_CP133160.1 coordinate 3,750,968, forward strand.
CATCGCCTTCGTCGGCCGGCCCAACGTGGGCAAGTCCACGCTGGTCAACCGCATCCTCGGCGAAGAACGCATGATCGCCTCGGACGTGCCGGGCACCACCCGCGATTCGATCGCCGTGGACCTGGAGCGTGACGGTCGCGACTACCGCCTGATCGATACCGCAGGCCTGCGCCGCCGTTCGCGCGTGGACGAGGTCGTCGAGAAGTTCTCGGTGGTCAAGACCATGCAGTCCATCGAGCAGTGCCAGGTGGCCGTGCTGATGCTCGATGCCACCGAAGGCGTGACCGACCAGGACGCCACCGTGCTGGGTGCGGTGCTCGACGCCGGCCGTGCGCTGGTGATCGCCATCAACAAGTGGGACGGGCTGACCGAGTACCAGCGCGAGCAGGCTGAAACGCTGCTGTCGCTGAAGCTGGGCTTCGTACCGTGGGCCGAAGTGGTGCGCATCTCGGCCAAGCACGGTTCGGGCCTGCGCGAGCTGTTCCGTGCCGTGCACCGTGCGCATGACTCGGCCAACAAGACCTTCACCACCAGCGAAGTGAACAAGGCGCTGGAAGTGGCCTACGAGACCAACCCGCCGCCGACCATCCGCGGCCACGTCTCCAAGCTGCGTTACGTGCACCCGGCCGGCGCCAACCCGCCGACCTTCATCGTGCACGGCACGCGCCTGAAGGAACTGCAGGAATCGTACAAGCGCTACCTGGAGAACTTCTTCCGCAAGCGCTTCAAGCTGATCGGCACCCCGGTGAGCTTCATCTTCCGCGAAGGCGCCAACCCGTACGAGGGCAAGAAGAACGTGCTCACCGAACGGCAGGTCAAGGCCAAGCGACGCTTGATGAAGCACGTCAAGGGCAAGTGATCCACGAAAAGGCGGCCGCAGGCCGCCTTTTTCGTTGCGCGCTGCCTGGAGATCCCGCGCTGCGCCAGCGCGTCATCCCCCATCCACCTCCGCTCGGAGCGACGCCAGCGGCCCGACCGCGATGGCGATCTTGCCCAGCAGCCCGTTGCCGGGACTTTCCAGCCGCGCATGGGCCTGGCCGATCTCCGCCAGCGGATACACCGCACCGACGTGGGGCCGCAGCTGGCCGCGTTCGACCAGCGCGCTCAACTCATCCAGCTTGCCGCGGTTCTGCCGGGTGAACACGAAGTGGTAGCTGGCATTGCGCCCCCACGCATGAATCAGGTTCTGCGGCTGGGCGATGTCCACGATGCTGACCACCCGGCCGAGCTGGGCCAGGATCTCGGCACTGCGCGCCAGCGTGTCACCGCCGATGGTGTCCAGCACCACATCCACGCCCCGGCCACCGGTCAGGCGCTGCACCGCCGCCACGTAATCCTCCTGCTCGTAATCGATCACCCCATCGGCGCCCAGCGCGCGCACGAAGGCGGCATTGGCGGCCCGCGCGGTGGTCAAGACCCGGGCACCGATCGCTTTGGCCAGCTGGATGGCGACGTGGCCTACGCCGCCGGCACCGCCGTGGATGAGCACGCTCTCACCCACACGCAGCGCTGCCCGGCCGACCAGCGCCTCCCAGGCCGTGCCACCGACCAGGGTGAGGCTGGCAGCCTCCAGGTGGGTCAACGACGGCGGTTTGTGGCCCACGATGTGCTCGGCGGCCACGTGGTATTCGGCATAACTGCCTGGGCCATCGAAGATCTGTGGCGTGTACCAGACGGCATCGCCAGGCGCGAAGGCGGTCACCCCCGGGCCGATGGCATCGACGATGCCGGAGACATCATGGCCGGTGATGCCTGGCAGGGGCATGAGGTCCGCGTAGTCGCCCCGGCGCACCTGGTAATCCAGGGGATTGATCGAGGTGGCCTGCACGCGCACCCGCACCTCGCCGGCGGCGGGGACGGGCAGGGGCACGTCCTGCAGTGAAAAGGCGTCGGGGCCGCCGAAGGCGGTCAGCACCATGGCTTTCATCAAGGTTCCTTTGTTTCGATAAAATGGAATATCGGGAAATATCGATATATTGGTGTGGTGAAAAAACACGGTTAGCCCTTACAGGTCCTTGCCGATGATCGCGGCCAGTGCCTGGATGGTGGCTTCGTTGCGCTTGTAATAGGTCCACTGGCCGATGCGCCGGACCTCGACCAGGCCGGCCCGCTGCAGCGTGGCCAGATAGTCCGACACCGTCGACTGCGACAGGCCGACGCCTTCATGGATGCTGCTCACACAGACCCCCACGGTATGCACGTCGCCTTCGTCCTGTGGCGGGAAGTGCTTCTCCGGGTCCTTCAACCCCTTGAGGATGTCCAGGCGCGTGCGGTTGGAGAGGGCTTTGAAGACATCGAGCAGGTCCATGTGGGCAAGATATCGGAATTTTCCGATATGTCAATGCGTGGTCCGTGGCAGAGGGTTCTACGGGTGGGGCGGACGCCGCCCTGGCGTGCCGCCTGGGCGATAATCGGCCGATGAGCATTCAAGAGCTTTCCCCCGCGCAGGCGCGTGAACGCGTGGCCCATGGCGCGGTGCTGATCGATGTACGCGAGGCGCACGAACGGGCGAGCGGCATGGCCGAAGGTGCCCGCGGCGTGGCCAAGGGCGAGCTGCAGGCCGACCCGGCCGCGCACCTGCCGCGCCCGGGGCAGGAGATCCTGCTGATCTGCCAGACCGGCAAGCGCTCGGCCGACGCGGCGCTGGCGCTGGCGCAGGCGGGGTACGTGGCGGTGGCCTCGGTGGCCGGCGGCACCGTGGCCTGGCGCGAAGCCGGCCTGCCGCTGGTGCAGCCGCTGTCCAGCCCGGCCGAACAGGACTTCTTCGATCGTTACGCGCGGCACCTGCTGCTGCCGCAGGTGGGCGAGGCAGGCCAGCGCACGCTGCAGAACGCGCGGGTGCTGGTGCTTGGTGCCGGCGGGCTGGGCGCGCCCGCCAGCTTCTACCTGGCCGCGGCCGGGATCGGGCACCTGCGCCTGGCCGACCATGACCGCGTGGAGCGCAGCAACCTGCACCGGCAGATCATCCATACCGATGCCAGCATCGGCCAGTTGAAGGTCGATTCGGCCCGCGAACGCCTGCTGGCGCTGAACCCGGCCATCGACGTGGAGGCCGTGGCCGAGCGGGTCAGTTCGGACAACATCGACCGCCTGATGGAGGGCGTGGATGTGGTGCTGGACGGCTCGGACAACTTCCCGCTGCGTTACCTGCTCAACGATGCCTGCATCAAGCACGCCAGGCCATTGGTGTATGCCGCCATCGAGCGCTTTGACGGCCAGGCAAGCGTGTTTGACGCCGGCCGCCAGCGCGGCGCGGCACCGTGCTACCGCTGCCTGTTCCCGGAGCCGCCGCCGCCGGAATTCGCGCCGAACTGTTCCGAGGCCGGCGTGCTGGGCGTGTTGCCGGGCCTGGCGGGGATGCTGCAGGCGACCGAGGTGCTGAAGCTGCTGCTGGGCATCGGCACGCCGCTGACCGGCCGGCTGCTGCGCTTCGATGCACTCGGCATGCGTTTCCGCGAAACCCGCATCCGCCCGGACCCGCAGTGCCCGGTGTGCGCGCCGGGCGTGCCGTTCCCGGGGTATATCGACTACGCCGCGTTCTGCCGGGGCGGGTGAGGCGCAGCCAGGCATGGCGCGGCACTACCGTGCCGGATTTCGGAATGATGCCGGGGGCGGAATGCCATATTGTTCTGTTTATGGCACAAGCCAACGCAGCGCCCCCGCTATTGCCGTCATCGGTGATGTTCTATGGTTGAGGCCGATTTCGGTTTCGGGGAACACACCGCATGGCGGTAGAAGCAGCGACCAGCGAGCTGGTCAAGGTCGTCGCCCTGTTGGGCGCAGCAGTGGTGATGGTGCCGCTGTTCCGTCGCGCAGGGCTGGGCTCGGTGCTGGGCTATTTCGCCGCCGGGCTGGCGATCGGACCGTTCGGGCTGGGCTGGTTCTCCGACCCGCAGGCGATCCTGCATACCGCCGAACTGGGCGTGGTGATGTTCCTGTTCGTCATCGGCCTGGAAATGCGGCCCTCGCACCTGTGGAGCCTGCGCAAGGAAATCTTCGGGCTGGGCACGCTGCAGATCGTCACCTGTGCGCTGGTGCTGACCAGCATCGCCAAGCTGTTCGGCCTGCCGTGGCAGGTCGCCTTCATCGGCGCCACCGGCTTCGTGCTCACTTCCACCGCGGTGGTGATGCAGCTGCTGGCCGAGCGCGGTGACATCGCGCTGCCGTCGGGGCAGAAGATCGTCTCCATCCTGCTGTTCGAGGACCTGCTGATCGTGCCGCTGCTGGCCCTGGTCGCCTTCATGGCACCGGGGGCGGACAGCATCGATGGCGCGGGCTCGCGCTGGGAAGCAGTGGCCATCGGTGCCGGTGCGATTGTCGGCCTGGTGCTGGTCGGCCGCTTCCTGCTCAACCCGCTGTTCCGTGTGCTGGCCGCGGCCAAAGCGCGCGAAGTGATGACCGCCGCGGCGCTGCTGGTGGTACTGGGTGCAGCGCTGCTGATGCAGCTGTCGGGCCTGTCGATGGCAATGGGCGCCTTCCTGGCCGGCGTGCTGCTGAGTGAATCGACCTTCCGCCACCAGATCGAAGCGGACATCGAGCCGTTCCGCGGCATCCTGCTGGGCCTGTTCTTCCTCAGCGTGGGCATGGCGCTGGACCTGGGCGTGGTGGCCGGCAACTGGCCGCTGATCGCCGGGCTGGTGGTCGCGCTGATGGCGGCCAAGGCGCTGTGCATCTACGTGGTGGCGCGCATCATGGGCAGCGACCACGCGCAGGCGCTGGACCGTGGCGTGCTGATGGCGCAGGGCGGCGAATTCGCCTTCGTGCTGTTCTCGGCGGCCGCGTCGGCCGGCGTGATCGACATGGACATCAATGCCAACTTCACCGCCGTGGTGGTGCTGTCGATGGCCCTGACCCCGCTGGTGGTGCTGGTCTACAAGCGCGTTGCGCCCAAGCCGGTGGTCGACCTGGCGGATGTGGACGAGGCCGATGGCCTGTCCGGCAGCGTGCTGGTGATCGGCTTCGGCCGCTTCGGCCAGGTGGCCAGCCAGGCACTGCTGGCGCGCGATGTGGACGTGACCATCATCGACAACGATGTGGAGATGATCCAGAGCGCCGGGCGCTTCGGCTTCAAGATCTATTACGGCGATGGCACCCGCCTGGACGTGCTGCATGCCTCCGGCGCGGCGACCGCCCGGGCCATTGCCGTGTGCGTGGACAAGGCCGATGCCGCCGACCGCATCGTGGAACTGGTGGCCCACGAATTCCCGCAGGCCAAGCTGCTGGTGCGTTCGTTCGACCGCGAGCATTCGCTGCGCCTGATCCATGCCGGCGTCGATTTCCAGATCCGCGAAACGTTCGAATCGGCCGTGCTGTTCGGCCAGGCTGCGCTGATCGAGCTGGGCGCCGATGAGGACGACGCGCTGGAGATTTCCGAGCAGATCCGCCGCCGCGATGCCGAGCGGTTCGAACTGGAAATGGCCGGTGGCGGGCTGAGTGCCGGCGCCAAGATGGTCTATGGCAACAGCGCGCAGGGCGTGCCGACACCGACCCCGTTCACCGCGCCCAAGCGCGCCAGCCGCACCCTGAACCCGCAGGATGTGCCGGAAGAAGAGGAGTGACGGATCGCCGGGCAGGGGCCGGCCCGCAGGCGGGCAGCACCGGGCCATGCCGGGTGGGCGCAGCGGACGGCCGCATTGGCGGTGGGCGAGGGGGCCTGAATCGGGGACAATAGCGTCCCGCCGCCCCCACGCCCCCGCATTCGATGAACGCTACCGCTGCCCCGCATCCTGCCCGCATCCTTGATGGCCGCCGCATTGCCGAGGATCTGCTCGACAGCCTGAAGGTGCGGGTTGACGCGCGCGTGGCCGCCGGCGGCAGCCGCCCCGGCCTGGCCGTGGTGCTGGTGGGCGGTGACCCGGCCTCGACCGTGTACGTGCGCAACAAGCGCCGCGCGGCTGAAAAGGTCGGCATCGAAGCACACGATTACGACCTGCCGGCCGGCACCACCGAAGCTGAGCTGCTCGACCTGATCGACCGGCTCAATGCCGATCCGAAGATCAACGGCATCCTGATCCAGCTGCCGCTGCCGGGTATTCCCGATGCGCGCCGCCTGATCCAGCGCATCGACCCGCGCAAGGACGTGGACGGCTTCCACCCGGAAAACGTCGGCCATCTGGCCCTGCGTGAATTCGGCCTGCGCCCCTGCACCCCGCGCGGCATCACCACGTTGCTGGGGCACACCGACCAGCCGGTGCGCGGCCGCAACGCGACCATCGTCGGCGTGAGCAACCACGTGGGCCGACCGATGGGCCTGGAACTGCTGATTGCCGGCTGCACCGTGACCAGCTGCCACAAGTTCACCCCCAAGGACGTGCTGGAACAGGCCGTGCGCAACGCCGACATCCTGGTGGTGGCCGTGGGCCGCCCGGGCATCGTGCCGGGTGAGTGGGTCAAGCCGGGCGCGGTGGTGATCGACGTGGGCATCAACCGCCTGGACGACGGCCGCCTGGTGGGCGACGTCGGCTTCGAGGCGGCGGCCCAGCGCGCCAGCTGGATCACCCCGGTGCCGGGCGGCGTGGGCCCGATGACCGTGGCCACGCTGATGCAGAACACCCTGGAAGCGGCGGAAGCCCTGAGCTGACCCGCCCCTGTTGGGGTGCGGGCGTCTGGCGGCGGTGCCAACCAAGGTTGGCATCTACCAAGGCGGTTTCCGGGTGGTTCCAACGACTCGCATGACCCGCTTCTGGTAGTCGCCAACCTTGGTTGGCGCGTGGAGGGAGCGGCCATTGCCCCGGATGGGGTACGGACGCCTGGTGGCGTTGCCAACCAAGGTTGGCATCTACCAAGGCGGTTCCTGCGTTGTGGCGACGCCCACATGACCCGCTTCTGGTAGTCGCCAACCTTGGTTGGCGGGTGAAGGCGGTGGCCATTGCCCCGGATGGGGTACGGGCGCCTGGCGGCGTTGCCAACCAAGGTTGGCATCTACCCAAGGCGGCACGCGGGGCCCCTGAACCGATTGCCGCCGGCGTGACACTGCGTCGCATCTCCCCCCTCCCACAGGACGTGAAAAAGGGGTAAAATGACGCGCTTCCCCACATCTCGGGTATGCCGATGCTGCGCATCCAGGCTGAAGCACTCACTTACGACGACGTCTCGCTCGTCCCCGCTCACTCGACCATCCTGCCCAAGGACGTCAACCTCGAAACGCGGTTGACCCGAGACCTGAAGCTGAAGCTTCCGATCCTGTCCGCCGCCATGGATACCGTCACCGAAGCCCGCCTGGCCATCGCCATGGCCCAGCTCGGCGGCATGGGCATCATCCACAAGAATCTCAGCCTGGAACAGCAGGCCGCGGAAGTGGCCAAGGTCAAGAAGTTCGAGGCCGGTGTCATCCGCGACCCGATCACCGTCGGCCCGGAAACCACCATCCGCGACGTGCTGGCCCTGACCCAGGCGCACAACATCTCCGGCGTGCCGGTGGTCGGTGCCGATGGCCTGCTGGCCGGCATCGTGACCCACCGCGACATGCGCTTTGAAACCGAGCTGGACGACCCGGTCCGCCACATCATGACCAAGAAGGATCGCCTGGTCACGGTGAAGGAAGGCGCCGCCTCCGCCGAGGTGCTGCAGCTGCTGCACCGCAACCGCATCGAGAAGGTGCTGGTGGTCAACGATGATTTCGCCCTGCGTGGCCTGATCACCGTCAAGGACATCCAGAAGAACACCGATTACCCCAACGCCGCCAAGGACGTCTCGACCCGCCTGCTGGTCGGCGCTGCCGTCGGCGTGGGCGGTGACACCGACCGCCGCGTGGAAGCGCTGGTTGCCGCCGGCGTGGACGTGATCGTGGTCGATACCGCGCACGGCCACTCGCAGGGCGTGCTGGACCGCGTGACCTGGGTGAAGAAGCACTTCCCGCACGTGCAGGTCATCGGTGGCAACATCTGCACCGGCGAAGCCGCGCTGGCGCTGCTGGACAGCGGCGCGGACGCCGTGAAGGTCGGTATCGGCCCGGGTTCGATCTGCACCACCCGCGTGGTCGCCGGTGTCGGCGTGCCGCAGGTGACCGCCATTGATCTGGTGGCCGAAGCGCTGCAGGACCGCATCCCGCTGATCGCCGACGGCGGCATCCGCTATTCCGGTGACATCGGCAAGGCGCTGGCCGCCGGTGCCTCGACCATCATGGTCGGTGGCCTGCTGGCCGGTACCGAGGAATCGCCGGGCGAGACCGAGCTGTACCAGGGCCGTTCGTACAAGAGCTACCGCGGCATGGGTTCGCTGGCTGCCATGGAGAAGGGGTCGAAGGACCGCTACTTCCAGGACGCCGCCACCGCCGACAAGCTGGTGCCGGAAGGCATCGAAGGCCGCGTGCCGTACCGCGGCCCGGTGGGCGGCATCATCCACCAGCTGATGGGCGGCCTGCGTGCCACCATGGGCTACGTGGGCTGCGCCACCATCGAAGACATGCGTAGCAAGCCCAAGTTCGTGAAGATCAGCGGCGCCGGCCAGCGTGAGAGCCACGTCCATGACGTGACGATCACCAAGGAACCGCCGAACTACCGCGCCTGACGCGGGCCGGGCAAAGAGGAACGAGGAAGCTGATTCCCGTTCCTCTTTCTCTATCTGCTGTTGAAAAAGCATTCGAAGTTTCGTTTTCCCTACTGCATTGCCAGGGCGCCATGACCAACATCCATAACGACAAGATCCTGATCCTCGATTTCGGCGCGCAGTACACGCAGCTGATCGCCCGCCGCATCCGCGAGCTGGGCGTCTACTGCGAAATCTGGGCGTGGGACCACAACCCGGCCGAGATCGCGGCGTTTGGCGCCAAGGGCATCATCCTGTCCGGTGGTCCGGAATCGACCACCGTGGCCGGTGCCCCGGCCGCACCGCAGGAAGTGTTCGACAGCGGCCTGCCGATCTTCGGCATCTGCTACGGCATGCAGACCCTGGCCGCGCAGCTGGGCGGCGCCACCGAAGCGGCCGACCAGCGCGAATTCGGCCATGCCGAAGTTAACGTCATCCACCCCGATGCACTGTTCAAGGGCCTGAGCGACCACGGCGGCGAGCCGAAGCTGAATGTCTGGATGAGCCACGGCGACCACGTCTCCGTTGCACCGCCGGGCTTCACCATCACCGCCACCACCGACCGCATTCCGGTGGCCGCCATGGCCAACGAAGAAAAGCGCTGGTACGGCGTGCAGTTCCACCCGGAAGTGACCCACACCCTGCAGGGCCAGGCGCTGCTGCGCCGCTTCGTGGTGGACGTGTGCGGCTGCCAGACCCTGTGGACCGCCGCCAACATCATCGACGACCAGATCGCCCGCGTGCGCGAACAGGTGGGCGATGACGAAGTGATCCTGGGCCTGTCCGGCGGCGTCGATTCGTCCGTTGTGGCCGCGCTGCTGCACAAGGCCATCGGCGAGAAGCTGACCTGCGTGTTCGTGGATACCGGCCTGCTGCGCTGGCAGGAAGGCGACCAGGTGATGGCGATGTTTGCCGAGCACATGGGCGTGAAGGTGGTGCGCGTGAATGCCGCCGACCGTTACTTTGCTGCGCTGGAAGGCGTGAGCGACCCGGAAGCCAAGCGCAAGATCATCGGCAACCTGTTCGTTGAGATCTTCGACGAAGAGTCGAACAAGCTGAGCAACGCCAAGTGGCTGGCGCAGGGCACCATCTACCCGGACGTGATCGAGTCGGCCGGCAGCAAGACCGGCAAGGCGCATGTGATCAAGAGCCACCACAACGTGGGCGGCCTGCCGGAGCACATGAAGCTGGGCCTGGTGGAGCCGTTGCGCGAGCTGTTCAAGGACGAAGTGCGTCGCCTGGGTGTCGAGCTGGGCCTGCCGCGCACCATGGTCTACCGCCATCCGTTCCCGGGCCCGGGCCTGGGCGTGCGTATCCTGGGTGAAGTGAAGCCGGAATACGCCGAGCTGCTGGCCAAGGCCGATGCGATCTTCATCGATGAGCTGCGCAAGGCGGACCTGTACGACAAGACCAGCCAGGCGTTTGCCGTGTTCCTGCCGGTGAAGTCGGTGGGTGTGGTGGGCGACGCGCGGGCGTATGAGTGGGTGATTGCGCTGCGGGCCGTGGAGACGATCGACTTCATGACCGCGCATTGGGCGCATCTGCCGTATGAGTTCCTGGGTACGGTGAGCAACCGGATCATCAATGAGTTGCGGGGGGTGTCGCGGGTTGTCTATGACATCTCGGGGAAGCCGCCGGCGACCATTGAGTGGGAATGACGGAGCGTCTTTCGGGGGCTATCGCCAGGTATCGGTAGAAGTTACGTAACTTGTTGATCTTAAAAAGATAAGTTGCGTTTTCTATCGGTGGCTATCGCCGGCCAGCAGAACGGGTCGGCGACAGTACTGACGGTAAGCTCCCGAGGGTCGGATCCAGACCTTCCTGTTTACTATTGAGACCGAACCGGTCTTTGACGGTAAAAAACTCCTGAGGAAAGCTTGTTTCATGCGGCTTTCCGAGCATCAACGGGTCTCCAGGTCCCTGACGGTAAAAGCCGTCACGAACAGGAGGAACACCCTCAATGCTCACCGACACTACACTGCGCAATCTCAAGCCTAAGTCCAAGATTTATAAGGTTTTTGACCGCGATGGCATGTGCGTGGCGGTATCGCCCGTCGGTACCATCACCTTCCGCTACGACTGGCCCGCTTGAAGGAGGCCGAGGAAGCGGCTGCATCGTCGGTATTTTTCCGCACCGGCACCCAGCAAGCCGCACCGGTGGCGCAGTCGCAGGTGGCCGCCGCGCCGGGCTTCGCCGCCAATGTGGCCTTCGACCCGATGGCGGCCGGGCCGGCTTCGACGGCGGCCCAGCCTACCGACCCGACGGCCGTGCAGCACAGGCAAGACCAGAAAGAGGCGTTCCAGCAAGCTGGAACCACGGAAACCCGTAATTCCAGCAAGCCGGAACCACGGAAACCCGTAATTCCAGCAAGCCGGAACCACGGAAACCCGTAATTCCGGCAACCTGCAAATGCCCGCATCGCCGTATCAGGTGATGGCCGGAACGGTGGTCGCCGGGGCGCTGGTCACAGGCATCAAGTCGGACTTGCCCGGCGACGTGATCGCCACAGTGACGGAGCCGGTCTATGACACGGCCACCGGGCGCTTCCTGCTGATTCCGCAGGGTTCGCGCATCCTCGGCCGCTACAACAGCCAGGTCAGCTACGGGCAGAGCCGCGTTCAAGTCGCCTGGAACCGGATCATCCTGCCCGACACGTCCTCGCTCAGGCTCGACAACCTGGCCGGCACTGACCCGGCCGGCTACGCCGGGCTGGAGGATGGCGTCGATTGGCATTGGGATCGCATCTTTGCCGGTGCGGTGCTGACCACGCTGCTGGGCGTCGGCGCCGAACTGGCCGCGCCGGAGAACCGCCAGAACGGTGATCGTGTCATCATCGCCGGGCGCGACAGCGCGCAGGACGGCATCAATCAGGTCGACCAGGAGATGACCCGGCGCAACCTCAACATTCAGCCCACCCTGACGGAGCGACCGGGCCTGCCGGTGCGCATCATCGTCAATCGGGATCTGGTGCTGCGGCCGTACCAGCCGCTGTTCTTCAATCGGGGGACTTCGCGATGAGCACGACCAAGAAGCTACGGCTCGGGCCGCTGCCCAAGACCGAGAGCATCAAGCTGACCTTCGCCTGCCCGGCCAGCCTGAAAGCCGACCTCGATCGCTACGCCGCGCTACACGCGCAGGCGTATGGCGAGGCGGTTGATGCGGTAACGCTGATCCCGCACATGCTGGAGGCGTTCATCGCCGGCGACCGGGGATTCAAAAAACTGCCGGGCAAGTGAAGCCTGGCGAGGGTAGGGAAGGCGCGTCTTGAAGTCGACGATGATTATCACATACAGATACAATAGTCCGGAAGCATATCTCGGGACTCGTCATGAAACGGTGCATCGTCGGCATTCAGCGACCAGATGGCGCGCATTCTCATCGATCGAGGGATGAGACGCCGCAGATTTGGTTCAGTTCGTTGGCGTCGCTTGCTGCCGTGCTCTCAGATGACAACCGGCGCTTGCTACGCCTAATCCACGAGAAGCAGCCGAAGTCACTAACAGAATTGGCTGAGCTCAGCGGTCGAAAGGTCCCGAATTTGTCCCGTACCTTGCGTCTGATGGCGGATTACGGTTTGGTCTCGCTGCAACGCAATGTCCGGGATGTCCAACCGACTGCACTGGCGACTGAGTTCGTGGTCGTGTTGGATTGATGGGTATGAACATGAGAGGGAACACGATGGCCAGGATGTGGATGGTGCGTGGCGAAGGCGGCAGCCTGTACGACGCTTTTCGGGAACGCGGCGTGGCTGCCGTGGGCTGGAACCAGCTGGCGGCTCATGCCAAGCCTGGTGTCGGGCGCAAACAGTTGATCGCCCTGTACCAATCCGCCGAGCCCCTGGCAAAACAAGGCACTGTGGTTTCGGGCGCATCCCAGGTCTGGCGCTTCGTTAACGACATCCAAGAGGGCGACTGGGTCATCACCTATTCGCCCGCCAATCGCTTGTACTCAATCGGCAATGTAGCTGGACCAGCCGAGCACCACCCCGAGTGGGCTGAGCAAGGCATGCCCCTGGCGCGCAAGGTGCAGTGGCAAGCGCAGGAACTGCCACGCGACAACTTGGGCACGAGCAGCAAAAATAGCCTGGGTTCGACCCTGACCCTCTTCGAGGTACCGTCCAGCGCGGCAGCCGAAGTGCTGGCCGCACTGAAAGGTAAACCGGCGCCAGCAGTGGAAGAGGAGGCTGAGGAAGTCATTGCCGATCCACTGGCCGACATCGAGTCTCAGGCACTGGAACGCATCAAGGATCGGGTCAACGAACTGGACTGGGATGACATGCAGCAGCTAGTTGCCGGCATCCTGCGTGCCATGGGCTACAAGACCCAGGTTTCGCCGCCTGGCTCCGACCGTGGGAAGGACATCGTGGCCTCGCCGGACGGCTTCGGCTTTGAACACCCGCGCATTGTCATAGAGGTCAAGCATCGCAAGGGACAGATGGGTAGCCAGGAAATCCGCAGCTTCCTCGGCGGCCGCCACAAGGATGATCGCGGGCTGTATGTCAGCACGGGCGGTTTCAGTAAGGACGCCCTGTACGAAGCTGATCGCGCCTCCATTCCGTTGGCGATGTGGACGCTGGACCACGTAGTACGGGCGCTGATTGAGCATTACGACGGTACCGACGCAGAAACCAAACGGATCGTGCCGTTGAAACGGCTGTACTGGCCAGCCTAAATAAAAAAGAAGATGGTTCGATAAAAATGAGCGTTAACTTTCAGCAACTCGCAAATTTCATCTGGTCGGTGGCCGACCTGCTGCGCGGACCTTACCGTCCGCCACAGTATGAGCGCGTCATGCTGCCGCTCACCGTGCTGCGCCGTTTCGATGCCGTGCTGGCGCCGAGCAAGGAGGCCGTGCTCAAGCGGTACGAGCAGCTCAAGGCGAAGAGCATCCCGAACATCGACGCCATCCTCAACAGCCTGGCCAAGGATGAGGACGGCACCCCGCTGGGTTTTCACAACCACAGCCAGCTTGACTTCCAAAAGCTCAAGGGCGACCCGGATAACATCGGCCGCCACTTGGCCGACTACATCGCCGGCTTCTCAGAGAACGTCCGCAAGATCTTCGAGCGCTTCGAGTTCGACAAGGAGATCGAGAAGCTCGAAGAGTCCAACCGTCTCTACCAGGTGGTGTCCCAGTTCGCCGAGATCGACCTGCACCCCAAGCGGGTGGACAACATCACCATGGGGCTGGTGTTCGAAGACCTGATCCGGCGCTTCAACGAAGCCGCCAACGAAACGGCGGGCGATCACTTCACCCCGCGCGAAGTGATCCAGCTCATGGTCAACCTGCTGCTGGAACCTGACACCAGCGTGCTCACCCAGGCCGGCGTCATCGTCACCATCTGCGACCCGGCTTGCGGTACGGGCGGCATGCTGGCCGAGGCGCAGAACTGGATTCGCGCCCACAACGAGCAGGCCACGGTCAAGGTCTTCGGGCAGGACTACAACCCACGCTCCTATGCCGTGGCCGCCTCCGATCTCTTGATCAAAGGCCACAAGGACGGCCAGGTGGTGCTGGGCAACACCCTCACCGACGACCCCTTTCCGGAGCAGCACTTCGACTACCTGCTGGCCAACCCGCCCTTCGGCGTGGACTGGAAGGCTGAGAAGAAGGTCATCGACCGCTGGCCTAACTTCCGTGGCTACAGCGGCAAGCTGCCACGCATCAACGACGGCGCTCTGTTGTTCCTGCTCTACATGATGAGCAAGTTCCAGGACTACAAGCCTGGAAGCCGCGACAAGCCTGGCTCGCGAACGGCCGTCGTCTTCAATGGCTCGCCGCTGTTCACCGGCGGTGCGGGCAGCGGCGAGAGCGACATCCGCCGCTGGATCATCGGGCGTGACCAGCTGGAGGCCATCGTCGCTTTGCCCGAGCAGATGTTCTACAACACGGGTATCGGCACCTTCATCTGGGTGGTCACCAATCGCAAGGCCGCGCACCGCAAGGGCAAGATCCAGCTCATCGACGCCCGCGAACGCTACACACCAATGAAGCGCAGCCTGGGCGACAAGCGCCGCTACCTCGACCAGGCTGCGCTTGATGACGTCACCCGCGAACATGGCGCGCTGGAAGACAGCAAGACCAGCCGCGTCTTCGACAACGCCGACTTCGGGTACCGCCGCATCACAGTGCTGCGCCCGCTGCGCCTGCGCTTCCAGATCACCGACGAGACGCGCGAGCGCTTCCTCAACGTCTACCCCGAGCTGTTCGACGCGCTGCAGACTGTGCAGGAAGACCTCGGCACCGAGCCGCTGCTGGACTGGAACCAGGCCTGGGACGCCGTGCAGCAGGTATTCAAGGCCCTGCCCGAAAGTATCGAAGGCTGGGCCAAGGGCGGCAAGGGCACCGCGCAAAAGAAGATCTTCCGCGACTGCTTCACCGTGGTCGATCCGGAGGCCGAGCCCGTCATCGACAAGCACCACAAGATCGAGCCGCTCGACTGTGCCGCTCTGTTCCCAGGGCAGACGCTCCCCGCCGACTTCGGCAAGGATGATCTGTACGAGTTGCTGGGCCTGCACGCCGACGGCAAGGGAAAACACATCGAGTACGAGCCTGACCCGGCGCTCAAGGATGCCGAGAACATCCCGTTGAAAGAGGGCATCGTCAGCTACGTGCTGCGCGAGGTGCGGACCTACGTGCCGGATGCCTGGATCGACCGTGCCACGCTGGACGAGCAGGACGGCGGCATCGGCAAGGTGGGCTACGAGATCAACTTCAACCGCGTGTTCTTCCAGTACCAGCCGCCACGCCCGCTGCATGAGATCGATGCGGAGCTTGCGGAAGTTGAGAAGCGGATTCTCGATTTGCTGCGGGAGGTCACGGAGTGATGCCGTCTGCTCCATTCCCTGATCGACGCCTGAAGTTCGCTGCAACGATCAACGACGAGGCGCTCTCAGAGTCGACCGACTCTGATTTCGAGTTGGCTTACATCGACATCGGCAACGTCGATTCCCAAGGGCGAGTTCACGATGTCGTCAACTACCGCTTTGAGGATGCGCCCAGCCGGGCTCGTCGCATCGTGCGCGATGGTGATGTCATCATCTCGACGGTTCGCACCTACCTTCAAGCCATAGCGCCAATCGAAAATCCACCGGACAACTTGATTGTCTCGACAGGATTTGCCGTTGTCAGGCCATCGAACTTGCTCGACCAGCGATTCTGCAAGTACGCCCTTCGTGCAAGCCGATTTCTGTGGGAGGTCGAAAGCAGATCGACTGGCGTCAGTTATCCGGCAATCAACGCCTCTGATTTGGGCGACATCAGAGTGCGCTTGCCGGAATTGGATGTTCAGCGTCGTATTGCCCACTACCTCGACCGCGAAACCGTCCGCATCGACGGACTGATCGGCGAGAAGGAGCGAATGCTGGCGCTACTGGAAGAAAAGCGCGCCGCCCTTATCAGCCGCGTCGTCACCCGCGGCCTCGACCCCAACGTCCCGCTCAAACCCTCCGGCCAGGAATGGCTGGGCGAGATTCCGGCGCATTGGGGTTTGCAACGTCTAAAGCAGCTTGCCGAGGTTCGAGGCGGATTGACACTGGGCAAGCAGTACTCCGGGGAATTGTTGGAGTACCCCTACCTACGTGTCGCAAACGTGCAGGATGGGTACCTTAAGCTGGACGACGTACTGACAGTTGAGGTGCCCGGTTCAGAGGCTGCATCGAATCTTCTATTATATGGCGATGTATTGATGAACGAGGGAGGTGACATCGACAAGCTCGGCAGGGGCTGTGTTTGGCGAGACGAGATTTCGCCTTGCCTCCATCAGAACCACGTCTTTGCTGTCAGGCCACATTCTGTTGATTCCGATTGGCTCGCGCTTTGGACATCGACGATCCAGGCAAAGCGCTATTTCGAGAGCCGCGCTAAGCGGTCGACCAACCTTGCATCCATATCTGGATCGAACATCAAGGAGCTTCCAGTTCCCTTGCCACCGGTGAGCGAGCAGCTCGCAATCCAAAATTTCCTGGCAGTCAGGCATTCGCGGCTTGAGACGCTCCGCGGCGAACTGCGAGACTCGCTGCGCCTGCTTATCGAACGCCGCGCGGCGCTGATCACGGCCGGAGTTACCGGTCAGATTCTGCTGGAGGAGCTAGGCGGATGAAGCTGAAATCCCTATCGCTCGCGCACTGCGGCGGCTTCGGGCAGCTCGACATCGCCTTCGAGCCGGATGTGACGCTGATCGCGGGTGTCAACGGCGTAGGAAAGTCCACCGTGCTGCATGCACTGGCGGTGCTGCTGTCACGGGCAATGCCGGAGTTCACGCCCTCGCGTTCGGCGCCGCTGTACTTCACCGATGACGACATCCACGGTGACAAGGGCTTGCTGGAGGTGTCCGCGCGCATCCAGATCGACGGGCAGATCATCAATGCCGGCGTGCAGCGCTTGCGCGCGGTGGACGATAAGGGCGACCGCTTCATGCTGCTGCGGCAGGCCAAAGCTGCCATCGACGACACCGATTTCGCTCACGCGCTGAGCACCCGCACGCTGACCGGTGAGCTGGAGGTCGGCATCAAGGAAACCCGCGCCGCGCTAGCGATCCTGAAGAATGCTTCCCATCCGCCATTGGCGGTGTATTTCTCGCCCAAGCGCCAGTTGCCCGGCCAGCCACGCAGCCTGCCGGAGGCCAAGCCCTTCGACCCGTCCATCGCCTATAGCCGCGCCCTGCACGACCGCGAAGTAGAGCTGCGCGAGTTCATGCACTGGTTCCGCACCCAGGAGAAGCTGGGCGCAGCCAATGAACCGCGCCGGTTCAAGGTGCTGGACGCATTGCGCGCCGTGGTGGTTGAACTCCTGCCCGAGTTCGGCAACCTGCGCATCCAGGAACAACCGCGACTTGGCTTCGTGGTGGACAAACGCGGCCAGCCCTTCTATCTGCACCAGCTTTCCGATGGCGAACGCGGCCTGCTGGCCCTGGTGTTCGATCTCACCCGACGCCTCGCCATCGCCGACCCAGAGAGTGACAACCCCATCGCCGAGGGCGTGGGGCTGGTGTTGATCGACGAGATCGAGCTGCACCTACATCCCAAGTGGCAGCGCGATGTCCTGCAACGCCTGCGCGGCATCTTCAAGGCTTGCCAGTTCGTGGTGACCACCCATTCCCCGCTGGTGCTGGGCGAGGTACCGGCACGCTGCGTGCGCTTCCTCGAATTCGTGGATGGCAAGGTGGGCGTGACCGTGCCCACCGAGGCTTATGGCATGGATGCCAACCGCATCCTGCAGGAGTTCATGGGCGCCCCGGTGCGTAACCGCGAGGTAGACGGGGAACTGAAAGCCCTCTTCGATCTGATCGACCAGGAGCGTTTCGACGAGGCGCGTGCCGCCATTGCCGACCTCGAACGCAAGCTGGGCGAGGACGAGCCTGAGTTGACCCGGGCCAGTTCGCTGATCCGTTTTCTGGAGGGCGTCGAGTAGATGCGGACCATCCAGAAGGGGCCGGAGCCCGCCACCTTGACCCAGCATCGCCAGCAGCCGCATGCCGACTACGACAATTACGCCGACAAGGCGACTTTGCGGCAGGCGCTGGTGTCCGAACAGCGCGGCCTGTGCTGCTACTGCCAGTCGCGCATCCGGGCTACGCCCGAGGGCATGAAGATCGAGCACTGGCAATGTCAGGCCAGCCACCCCGGGCGGCAGCTCGATTTTGGCAATCTGCACGGCGCCTGTCTGGGCGGGCACGGCCGTCCCGAACGCGAGCAGCATTGCGATACGCGCAAGGGCAATGACGGCCTTTGCTTCAGCGTATGCGATCCGGCGCACCCCATCGAGCACAAGATTCGCTTTTTAGGCGATGGCACCATCAAGGCAGACGATGCCGCCATCGAAGAAGCCCTCAACGCGGTGCTCAACCTGAACCTGCCGCGCCTGGTGAGCAATCGCAAGGCAGTGCTCGCAGCGTTTCAGCAGCGCCTGCAGGACGGCCGCCGCGTTGATCCGGCGCGTGAGCTACCCAAGTGGGATGGCAGCGAGCCTGGCGACCTGCCCGAGTTCGCACAGGTGGTCGTCTATTGGCTACGAAAGAAACAAGCGAGGGCCGCCGTATGAAGCGCACCAGTGAAGTCGCATTCGAAACCGCCATCGAGGCGGTCTTGCTGAATGAGGGATATACGCAGGTCGATGCCAGAGGCTTCGACCGCGAGCGCGCGATTTTCCTCGATGAGGCGCTGGCCTTCATCCGTGCCACCCAGGGCAAGGTGTGGGAAAAACTGGAAGCCCTGCACGGCGAGCAGACCGGTGCGCGCGTGCTGGAGTCGCTATGCAAGTGGCTGGATACCCATGGCGCCCTGGCCACGCTGCGCCACGGTTTCAAATGCTTCGGGCGCACACTGCGGATAGCCTTCTTTCGCCCCGCCCACGGCCTGAACCCGGAGCTGGAGGCGCGCTACCAGGCCAACCGGCTGGGTCTGACCCGCCAATTGCATTTCAGCCGGAAGTCTGAGAAGTCTCTGGATGTGGTGTTGTCGGTCAACGGCATTCCGGTGGTGACGCTGGAACTCAAGAACCCCTTGAGCGGCCAGACGGCGGCGAATGCCATCCACCAGTACCGCCACGACCGCGATCCGCGTGAACCAATCTTCGAGTTCACCAAGCGCGCGCTGGTGCACTTCGCGGTGGATACTGAAGAAGCGCACATGGCCACTCGCTTGGCCGGTTCGTCCACTTACTTCCTGCCGTTCAACCGGGGCATGGACGGTGGCGCTGGTAACCCGCCCGATCGTGAAGGGCGCAATTACAAGACAGCCTACCTGTGGGAAGAGGTGCTACAGCGCGACAGCCTGCTCGACCTGCTCGCCCGCTTCCTGCATATCGATGTGGAAGAAAAGACCACTGACGACGGCAAGAAGGTGCGCAAGGAAAGCCTGATCTCTCCGCGTTACCACCAGTTGCAGGCTGTGCGCCGGATGGTGGCGGCCGCCGCCAGCGAGGGCGTGGGGCATAACTACTTGGTCGAGCATTCGGCCGGCAGCGGCAAGAGCAACACGATTGCCTGGCTGGCGCACCGCCTGTCCAGCCTGCACAACGAGCGCGACGAGCGACTGTTTGACAGCGTGGTGGTCATCACCGACCGGGTGGTGCTCGACCGCCAGTTGCAGAACACGATCTACCAGTTTGACCACCGCCAGGGCGTTGTGCAGAAGATCGACGAGGACTCGCGCCAGCTCGCCGAAGCGCTGGAAGCCGGCGTGCCGATCATCATCACCACGCTGCAAAAATTTCCGTTCGTGTCCGGGCAACTAGCTAAGCTTAGTGAGGAGCGTGGCGAGGGTAGCAAGAGCCATCTGCCCACGCGCAAGTACGCGGTAATCATCGACGAGGCGCACAGTTCGCAATCGGGCGAGACGGCCACAGAGTTGAAAGGTGTGCTGGGCGGTGCCGAGCTGCGCCGCAAGGCACAAGAGATGGCCGAGGAGGAAGGCGAACTCGAACTAGAGCGACTGTTCCGTTCCATGGCCAAGAGGGGCCATCAACCGAACATGAGCTTTTTTGCTTTCACCGCCACGCCCAAACACAAGACATTGGCGATCTTTGGCCGGGGCGGCGAGCCCTTCCACCGCTACACCATGCGCCAGGCCATCGATGAGGGCTTTATCGAGGATGTGCTCAAGAGCTACGTCACCTACAAGACCTACCACAAGCTGATCAAGAAGGCGGAGGACGACCCTAACGTCGAGCGCAAGAAGGCGACCAAGGCGTTGGCGCGTTTCATGCGGCTGCATCCGCACAACATTGGCCAGAAGACCGAAGTGATGGTCGAGCATTTCCAACACTTCACGCGGCACAAGATCGGCGGCCATGCCAAGGCGATGGTGGTGACCGGCTCGCGACTTGAAGCGGTGCGCTACAAGCAGGAGTTCGACCGATATATTCAGGAGAAGGGCTACCCCATCAAGAGCCTGGTGGCGTTCTCAGGCACAGTAGAAGATGACAAGATTCCGGAGAAGTCATACACGGAAGTCGAGATGAATGGTGGCCTGAAGGAGAAGGAACTGCCAGACACCTTCGCCAAACCGGAATTCCGCGTGCTGCTGGTGGCCGAGAAATACCAGACCGGCTTCGACCAGCCATTGTTGCACACCATGTACGTGGACAAGCGGCTGGCGGGCATTCAAGCCGTTCAGACCTTGTCGCGCTTGAACCGAATCCACCCACTCAAGGACGATACCTTCGTGCTCGATTTCGTCAACGATCCCGACGAAATCCAGGAGGCCTTCCGTCAATACTACGACGGCTCGGTGATGGGTGAGCAGGTCGATCCGGACAAGCTCTACGAGGTGAAGGCCGAGCTGGATGCCTCGGGCATTTACCGGCAAACCGAGATTGTCGAGTTTGCGCATGTGTTCTTTGCGCCTAAGCGCCGCCAGAGCCCTGGTGACCATAAGCTGATGAATGCGATTCTTGATCTGGCGGTTGCGCGCTTTGTGCAGTTGCAGAACACCGAAGAAGACGAAGCGGAGTTGTGGCGCAGCAAGTTGCAGGCCTTTCGCAATCTGTACGGTTTCCTGAGCCAGGTGATTCCCTATCAGGACAGCGATCTGGAAAAACTCTTCACCTACCTACGCCATCTCGCGCTGAAGCTGCCTAAGCGCAAGAGCGGGCCGGGCTATCAGTTCGACGAGGAAGTTGAACTCGATTACTACCGCTTGCAGAAAATCAGCGAAGGCTCGATCAGCCTCAATGAGGGCTATGCCAAACCACTAGACGGCCCACGAGAGGTGGGGTCAGGCATGGTGCGCGAGGAGCACGTCTCACTGTCGCGTCTGATCGACTTCATCAATCAGCGCTTCGGCGGCGAGTTGAACGATGCAGATCAATTGTTCTTCGATCAGATCGCCGAAGTCGCAAGCCAGAACGAGTCCCTGCAGAAGGCAGCCGAGGTCAACTCGCTAGACAAGTTCCAACTCGTGTTTCGGCAGGTCCTTGAGTCACTATTTATTGAACGCATGGAGCTGAATGAAGAACTGTTCACCGATTACATGGGCAAGCCAGAGATGCGGGAGCTGGTGTCCAAGTGGTTGGGTAGCCAAGTTTACGCTCGGCTTTCGGATAGGGCACCGTAGAGCTAAATGTGCCTTTGAGTGAGCATGTGCTTGGTGGGCTACCGGTTCCTAAGTTAGGATAAGGGGTGATTGACAATAGAGTCGAAGGAGTCGACGCCGCGCAAATCGCTCCATCTCCCGCGCCAGCAAAAGATGTGCGCTTCTGACGGTAGAAACGACGGTAAGGTCCTATGTTGATCACAGCCAATCCCTTTAATCACGCGGGCTTACGAGCCCCGTTGATGATCGAATGGGAGTAAGTTGAAAGAACGAGGGCGCCAGGAGGCGCCCTCGTTGTTTGCGTCGGGTGCATTTGTTGAAGCTGACCGGACTGGATGCGGCTACGCTATGCGCAGAATTGAAAGGAAACGTGCGGAATGAGTGACATCAAGCTTTTCAGGGTGGTAGACGGCAAAGCCACCGAACTGCAGGGCCGTGCTTCGGACCTGGAGAAGCCGCTACAGACCCTGATCGAGGCCAATCTGCTGCCCATTCTGGGCATTCGCTTCGTTGCGACGGAATACGCAACGGGGAAGACTCATGGGGGGCGCATAGATTCACTGGGGCTCGATGAGAACAACAGCCCGGTCATTCTTGAATACAAGCGCTCGGTTGGCGAGAACGTTATCAACCAGGGGCTTTATTACCTTAACTGGCTGATGGATCACCAGGCTGAGTTCAAGCTTCAGGTGATGGATGCGCTTGGGGTGGACGTCGCGGCGCTGATCGATTGGAGCTCTCCGCGGGTTGTCTGCATTGCGGCGGATTTCACCAAGTTTGATGCCCATGCGGTTCAACAGATCAATCAGAGCGTGGAGCTTATTCGCTACAGGCGGTTTGGCGACGATCTGTTGCTGTTTGAACAGGTGAATGCTGTAAGCAATGGTAGGTCGAAGGCCCAGGTCCGCGCCGTTGCCGTTGATGCGGAGAATTCCCGCCCCTCTCGATCCATGAGTGCGGCAGGGGACAAAACATATGCCGAGTGGATGGCGCTGTATGGGCCGGACATGGTGGGCTTGATTGGTTCACTGGATGATTTCATCGGTTCGCTTGGTGATGATGTCCAGAGAAAGGAACTGAAGTTGTACATGGCGTTCAAACGCTTGAAGAACTTTGCAACGGTTGTGCCGCAGAAGAGCCGGCTGCTCTTGTTCCTGCACATCAACCCTGATTCGGTTACCCAGATCCAGCCAAACATGCGTGACGCAAGGACCTTTGGGCACTGGGGAACGGGAGATCTGGAGGTTGCCATTGCCACGCTCGATGACCTGGACCAGGTTAAGCCTCTGATAGTTCAGGCGTATGAGGGAAGAGGCTGATTGGCGAGGCAGGGGCTCCGGCTTCTGCTTGCCCTTGAGCAGAGCAACTGAAGGCTGGTCCCGCGCCCGCCGTGGTGTTGGGGAGGGTCGGGACGGATGGTGTCCTGGCCATCACTCCGGCCTGACCTCCCGACAAACCACCTCCGCCAACCCCCGGCAGGCAAAGAACAGCCCCTCAACCACCCCCTCATCCAGATGCTGTTCCGGCTGGCCCGCCACCCGGCAACGTTCCGATGCATGCAGCATCTGCACCACGGTCAGCAGGCCCACGCCGGCGCGATCTACCCGCGCCAGGGCCATGCGCCGCCCCAGCGGCAGGTCGGTTTCCGGCCAGCGCTGGCCGTCGGTGCCTTCATCGATACGCAGGCGTTCGAGGGTTTCCGCGAACAGGCTGAGATCGGGGCGTGGGGTGCTGTCGTCGTTGATGGACTCAGCGGCGAAGGAGGAGAACGTATGCGGCTTGGTCATGTCGGCTTCCCTGGCAGATAGGCGTGACGCCACCGCGCAGGGCGGGTGGCGGACGATGCGTGGCTGCAAACCGGAAGAAGCGACGCCATAAACCGGTGGGTCCGAAGACCCCCACGCACCGCCCGCCATAAAGGCCGACGGATTGCCCGCCGGCACCGTTCAGGGATGGTGCCGACGGGCAAGCGTAAACAACAGGCGTCGCATTTATCGGGTTTGCAGACCCGGCCACCCGTTGTCGGTGGCGCGGCCAGTTGCTCACGCTTTCGCCCTGAACACCAATTGAAAACTTGCGCAGGAATGGCGATGTCCGAGAGGGCGCAGCTATTCTGGCATGCGCCCTTAACACGGCACCTGTCGTTGAAAGACCGATCCCTGTAGGTCATGTGCCCAATGCGCCTCCAACTGACGCAGCAGGCGCGTGGCACCGGTGCGTAGTGGAATCCATTGCTCAAACGACTGCCCGGAACCTGCGCGGAAATCGGCGTAATCACCGGTCGAAGCGTGTGCTTTCCCGCCTCAGTCCCGGGCCAGATGCGACAAATCCACAGCGAGGTGGCGGGCAACGGCGCTATTGCACGGTGGCGGCCGGTTCGATCTCGGGAATCTCCTGCAGCGGCAGCAGATCCATGACATCGCAGAACAACGCGCGGTGCTTCCAATCGGTTCTGTCGCCAATCACGTAGAAGCGACGCTTGGCGCGCGTCGCGGCGACGTTCAGCAGATTGGGTTCGGATACCGCCCAGTCGCGGGCGCCCGATGCCTCCGTGCTGCCTCCCAGCACCATGATGACGACCGGCGCCTCCTTGCCCTGCATCGTGTGGATCGTGCCGGATACCATCCGGCTGCGCAGCAGATGTTTGAGATTCTGCTGGATGGCCTTGAATGGCGTGATGACTGAAATGTCCTTGGCGCTGACACCCTCTTCATGCAGCCGTGCCAGCAACCTGTGCAATGCCTGGCCTTCGGCGGGCACCCAGTTGCCTTCGGAGGGGCCGCGAGCCTGTATCCAGCCGGTTGGCAGACTGGCGGGTGTTTCCTTGCCTGCGCGCGGTGCCACGGTTCCATACACCATCGCCCCATCGTAGGCGATGCGGTTGGCCAGGTCGTGCATGGGCCTGTCGCAGCGGCGGTGGACGACCAGTGGCAGCCCCACCCAGGCTTTGCTGTTGGCCGGGCCGGCCATGCGGCCCCATTGGGTGGCCTCATCGGCCAGTGTCTGGGCCGATTGACGGCTGGGCAACCAGTGCGGCTCGACACGGTAGCGTGTACGCATATGCTCCAGCACCGCGTCGGATACGGTGAGGATGGGCTTGAGCTGCAGGGGGTCCCCCACCAGCACCGCGCGGCGGGACCGCAACAGGGCGCCCACCGCCGCCTGCGGCGACGCCTGGCCGGCTTCGTCCACCAGCAGCCAGCCGATCTCGCCGGCATTCAACGAGCCGAACGAACGAGCGAACGATGCGAAGGTGCTGCTCAGTACCGGCACGACCATGAACAGCGACGCCCATGCAGAGCGGATCGCATCGCGTGAAAGCCCTTGGTAGCGCGAGCCTGTCAGCAGGCCGTTGGCCAGGAACAGATTGGCGCGTATCCGGGAAGCCTCCAGTGCGAAGAATGCCTGGTGGAGCTTCAGCGCCTGGATGAAGACGCGCGCGCGCGCCTGCCGCCAGCCCTCGATGTGCCACGGTGCGGCAAGCTCGATGGCGTCACCATGGCCGATGCTGCCGCCCTGCAGCCAGGCCAGCAGGTGGCCGGCCTGGCAGGCGCTGGCCAGCCGGGCAGCATCCTGCGCCAGGGTCTGTTCTTTTTGCTGTAATCCTTCCAGGGCCTGTCGCGCGCTGGCGATTTGCTGTTCCAGGTCCTGTTTCGATGCCGCGAGCTGCCGGGTCAGGCGGGTGACCCGTGCGAATTCGGCCTTGGCCAGCGCATGACGGTCGGCAAGCACGGTCTGCGTCGCGTTCCAGGTGCGCTGTACGTTCCATAGGCTCAGCAGCTTTGCCCACAGGCCCGGCTGGCGGGCCTGGTGCTGTGCCAGCGCCTGCAGGCACTGGTTGAGTGCTGTATTGGCCAGGCGGCCTTCCCCGGCATCCAGGCGTTCAAGCTGCTGTGCCACGCCGACCAGCGTCTGCTCAAGCGCGGGCAGCGCCTGCATGCTGTCGGCTATCGCCTTCCTGGCCTTGCAGATGGCCTGGACCCGTTCGCGAATGCGGTCGGCATCGGCACGGACTGTACGCACCCTGGCCTTGGCCGCTTCATAGTCAGAAACGGCCTGTTGCCACAGCGCCTGCCGTTCCTCCGAAGAACGGGCCGCGTTGGCCTGGGCATTGGCAGTGAGCCAGCCCAGCAGGCCTTTGGGCCCGTTTTCTTTCCCGGGCGTCACCTGGCTGCCTTCACCATCACGGTCTTCAGCGCGCTGCGCCGCTGCGGGGGGCGCAGCGAACAGGCCCTCCACAAGGCTGCCGGTATCCCCATCGCCGGCGAGGTCGGCTTCGTCCTCGGCGGCCGGGTCGGCGTCGTCGCCGCTGTTGGGGGAGGGGCGGTTCCCGAAGAAGTAACGATCGACGAACCGGGTCCGCCGCTTCTTGCTGCCCAACGGGCCTGAGATCAGCCCCCAGGCCGGTTTGCCGGCGACCAGTTCCCCGAGCTCGGCGAAGTATTCGGCGTCGGGCAGCCAGCTTGCATCGACCTTGTCGCGCTGGGGCAGTTCGAGCGTGACATTTTCCACCGCACCATTGTTGGATGAGGCGACCACGATCTCGAAGCCGTACAGCAGCGGGTCGAGCTTGAAGCAGGTTTGCTGCCTGCCACCGTCATTGGCGGCTTCGCGCCCATTTCGTGCAAAGCCGTCAGAAGCACGCCGCAGGCCGGAAAGTGCATCGGCCCGGCGAGTGATGATGGCGGCCACCAGGTCGCGCAACAGGGTTGTCTTGCCGGTGCCGGGCGGGCCATTGACCCCCAGCAGCCCCTGGCCATCGGCCAGGGTGGACAGGATCGTATTGACGGCCAACTGCTGGGAATGCACGAGGCCCTGGTGATGTTCCGTAGGCCAGCAACTGTCGGCATAGGCGTCGGGCATCAAGCGGTCGATCAGCGGTAACGACGCGGCAGGATCGTCCACATGCAGGCGCGGCTGGGGATCATGCCGGCGTAGATAGTGATCCAGCGGCGTGCTTTTCGTGCCCTTGCCGATGGCGTCGGCGGCGTCGGCCAGATCGCCGAGCAGGAAACTGTTGAGGGGATCGTCTTCCTGTTCGGGCTTGTCGGGGTTGACCGGTTGTGAGCGGAAGCGGAACGGATGACGGTCCATGTCGCCGAAGAAGTCCGCCACGCCGAGGAACTGGAGCGTCCAGCGGGTGAGTTCGCGCAGGCTGTCACCGGATACCGGGTCACCGAGCAGGGTGCAGGCCTGGTCGCCGAATGCCTTCTGATCGTCTTCGAATCCGCGGGCCCAGTCCTTTCCGGTCAGGACCCGGCCGAGGAACCACGCTTCACTGGAAAGCACGCAGCTGTCAGCGACGAGGCGGCCATCCTGGGTGAACTTTGCCGCAAACAAGGCAGAGTCACGACGCTGCGGCTCGCGGTAGCCCTGACCGGCGCCATAGACATCGTCGAGTTTTGCAGCAACCAGCCGGCTGTCATACAGGTGGGCGAAGAGCGTATGGCTCCAGATGCGCTTGGCGGGCAGCGCCTGCTGCGTGACGCTGCTTTCCGTTGCCCAGGGCACAACGGGGTGGCGTATGGGTGTGTCGTGGATGAATGCCCTGTACAGGCTGCTGCGTTCTTCAAGCTTGGGTGCCGCCTGTGGCTGCAGCAGCTCGACTGCATGCCAGTAACGGATGATGCGTTCCTGGTCCTTCAAGATTTCTTCCTCCATGGCCAACCGGATACCATCAATGGCCAGTGCGATCCGACATTCAGTTCCAGGCTTAAGAGCGGCCGCGACACGCCAAACTTGATGCTTGGGGCTTCGCGCCTGCTGGATTCTGGAGTGCCATCGCACAGAGCGGGGCGGGGAGGTGTCACCGGCAGCCGGCGCATGTGGCAGGGCGTGGTCCTCCGGGCATGCCGGGCGGTGATGTGTCCTGGAACAGGTACGTCATCGCCCACGTTGCCCGTCCAGCACCCCAGCGGATTGCCAGCCGGCACCGCTTGGGGTCGGTACCGGCTGGCAAGCGCAGACAACTGTTGTTGCAGGGTCATGGACCCACCACCCGTTGTCGGTGGCGGGCCATGGTGTTTAGGTCGTCGCCCTGAGTTCCAATTGAAAGTCCCTAAGAAAAATCGGATTCCAAGAGTGTGAATCTATGGTGCGCCGGTTTCCGGGGTCCTTCCTGTCGCGAGGATGGCCGATCGCGTGCAAGCGATGTGGAACACGACAGGTGGTGTCGTCTGGGGCCTTACGGTGCCGTCAGTAATGACACCCATTGCGCAGACCCGTGGTGGAAACCAAGCCGGCAACGAACGAAAACAGCGGCTTCTGCCGCGTGCATGAGGCCGCGGAGCGAGGCAAAACCGACATTCCTGCGGCAGGGCCCATCACGTCCCGCATCGACGCTTGCCACCGGAAACACAGCGTGCCTGCCAACGTTGCCATGTGTCGGCATCGATACCGGCCCGTCGTGCGATGCCTTGCAGATCCGACCAGTTGCGCGGCGAAGGGGCGGCCAGCAGGCCGCGCATGAAGGCCTGCATCCGGGCCTGGCCCACCTGCGATTCCAGCGAAAGCAGCAGCAGCGGCCCATAGCCATACCTGTATGTTTCGTCCAGGTCCGACGCCTCATCCACGGCATCCAGCGACAGCGGTGGTGTGTCCTGCGTATCGATGGCCGATTGCAGGCGGGCCACATACGCGTCGGCGGCGGCATCGCCGCTGATGGCGCGTAGTGCCTTGATGGACAGGAACTCCGCGGTGGATTCCAGCAGGAACCAGAAGTAAGGTCCCTGTGGCCGGTTCACCGTGCCGAAGTAGTAATGCGCCATTTCGTGGGCCAGGTACTGCACCCGCTGCTGCGCCGGGTCGCCACCGGCCTGCAGCGCCCCGGCTACCTTGCCGACGCTGCCGCTCATGGCGATGGTGGGCCAGGTGGCAAAGCCCCATTCGCTGCCGTGGCGGTCGCGCTCGACCTGGTTCAGGGTGACCATGCGCAGGAAGGTGGGGCGCTCGGCCAGCGGCTGGCCCATGTAGCGGCCATGCTGATCGGCGATGCGCTTGACCATGCCGGACAAGACATCGACCTGCGCCGTGGGCAGGGTCTCGTTGAGGATTGTCACCTGCGCGGTGCGGGTGATGGGCCCGCTGCCCCCGAACAGCAGGATGGGCCGGGTGGCATCGCTGCCGAAGCGGCCTTGCGTGCCTTCGATGGCCGGGCTGCCGTTGAGGTACAGGAAGCGGCAGCCGGTGCAGTCCACCTGCAGGTCGTATCGGCTTTCGCTGCGGCGAACGCGGGCCTTCGGGTCGAAGGACAGCGGCAGCCAGGCGGACTGTTCGGTGAAGCGCGCGCTGTCACCGTTGAACGCCATCATGCCCTTGAAGTCTGCCGGGGCATCATGCTCGGCATACACGGGGAAGGCGCCCACATACTGCACGCAGAGCGTGGCCGGTGTACCGGCCACCGCGTAGACGCGTGCCTCGCCATCCACGCCGGGGGCATACCAGCCATCAAAGTCCACGGGCGCCCCCGCGCCGTCGGTGACCCGCGCGACGTTCAGCCCGGCATTGAGGACGAAGGCATCGCGCGCTTCCATGGGGCGGTCGGACAGGCAGACGTTGCCCTCCACGTGCCCGTTGGTGATGTTCACCTGCACGCTGCCACGGGTGAGTGGCAACGCCGCAGCCGGGGGCGGTGCGGCCAGTGCCGGCGCGGAAAACAGCACGGCGGTCAGAACGGCGGGCAGCAGGGTCTTGCAGGGTGTCATCGGGCCATCCATGGGTGGGTTCCGGCAACTATAGAAGCATTGCCAGGCCCTGCCGACCGTCTGCTGGTCACCCGGGCCAATGGCGCTGGCGCAACGCGGCCGGATAGGGCAGTCGCGCGCCCAACACGGGTGGCCGACGGCTCCCCTGTGCCGGTGCGCGGGAGTGCTGGACTAGAAGGTTGGATCGATGACAGGCAGCAACTCCAGGTCGCTCATGTCCATCTCGATCTGGTTGGCGCGCTGGATATGGTGCGTGTCCGCAAGGTTGAATGCCTCGTCGATGGAGACAATGATTGATCCGCCGGGTGCGGGCAGGATGGCAGCGGCCAACGGCAGTTGTTCGTGGGTGACCGTTTCGGGAACATAGGCCATCCATCCCAGACACTTCCGGTGGGGAAACGTGGCGTGCGCCGTGCGGTAGTACTTGAACGCCCCGTCAACCTTGTCGTAGACATCCGCGAAGGCAAAGGTGATTCCGGGCTCGCCTTCCAGTACCGCAAGCAGGATGTCCGAGACAATCGGTGTCGGGTTTGCTTTGACTTCGTCGGGCCTATAGACGGAAATGGTCATGTAGCTGCATTCCGGGTTGTAGTCGATCTCTATCAGGCCCGGGAAGCGGCGGGTCGCATTGTCGCTGGAAACATAGGCGCCGAACGATGTCGAGCCCAGTAGTTCGGAGCGCTTGCGTAGCCGAGGCAGCGCGATGTCTTCCTGCTCGAACCTGACAGGTTGCTGGCCAGGCGCGTTGACCCCACAGAACCAAAGATGATTTCCGGGGATTCGTCGGAGCGTTTCCCGCAACTGACGATAGGAAGCTTGGAAATCGGTCTTGACCTGTTTGGTGATGTCGATGCGAATGTAAGTGGAGATCATGCTTGGATGACCTTCTGAGCGTAGGGGGTGTGGTGGCAGATAATTGGCTTTGGAATGGTGGGAGTAACCCAGCTGCACACCTCCGCTTGCATGAAGTGCCACTGCAGTTTTGCTTGAGGAAGCGCGGTGCTTATGGCTGAAATCTGGCGGTTTGCCTCCAGGATAAGGCCTGGGAACACAATCTCTGCGGCGAAGCCTGGGGCAGGTGTGCCATCATCCCGCGATAGAAACTGCGCGTATCTTCCCTTTGCATCCACTACCGTGCACTGTGATCTCCAGAAACCATCAAAGTACACCCCGCCGTACAGCCATTCTATCAGATTGAGCTGTTCGGCATTGGGCTGCGCAGCGCCTTTGATCGCAGAGATGGCACGCCCTGCAAGGGATGTGTCGAAGTCGGTAATGGGCAGGCCCGTGTCTTTGTCGCAGTAACTGAAGTGTTCCGGCCCGGCATGCATGTTCGCGATCTGCAACTGGTAGTCCCAGTTGAGTTTGTTCTGGCGACGGACCGCACGGCGCGGTGCTGCTGGTACCAGCGCCCCTTTCCCCAAAGCGCATGCATTGCAGTCGGTAGCGTCGCCTTGACTGCTGCAATCACCGGTTCTGGTGCCTTCCAACGGGACAACTCCCGTCGCAGGTCTGGGCCATCTCATCGCCACAGAACGGCTGATGAGCTGACCAATGGCACGGATGCCTGTCGGAAGGGTGGTGGCCATGGATCAAGTCTCCCATCGTGCTTGTGCGTGGAAGACCGATAGCAGGTCCTGCGCTGCGAGACTGGGATGGGCGGAGGTCTTCAGCTTCAGCAGGACAGAGGGTTCGCGCCGAAGCAATCCGTCTGTAGTGGCGTCTGCCTTCACCCAGGAAACAAGGGTAGGAACACGTGTGATATGCAGTTCATGGGTGGCGGTGTCATACGAAGCGCGCACGGCTTCGAACTGTTGGCGATAGCGACGCGCCGGTGGTTGTGCCGGAGGCTGACACGCCGGTCATGGATGTTCCATCACCCTCGGAATTGATCAGGACACGGTGCTGCTGATGCGATTCAAGACTGCAGCCGCAGGCAAGCGTGTCGCCGTGGCGGGCCACCGCATTCCCATCGATGATCCATGTGGGATCACCTGTGACGATGGAAAACACACCGGTATGCTTGGGGCAGGTGGCCTTGTCGCCGATCCTGGCCACCGGCTTGCCATCGATGTCAGTAGTGGCTGATCCCGTGATGACCGCGCCGCCGCCGCTATGCCGATCCCCCTCGACGATGATCATTTTCATGGGTCACGTTCCGTTTGACGTGACTCGAATGTAGAGGCGTCGTTTCGGTCATAAGGGTGGTTTGTGCCAGGAAATGCGATCCATGTCGCGCTGCTGAGCACTGAGTATCTTTATCGGCGTTCACCAACACGGCGTCTGGGCGTGAATCCAAAGGTAATCACGACACATCCATCAGCCACTTCGGCTTGGGTACATTGCGATTACGTGCTTCCCCGCCACTGCTTCACCGCAAGAAATACATGCAGCAGCAGGAACACTACCGCCAGATAGCCCCAGACCCGCAGCCCGATATCCAGCGCATCCAGATGGTGGCGGTAGGTGAGAAAGGCGAAGTAGACCAGGCCGAACACCACCGCGAGCAGTTGCGTGCCGGCGAGCCCGATCAGGAGCGAGCGCATTTCCTCGTGCTTTGCGTTGCTGTGCATCGGCCTGTCCGCGCGCGGGGGAAAGGAGGGGGACTGGCGTGGGGTGCTCATGCGATGGCCCGCCGCCGCCGCATCGACACGGCCACCAGGGTGGCCAGCAGGGTGAACAGCACCAGTGACGCGCCCACGGTGCCGATGCCCAGCCCGCCCCTTTCCAGGGGCTTGGTCAGCAGATCGCCAAAGGTGGCGCCGAACGGACGGGTGAGCACGAAGGCGATCCAGAACAGCACCACGCGGTTGATGCCGGCGATGCGGCTGGCCAGCGCCGTCAGCGCGATGAGGCCGCCGATCAACAGTGCGCCGCCGGTGAAGCCCAGCCCGGAATCATCGGCCAGGAAATCCCCGAGGGCGGTGCCCAGGGTGTTGGACAGCAGTACGGCGGTCCAATAGAACGCTTCCGCGCGCGGCGAGGTGATGGCGCTGACCGAGATCGATTTCCCGGTCAACCGCCAGGCCAGCAGCACCAGTGCCAGGCAGGCCGCCAGCACCGTGGCGCCGGTGGCATAGCCCAGCCCGAGGGTGCGGTCCAGCAGATCGGACAGGGTGGTGCCGGCGGTGCTGGTGGCCAGTACCACGGACCAGAACAGCACCGGATGGAAGCGCGGCGCTGACAACTGCCCGGCGAGCAGGCCGGCGAACACCGCCAGCAGGAACCCCGAGCTGGCGAGATAGCCCAGCCCCAGTGTCATCGACAGCAGATCGCCGGCGGTTTCCCCCAGCGTGGTGGCCGCGATCTTCATCACCCAGAAGGCGAGGGTGACGGTGGCGACCTTGCTGTGCAATACACCCGCGTCTGTAGCAGTCATCTGGCATGCCCGTGTGGCCTGTTGCCGATGCTGGGCTGCCGGCCGTCGGAACGCGGTCGGAAAGTCGCGCGGTGATCCTCAGTTGCTTTCGCAGGGGGCCGGCGGTCCGCTGCGGGTGCCGGGCATCAGGCTGTCCAGGGTGACTTCGCCAAAGCGCTGCACGAACAGGGCTTCGGCCTGGGCCAGGGTGCCCGCCAGGGCGGCGTTCACGCTCTTGTGCACCTTGCAGTCCGGCTGGGCAGGGCGGCTGCCGATGGCGAACAGGGTGGGGCGGCCCAGTGCGGTGTAGACATCCAGCAGGGTGATGGCGCTGAGCGGGCGGGCCAGCATCCAGCCACCGCCGTGGCCCTTGCCGGAGCTGACGTGCCCGGCCTCGCGCAGGCCGGCCATGGTGCGGCGGAACACGGCCGGGTTGGTGCCCATGCTGCGTGCGAGCACCTCGGAGGTGATCGGCTCCCTGGCATGGCCCAGGTGCAGCAGCACATGCAGCACATCGGACAGGCGGGTGTCTTTGTTCATCGTGGGGAATCCTTGGTTCATGCACCCGGGGCAGGGCGAGGGCACGCGTGTTTGACGTGCCATCGGCCATCACGTATCTTTTGAAGATACATAAAGCCGGTGCTCCGGTTTTCGCCCATTGACCCATGAGTGGAGTTCCAGTGTCTACCACCGATGACTTCCCCGCCGCTGCCGCTGCAAACGATCCGCCTGCCTTCATCGAGGATGCGGCTGCACGGCGCGGCATCCTGTTGACGGTGTGCCTGGCACTGATGGCGGTGATTGCCGCGGTGACCGGCCTGAATGTCGCCCAGCCTTACCTGGCGCTGGACCTTGGGGCCACGCAGGGCGAAGTGCTGTGGATGATCAACACCTACACCATCAGCCTGGCGGCACTGCTGTTGCCGTTGGGCGCGGTGGGTGACCGCTGGGGCCGGCGGCCGGTGCTGCTGCTGGGGTTGGCGGTGTTCGGGCTGGCCAACGTGCTTTCGGCGCTGGCGCCGAGCACCGCGCTGATGCTGGTGGCGCGCCTGCTGAGCGGGGTGGGGGCGGCGTTCATCATGCCGGTCACGCTGTCGGTGATCACTTCTGTGTTTCCCCCGGCGGAGCGGTCGCGCGCGATCGGCGTATGGACGGCGGTGGCCGGCGGCGGCGGCATCCTCGGCATGTTCCTGTCGGCGCTGCTGGTGGACCACCTGTCGTGGCGCGGGTTGTTCGTGCTGCCGGTGCTGCTGGTGGCCGTGGCGGCGGTGCTGGCGTGGCGGCGCATTCCCGATGCGCGCCAGACGCATGCGCACGGCTTCGATGGTGGTGGTTCGCTGTTGTCGGTGGTGGCGGTGCTGGGGTTGATCGTGTTCCTGCACGAAGGGCCGCAGCAGGGCTGGGGGACGTGGCCGGTGCTGGCCAGCCTGGTGGCAGGTGTGGCGGCGGTGCTGGGGTTCATTGCCTGGGAACGGCGGCAGCCGGCACCGATCCTGCCGGTGCGGCTGTTCGCGCGGCGCGGGCTGTCCAGTGGTTCGGTGGCGTTGCTGGTGTGGTTCGGCGTGCAGTCCGGGGTGTTCATCGTGCTGTTCCCGTTCTTCCAGGCGGTGCTGGGCTGGAGCGGGTTGCGCGCCACCCTGGGCTTGATGCCGATGGCGGTGATGATGATGGGCTTTTCCGGTGTGGCGCCACGGCTGGCGGCACGCATCGGCCCACGGCTGACGCTGGCGGCGGGCATTGCACTGGGCGTGTGCGGGCTGGTGCTGATGGCGCTGCAGGTATCGGTGGTGGGCGGCTATCTGTCGGTGCTGCCGGGCATGCTGGTCATGGGGGTCGGCATGGGGCTGGCGATGGCACCGGCCACCGAGGCGATCACGGCCGCGTTGCCGGCGGACCAGCAGGGCGTGGCGTCGGCGCTGAATGATGTCACCCGCGAATTCGGCACCGCGCTGGGTATCGCGTTGCTGGGGGCGGTGTTCACGGCCGGCTATGCCGGGGCGATCGGCCCGCTGTTGGGGAACGTGCCGGCGGCGGTTGCGGCCACCGCCGGGCGCGGCATTGCCGATGCACTGGTGATCGCGCACGAAGGCCAGCCTTATTCGGCGGCGGTGCGGCACGCCGCGCAGGCCGCGTTCGTGCAGGGCTGGCAGCAGGCGATGTGGGCCGGTGCGGCGGTGATGCTGGGGTTGCTGGGCTTCGTGCTGTTGCGTGGGCCGGTGCGCGTGGCCCAGGCAGATGTAGTGCGCCGCTGATCGGGGAACCCCTAGGGGCCGGCCCGCCGCTCGGCGATGTAGCGCGCGGGTGAGGCCCCCATGGCCTTGCGGAACATGGTGACGAAGCTGCCGGCGCTCTCGTAGCCGAGGTCTTCGGCCACCTTCTGCACGGGGGCACCGGTTTCCAGCCATTTCACCGCCAGGATCAGGTGCAGCTGTTGCCGCCAGCGGCCAAAGCTCATGCCGGTTTCCCGTTCCAGCAGGCGTGCCAGCGAACGCTCGCTCATGCCAACGCGCTGGGCCCAGGTGTGCACGGTGCCGCGCTCGGCCGGGGCGCTGATGAGGGCCGCAACGATCCTGCGCAGGCGCACGTCGGCCGGCACCGGCAGGTGCAGGTTGCCGATGGGGGCGATGGCGATTTCATCCAGCAGCAGCGTGACCAGGTGCGCGTCGATGCCACCGTCGTCATAGAGCACGGGCATCTCGGCCGAGCGCAGGATCAGTTCACGCAGCAGCGGGCTGACGGTGAGCATGCAGCAGCGGGTGGGCAGCGCCTGTGCCACGCCCGGCGCGACATAGGCCACGTAGGCCTGCAGCGTGCCGGCCGCTTCGATGCGGTGGACCGTACCGGCAGGCACCCAGATGGCGCTCTGCGGTGGCACCAGCCACAGGTCGCGCTCGACCTCGCAGGTGAGCACGCCGCGCAGCAGCAGGACCAGCTGGCTCTTGCGATGGCAGTGGAAGTCGTCTTCCTGCTGGTTGAGCGTGTCGGCGATCTGCGCATGCAGGTCGGCCATCACGATGCCGTCGGCACCGAAGGTGACCAGATCGCGCGGCACGGTATCGCCGTCGAACATGTCGGCAGGATCGAAATCACTGAGCTGGCGCAGGACAGGCATGGTAGGGCGGGCAGCGGATGGGCAGCGGGTTGGCAGGATCGCGAAATAGATTGGCCAGCTTTCCCAATGATGTCACCCCGGGGGCTGCCTAGGATGACGGCCAGGCAAGCGGAGCCCCGCTTGCGATGACCCAAGGCACGCCCCCATGAATTCCCTGAACACTGCCCCTGTTTCACAGACCCTGGACCGGCTGTTCCGCGATGCGGCGCTGGCCGATGCCGATGTGATGCCCCCCGCTGACGGCCCGGATGCCGGGGTGGACCTGGCCGAGGCCTTTGCCGGGCTGCTGGCGGCCGAAGCGGAAGACCTGCACGGTGTGTACCGCGGCTACGCGCAGAACTTCCTCAACGTGACCCCAGAGTACGGCCGCTTCCTGTACCAGTGCGCGCGTGCCTGCCGGGCGCGGCGCATCGTGGAATTCGGCACCTCGATGGGCGTGTCCACGATCCATCTGGCGGCCGCATTGCGTGACAACGGCGGTGGCGCATTGATCGGCACGGAACTGGAGCCGGGCAAAGCGGTGCGCGCGCAGGACCACCTGGCGCAGGCCGGGCTGGACGATCTGGTGGAGATCCGCGTGGGTGATGCGCGGCAGACGCTGGCGCTGATCGATGGCCCCATCGACCTGGTGCTGCTGGATGGGGCCTTCAGCCTGTACCTGCCGGTGCTGCAGCTGCTGGAACCGCACCTGCGTACCGGCACGGTGATCCTGGCCGAGAATGCCTTCGACCATGGCAATGCCTACCTGGACCATGTGCGTGACCCGGCCAACGGCTACCTGTCGCAGCAGCTGGCGATCAACGAAGGGCGCGGCAACGAGTTCACGGTGGTGACCCGATGAGCCGCAGCCCGCTGGATGCACCGGCCGCACCGCCGGGGCGGATCAGCCGCACCCTGATCCGCCTGTTGATGAAGCAGGCACGGATCACCGCGGTTGACCGTATTGGTCGCCATGCGCGCGTGCTGACGCTGGAGAGCGAGGCGTTCCGCGAGGTGGCCTGGCAGCCCGGACAGAAGCTGCAGGTGGCGATGGGATCGGCCTTCGTGGCGCGCACCTATACGCCGATGACGTGGGATGCCGCCGTTGGCCGCACGCAGCTGCTCGGCTTCAGCCATGGCGGTGGGCCGGGCAGTGCGTGGCTGCTGGGTGCGGTGGCCGGCGATGCCTGCCATGTGTTCGGGCCACGGCCTGCAGTGGATCCGGGCCGTACCGGTGCGGTGTGCGTGCTGGTGGGGGATGAAACCTCGATCGCGCTGGCACAGGCGCTGGCCCGTCACGGCACCGTGCCGGTGCAGTGCCTGCTTGAAGTGGACGACGCGCAGAGCGCGCATGCGGTGCTTGGCCACTTGGGCCTGACCGGCGTGGAGGTGCATGCGCGTCAGCCACACGAGGCGCACTGGGCCGCGATGGAGCCGCGCCTGCGGGCATTGGCTGGCAGCGACGCCACGTTCGTGCTGACCGGCAAGGCCGCAACGGTTCAGCACCTGCGCCGCGTGCTGAAGGCACTGGGGGTGGCCACCGCGCGCATCGCTGCCAAGCCGCACTGGGCACCCGGCCGTACCGGCATGGATTGAGCGTGCTGCGACCTCTGTTCCCCTGGAAACCCCTCATGACGGATGCTCTGTTGAAAACACCGGTGCTTATCGTTGGCGGCGGCCTGGTGGGCCTGTCGGCCGGATTGTTCCTGCAGCACCACGGTATTGATTTCATCCTGATCGAGCAGCACGCCGGTGTTTCACCGCTGCCGCGCGCCCGTGGCATCCACCTGCGCACGATGGAACTGTTCCGGCAGATCGGCCTGGACGCGGCGATCGGCGATGTCGCCGCCACGGCGTGGCGGCAGGGCGGTTTTGGTGGCGCGCGGCGCGGGCGTTCGCTGGTGGAAGCACAGCCGCTGATCGATGTGTCGGCCATGCAGAAGAAGCTGGCGGCCGCAGGGGATTCGCCGTCGCAGTTCGTGGCCTGCCCGCAGACGTTGATCGAACCGGTGCTGCGTACGCACCTGCAGGCACGCGGGGGGGATGTGCGCTTCGGTCATCGCCTGCTGGGGTTCAGGCAGGACGCCAGGGGCGTGCAGGCCACCGTGCAGGGGCCGGCGGGTGAACCGCAGGCCATCGCGGCGGCGTGGATGATCGGTGCCGATGGCGGTGGCAGTACGGTGCGGCAGCAGCTGGGCATCGGGCGGGATGAAACGGCGGGGCCGGACCATCTGGTGAACATCTTCTTCGCCGCCGATCTGGCCGGCGCGGTGGCCGGGCGCACCTTCAGCCAGTGCGAGGTGGCCAACGACCGGGTACAGGGCCTGTTCCTGGCGATGAACAACACCGACCGCTGGTCGTTCCACCTCAAGTACGACCCCGCACAGGGGCCGCCCCCGGCTGAAGCGCTGCCGGCGCTGCTGAGGGCGGCGCTGGGGATCGAGGACATCGCGCTGGAGGTGATCAGCCATGGCACCTGGCATACCGGTGTGGCCATTGCCCAACGCTACCAGCAGGGCCGCGTGCTGCTGTGTGGCGATGCGGCGCACCTGATGCCCCCGTGGGGCGGCTTCAACGCGACCACCGGCATTGCCGATGCGCACAACCTGGCCTGGAAGCTGGCGGCCATCCTGCAGGGCCATGCGGGTCCGGACCTGCTGCACAGCTATACCCGCGAGCGCCGGCCACTGGCGGTACGCAACGGCCAGCAGGCCCTGCTGCGCACGGATTTCGATGCCCGCTTCGGCATTCCCACCGCAGGCAACCGTGAGGTGTTCGCCGGGTTGATCGATGCGGGGGCGCTTTCGTTGCGGTATCGCTATCCCGCTGCAGGAGACGGCGCCGCTGATGCGGCATTGGAACCGGTGGCGGCGCTGCATGCCCAGTGCGGCACGCGCTTCCCGCATGCCTGGTTGCTGTGTGGCGGTACCCGTGTGTCCACTCTGGACCTGCTGGGCCGTGGCTACGTGCAGCTGGCCGGCCCAGCGGCGCGCCTGCCGCACCGGGCGCAGGCGAGCCTGGACCCGGCGATGCCGGCCACGTGGGTGCTCGGGCGGGATGTCCAGTTTGCCGATGCAGGGTACAGCTGGCGCACGCTGACCTGGCTGCCCGACGATGGGGGGGTGCTGGTACGCCCGGATGGCTTCGTGGCGGCGCGTTCGGATGCGGCGGTTGCCAGCGTGTGAACGCGCGGCCTGGTCAGTCCGGCACGGTGCCCTGCAGCCACCGCTGCAGTGCTGGCCAGTCGGCCACGAACGCACCATCGCGGCCGCGGTTGGTTTCGGTGATGAGTGCGTCCAGTGCCCTGCTGCGCTGGCGCAGTGCACTGACATCGCCCAGTACCGCAACGCGCAGGCGGTAGTTCACCAGCGTCTGCAGCCAGTGGCCGGCCATGCCGCTGCGCAGGTCGAAGAACTGCGCGGGCAGGCGTGTGCAGGGAACGGCGATCCACTGTGCGCCGTGGCCAAGCGCGGTGCCGACCAGGTCATGCAGGCCGGCCGCGTCCAGTACGGGCCCGGCGTCATCACAGCGCAGGACGCGGCTGTCGTTGATGTGGTGCAGGGCGTCATGCATGGCACGGGCTCCGTTGTGACAACAGCCAGTGCAGCAGGGTGTCGCGCTGGCCGGGAATGTAGTGGAACGCCTCGGGCAGCAGCGTGACCTCGGCAGTGGGCAGCAGGCGGCGGGTGCGTTCAGCGGCATCGTGCGCATCGATCAAGGCGTCGCGGCCGCCGATGATCATCCGCAGCGGCGGGCGCAACGTGGCCAGCCGCGCGTCGTCGATGCGCGGAATGCGCAGGTGCCGTGGGCGCACCTGGGCGTGGATGAGGTCGAGCAGGGCCAGCAGGGGGCGCGCCTGTTCGGGTGGAGGCGTGCTTTGCGGCCCCATCACCCGCGTGCGCAGACGCCGTCGGCCCCAATGGCCCAGCAGCAGCAACGGCAGGGCCTTGAGCAGGAACGCGCGCTGCCGGCCCAGGCCGGATGGACTGAGCAGCGCCAGTGCCTGCACCCGCTGCGGCTGGCGCAGGGCCAGGTCGAGCGCGAGGTATCCACCAAAGGACAGGCCGACGAATGCGGCGGCATCGATGCCCAATGCATCGAGGACATCGCCGAGCCACTGTGCGTGGCCATCGCTGTCCAGCAGGGGGTGGGTGGGCGCGCTCAGGCCGGGCTCGCCGATGAGGTCGATGGCGTGCACGCGGTAATGCGTGCTCCAGTGGGCGGCATCGAACATCCAGCTGGCGGCGTTGCTGAGGGTGCCATGCAGCAGCACCAGCGGTGGTGCCTCGCGTGGGCCGCAGCTGACCACGAAGGTAGCGCCGGCACGGGTGCGCACGTGCTGTTGCTGGCAGGGCACGGGCCACTGCGAGAGTACCTGCCGGTAGGCCTCGATCACCGGGGGTGTCGGCAGGCCAGGGGCCCGCGCGCTCACGCCTGCGGACCGTGGGCCAGCAGCAGCTGTACGCTGCCGAGCAGGGCGTGGGTGTCGTCCAGCCCGCCGATGAGGATCAGCTTCAACACCTGTTGTTCCGGCGAATAGGCGGTGTCCAGGCGCAGCGCAGGGGCCTGCGTGGTGCGGCTGGCCAGGCGCGCATGCAGTGCGGTGGTCAGCGCGGCGGCGGCGGGTGCCGGGCAGGCGGGCAGATCGACGATGGTTGTCACCTGCGGGTGCGGTGGCGGCGCGGCGCGCGGGGTGCCGGTGAAGGCATCCAGGTCAGCGCCGGTGATCCGGTAGGCCTTGCCGATGCGGGTGGCGCGCAGCCGCCCGCTGCGGATGTGGCGCAGCAGGGTCCTGGGGTGCACGGCCAGCCGTTGTGCGGCCTGCTCGACGCTGAGGAGTTCCGGGTACATGGTCATCGTGGGTGAAAACAATATGTTCCCATTTGTACCATGAAAATTGAATATAGGGAGCAATAGGGAATGGGGCGGTGCCATCAGGTACCGCCCCGTGCGGCCTTACTTGTCGCGGGCGACGTGGGTATCCAGGAACCGGTGGATGACCGGGCCGATCTCGCGCACGTGGGTTTCCAGGGCGAAATGGCCGGTGTCGTAGAAGTGGATCTCGGCCTTGGGCAGGTCACGCGTCCAGGCCTGCGCGCCGGCGGGCAGGAAGTAGGGATCGTTGCGGCCCCACACGGCCAGCAGCGGCGGCTGGTGGGTGCGGAAGTACTGCTGGAAGGTGGGGTAAAGCTTGACGTTGTTCTGGTAGTCCAGCAGCAGGTCGAGCTGGATCTCGTCGTTGCCCGGGCGCGAGACGCGTTCGTGATCGAGCGTGTAGGTTTCCGGCGCGATGCGCAGCGGGTCGGCCACGCCGTGGGTGTACTGCGATTTGATGTCCTGCGCGGTCAGCATCACGCGCAGCGCATCGCGGTTGGCCGGGGTGGGGGCGTTCCAGTAGCGCTTGACCGGCGCCCAGCCCGGGCTCAGGCCTTCCTCATAGGCATTGCCGTTCTGCGAGATCAGCGCGGTCACCCGTTCCGGATGGGCCACGGCCAGGCGCCAGCCGACCGGCGCGCCGTAGTCGAACACCTGCAGGGCGTAACGCTTCAGGCCCAGCACTTCGGTGAAGCGGTCCATGGTCTGTGCCAGCTGCGCGAAGGTGTAGGCGTAGGCGCCGCGCGGCGGCGCTTCGGTGAAGCCGAAACCGGGCATGTCCGGGGCGATCACGTGGTAGCGGTCGGCCAGCATCGGGATCAGCTCGCGGTACATGAAGGACGAGGTGGGCAGGCCGTGCAGCAGCACGATGGTGGGCGCCTTGGGATCGCCCGCTTCACGGTAGAAGACGCGGACGTTGTCGACCTGGGCGTAGTGGTAGGTGATTTCGGGCGTGGCTGCCTGGGCGGTGCCCAGGGCCAGGACGCCGGCCACGCCGGCAGCAAGAAGCGAAGAGGTATTCATGGAATGTGGTTCCGTGGGTGCGGGGAAGGGCGGATCAGGCGATCTGCTGGAACGGGTGGCTGGCGCCACGCGCGATCTTGCTCTGGTCGAACAGGCGCAGGATCGGGAAGTCGACATCGTTGCGCGACACCTTCCACAGGTAGTTGGTGAGGAAATTCAGCACCAGGTGGCCGAATACTTCGACGATGTCCTCATCGCCCCAGCCGGCGTCCTTGACCGCCTGCAGTTCCGCATCGGTCACATCGCCCTTGTGGCGCACCAGCACCAGCACGAAATCGAGCAGTGCCTGTTCCTTCGGGTCGGTGGACTTGCCGTGGCGGGCCAGTGCGATGTCCTCGTCGGTCAGCTTCTGCAGCTTGCCGATCGCGCCGAGCAGGGAAATGCAGTATTCGCAGCCGTTCTCTTCGCCGATGGCCAGGCCGATCTTGCGGGCCAGCTGCTTGCTGAAGCGGCCGTCGGTGAGGTTCTGGAACAGGGTGAGGTAGCTGTCCAGGGTGGCCGGCGAATTGGCCAGGGCCGTCATGATGACCGGCAGCTTGCCGAACTTGGCGGCGGTGCGGTCCAGCAGCGGTTGCTGGGCCGGGGTGGCCGTAGCCGGGGTAACAAGGGCGAGACGGGACATGGCGGAACTCCGTGAATGAGGGGTTTAAATGTACCGAACAGTCGGTACATATAAATTCAAGCCGAACGATCGGTCCAAGTCAAGCTTTAAATGTACCGATCGATCGGTTACTGTTCAGCCCGGAGGTGCACCCATGCCCCAGGTCAAGAAAATCGATGACGCGGCCCTGCTGGACCGCTTGGCGCTGACGTTCAAGGACGTCGGCTTTGAAGGGGCGTCGCTGGCGGTGATTTCCGAAGCGACAGGCCTGAAGAAATCCAGCCTCTACCACCGCTTCCCCAACGGCAAGGAAGCAATGGCGCAGGAAGTGCTGGCCAACGTCAGCCGCACGCTGGAGGCGGAGGTGTTTCCGGCGCTGGCCGGTGCTGGCCCAGCCGCGGACAAGCTGGCCCGTTTCGTGGCGGCGATGGACGCGCAGTACGACCATGGCCGCCAGTCGTGCCTGCTGAACATGCTGACGCCGCCGCGCGGCACGCATAGCGGCTGCGGTGAGGCGATCAACGGAATCTTCCAGCGCTTGCAGGCGGCGCTGAGCCAGGTGGCGCGCGCGCGCGGCATCGAAGCGGCGCGCGCGGACCTGTTGGCCGAGCAGATGCTGGTGGAGATGCACGGGGCACTGGTGGTGGCCCGTGGCATGGATGATCCGGCGGTGTTCCAGCGAGCCATGGCACGCCTGCCGCGGATCATCCTCGACGCCCCGATGGACTGAGGGCGCGTGCGGTTGTGCGGCGCGCGCCGGCGCGTCAGCCGTCGGTGGAACGGGTCAGCGCTTCCCAGGCATCGATCTGCGCGCTCATCGCGGCCAGCTTGTCGCGTACCAGCTGCAACGCGTCGCTGCCCAGCAGCAGGTGGGCAGGCGGTGCGTCGCTGGCGATCACCTGCAGCATCGCGCGTGCGGCCTTGGCCGGGTCGCCCAGCTGGTGGCCGCTCTTGGCTTCGCGCGCCTGGCGGATCGGGTCGAACAGCGCATCGTAGTCGGCGATGCTGCGCGGTGCGCGCACCATCGAACGGCCGGCCCAGTCGGTGCGGAACGAACCGGGTGCCACGGCGGTGACGTGGATGCCGAACGGCTGCACTTCCTTGCCCAGCACTTCGGAAATGCCTTCCAGCGCGAACTTGCTGCCGCAGTAGTAGGCGATGCCGGGCATGGTGATGAAGCCGCCCATCGAGGTGATGTTGAGGATGTGGCCCGCACGGCGTGCACGCATGTACGGCAGCACGGCCTTGGCCATCGCCACGGCGCCGAACACGTTGACGTCGAACTGCTGGCGCATGTCCTGCAGCGGGGATTCTTCCAGGATGCCTTCCTGGCCGTAGCCGGCGTTGTTGACCAGTACGTCGATGGCACCGATGTCGGCCTCGATGCCCTCGACCAGGGCAGGTATGGCGGCGCTGTCGGTGACGTCGAGCACGCGGGCGATGGCGCGCGTGGGATGCAGGTGTTCAAACGGCGGGCAGGCGTCATGGCGGCGCACGGTGCCGATGACCGTGTGCCCGGCCTGCAGTGCTTCGCGGGCCAGGGCCAGGCCGAAGCCGCTGCTGACGCCGGTGATGAGGATGCGCTTGGAGGAGGTCATGGTGGGCGGGAACCGGTGGGGACAGGGCTTGCACGATAGTGCTTGAGCCATCGCTCGCCCACGCCTAGGATTGGCTTTTTATTGCCTATTCCTATGAGGCTGGTGCCATGGCCGCCAACGACGATCTTCAGCATGCGCGGACCGTGGCGCTGCTGCGCGCGC
This sequence comes from Stenotrophomonas sp. 24(2023), assembly GCF_030913365.1. NCBI lineage: Bacteria > Pseudomonadati > Pseudomonadota > Gammaproteobacteria > Lysobacterales > Lysobacteraceae > Stenotrophomonas > Stenotrophomonas sp. 24(2023). The sequence goes on from NZ_CP133160.1 coordinate 3,794,940, forward strand.
TGGCCCCGCAGGAGGGCTACACGCTGACCGCGCTGCCCGGCGTGCGCCTGCTGCGCTCGGACCGGGCGCTGGCGCGCACGCCGGTGCTGTATGACCCGGGCATCGTGATCGTCTGCCAGGGCATCAAGCGCGGCTTCCTGGGCGAGCAGGTCTACCAGTACGACGCGCAGCACTACCTGGCGGTGTCGGTGCCGGTGCCGTTCACCATGGAAACGCTGGCAACGGCCGAGCAGCCGCTGCTGGCGATCTACCTGCACCTGGATTTCGCGCTGGCGGCGGAGGTGATGCTGGCCATTGGCGATGCGCCTTCCGGCGCCCGCAGCGGCGACGACGCGGCGCAGAGCATGATGGCCAGCCCGATGGATGCGCCGATGCGCGATGCGGTGCAGCGCCTGCTGGAAACACTGGGCGATCCGCTGGAAGCGGCCGTACTGGGCTCGGCGCGGCTGCGCGAGCTCTACTTCCGGGTGCTGACCGGCGCGCAGGGCGATGCGCTGCGCGAGGCGCTGGCGATGCGTGGCCAGTTCGGCAGGATCGGTAGAGCCCTGCGGTACATCCACACCCATTACGCGCAGCCGCTGGATCTGGCGTTGCTGGCTGCCGAGGCGGGCATGAGCGTGCCCAGCTTCCATGGCCACTTCAAGGCGGTGACCCGTACCTCGCCGATGCAGTACGTGAAATCGACGCGGCTGCATCAGGCGCGCCTGTTGATGGTGCGCGAGGGCCATGCCGCCGAAGCGGCCAGCCACGCGGTGGGCTATGCCAGTGCCTCGCAGTTCAGCCGTGAATTCAAGCGCCTGTTCGGTCGCTCACCGCGGGCCGAAGCGCAGCGCCTGCGCAGCAGTTTCGCGGTGCCGCCGGCCTTTGCCGATGCGGTGTTTGTGTCGTCGCATTGAACGATCAGCGCAGCCCCGACCGGAACCACTCGGCCAGGAAATCCGACAGCGCACGCATCTTCGCCGAGAGCTGGTGACGGGTGGGATAGACCAGCTTCACCCCGGCCGGGGGCAGCAACCAGCCCGGCAGCACGGCCTGCAGCCGGCCGCTGGCCAGGTGTGGGCCGGCATCCCATTGCGAGCGCACCACGATGCCGTGGCCGTCCAGCGCCCAGCCCGTGGCGGCGGTGCCATCGTTGGTGCTGAGCATGCCGCGTACCTTCACGCTTTCCTGGCGGCCGTCACGCTGGAAATGCCAGGTGCCGTAGGTTTCATCGCTTTCGCGGATGACGATGCAGGCATGGGCGGCCAGATCGGCAGGCTGGGTCGGGTGGCCGGCACGGGCCAGGTAGTCCGGCGAGGCGCAGGCTACGCGCTGGTTGTCCAGCAGGTGGCGCACGGTCAGGCGGGAATCGGGCGGATCACCGATGCGGATGGCGGCGTCGAAGCCCTGTTCGACCAGGTTCACCGGGCGATCGGTCAGGTGCAGCTGCACTTCCACGTCGGGGTAGGCCTGGGCGAAGGCCGACACCGCCGGCGCGATCTGCTGGCGGCCAAAGCCCAGCGTGGCCGCCAGCCGCAGCAGCCCGCGCGGGGTGCTGCGCGCACCGGCGACCGTGCGTTCCAGGGCATCGAGATCGCCGAGGATCTTCGCGCCATCGAGCAGGTACAGTTCGCCTTCCGGGGTCAGGCTGAGGCGGCGCGTGGTCCGGTGCAGCAGGCGCACGCCCAGCCGCTGTTCCAGCTGCGCCAGGCGACGGCTGACGGCGGGCGGGGTGAGGCCGATCTGCTGGGCCGTAGCGGCCATGCTGCCTTCCTTGACCAGCAGGGCGAAGAAGCGCAGGTCGGAGAAGCCGTCGCTGGCCATATGATTCGTGCCTCTGGTTTACGAATGTAGTGAATCCTGGTCGATTTATACCATCGGCTGCGGGGTATAGGCTGGGTGCCTGTGTTGACCGAGCCTGCCGATGACCTCGCCCGACCTGTTTCCCGGCTTCACCGCCCAGGATCTGCCCACCGCCGATGGGCACCGCATCCACGTGCTGACAGGCGGGCAGGGGCCGGCCTTGCTGCTGCTGCATGGGCATCCGCAGACCTCGGCGATCTGGCACCGGGTGGCGCCGGTGCTGGCTGGCTACTTCACCGTGGTGCTGGCCGACCTGCGTGGCTATGGCGATTCGTCGCGACCGCACGGCGGCGATGACCACGCCGCCTACAGCAAGCGGGTGATGGCGCAGGACATGCTGGTGGTGATGCAGGCGCTGGGGCACGCGCGGTTTTCCGTACTGGCGCACGATCGCGGTGCGCGCGTGGCGCACCGCTTGGCCGCTGATCATCCGCAGGCGGTGCGGCGCATGGTGCTGCTGGACATCGCGCCGACCCTGGCGATGTATGCGCAGGCCGGTGAGGCGTTTGCGCGCGCGTACTGGCACTGGTTCTTCCTGATCCAGCCGGCGCCGTTGCCGGAGCGCCTGATCGAGGCCGACCCGGCGGCCTACGTGCGCGATGTGATGGGGCGGCGCAGTGCCGGGCTGGCGCCGTTCGACCCGCGCGCGCTGCAGGACTACATCCGCTGCCTGTCGCTGCCCGGCAGCGCCCACGGCATCTGCGAGGACTACCGGGCGGCTGCCGGCATCGACCTGGACCACGACCGAGCCGACCGCGATGCCGGGCGCCTGCTGAACCTGCCGCTGCTGGTGCTGTGGGGCGAGCAGGGCGTGGTGCACCGCTGCTTCGCGCCGCTGGCCGAATGGCAGCAGGTGGCCAGCGATGTGCGCGGGCACCCATTGCCCTGCGGGCACTACATCGCCGAGGAAGCGCCGCAGGCGCTGCTGGAAGCCGCGTTGCCGTTCCTGCTGGAGACGCACTGAATGAACACCGCACCCCATACGCTGTACCGCAAGCTGGTGGCCACGCATACCGTGGCCACGCTGGATGCGCAGAACGTGCTGCTGTTCTGCGATCTGCACCTGATGAACGAATACACCAGCCCGCAGGCCTTCGCCGGGCTGCACGAACAAGGGCGCGACGTGCCGGTGCCCGGGCAGAACGTGGCGGTGGTCAGCCACATCATTCCGACCCACCCGGTGGCGCAGCGGGTGATCCGTGACCCGGCCTCGGCGCTGCAGGCGCGCAACCTGAAAGCCAACTGCGAGCGGCACGGCATCGCGCTGTTCGACACCAACGACCCGCTGCAGGGCATCGAGCACGTCATCGCGCCCGAGCATGGCATGGTGCGGCCGGGCATGGTGATCCTGTGTGGTGACAGCCACACCACCACCTATGGTGCGCTGGGCGCGCTGGGCTTCGGCATCGGCACGTCCGAAGTGGAGCACGTGCTGGCCACGCAGACGCTGGTCTACCGGCTGGCGCGCGACATGCGCATCCGCGTGGATGGCACGCTGCCGCACGGCACCACGGCCAAGGACCTGGTGCTGCTGATCATCAGCCGCATCGGGGCACAGGGCGCACGCGGTTTCGTGGTGGAATTCTGCGGCAGTGCCATCGCCGCGCTGTCGGTGGAGGCACGCTTCACGCTGTGCAACATGGCCGTGGAAGCGGGCGCGCGTGGGGCGCTGATCGCCCCGGACCCGACGGCCATCGACTATGTGCTGGCACGCGCGCCGGACATCACTGGGGACGTGCGTGCACAGGCGCTGGCGCACTGGCACGGCCTGCACAGTGACACCGATGCCGTGTTCGAGGTGGAGCACGTGTTCGATGCTGCTGACGTGGTGCCGTATGTGACCTGGGGCACCAGCCCCGACCAGGCGGTGGCGGTGAACGCGCCGGTGCCACAACCGCAGGACCTGTCCGACGCGGTGCAACGGCACAGTGCCGAGCAGGCCCTGCGCTACACCGGGGTGCAGGCGGGCCAGCCGCTGGCGGGCGTGCCGGTGCAGCACGTGTTCATCGGTTCGTGCACCAATGCCCGCATTGAAGACCTGCGCGAGGTGGACCGCATCATCGCCGGCCACCATGTGGCCGCTGGCGTACGGGCGATGGTGGTGCCCGGTTCCGGTGCGGTACGTGACCAGGCCGAGGCCGAGGGCATTGCCGCGCGCCTGCTGGCCGCCGGCTTCGAATGGCGGCAGCCGGGCTGCTCGATGTGCCTGGCGATGAACGATGACGTGCTGGCGCCGGGGCAGCGCTGCGCTTCCACCACCAACCGCAATTTCGAAGGGCGGCAGGGGCGGGGGGCGATCACCCACCTGATGAGCCCGGCCATGGCGGCTGCGGCCGCCATCACCGGCTGCATCACCGATGTCCGTCAGCTTGGGAGCCTTGCATGAACACCACCAACGACGCTGCCTGCCTGCACGGCCATGCGGCGATGATCGACATTGCCAACCTGGACACCGACCAGATCATGCCCAAGCAGTTCCTGCGTGGCATCGACAAGGCCGGGCTTGCACAGGGGCTGCTGTATGACCTGCGCTTCGACGGTGACGGCCAGCTGCGCGAGGATTTCGTGCTGAACCGGCCCGCCTTCGCCGGCACCGATGTGCTGCTGGCCGCGAGCAACTTCGGTTGCGGCTCCAGCCGCGAGCATGCGGTGTGGGGATTGCAGCAGTACGGCATCCGCGCGGTCATCGCGTCGAGCTTCGGTGAGATCTTCTACTCCAACGCGATGAACAACCGGCTGCTGCTGGCGATGGTGGCCGAGGCGGACGCGCAGCATTTCATGCAGCTGGCGCGGGAGGCGGATGCACCGCTGGTGGTGGAGATCGACGTGGCGCAGCAGCAGGTCCGCTGTGGCGGGCATGTGGCCGCGTTCACGCTGTCTGACCGGCACCGCCATATGTTCCTGGAAGGGCTGGACATCATCGGCGCGTCACTGGCGTACCGCGAGCGGATCGATGCGTTCGCCGCACGGCATTGGCAGCAGCACCCGTGGTTGCAGGATGTGGCACGACGCACGCGGGAACGGCTGGGGTGAGTGGGGGAAGGATCTGGTAGAGCCGGCTGTTGGTCGATGCTACAGCGCTGCATCCCGCCCCGGTCTGGATTCCAGTTCCTTCCGGGTGCGCGCGCCCTACCTGCGCATCACCGATGCTGCTCGCGATACGCGGTAGGGCTGTGTTCGGTATGGCCCCTGAAATGCCGCCGGAACGATTCCTGTGAACCAAACCCGGCCTGTTCGGCTACCCAGTGCAGGGGGCGGTCGGTGGTTTCCAGCAGTTCACGTGCATAGGCCACGCGCTCGCGGATCAGCCAATCGATCGGCGACAGGCCGGTGGCCTCCAGGAACTGCCGTTGCAGGGTGCGTTGGCTCAATGCGGCCTGTTCGGACAGGCTCTTCAACGAATGCGCATCGCGCAGGTTGCGCCGCATCCACTCCATCAACCGTGCCAGCCGTGTGGGCTCGCCTGCGGGGATGGCGCGGGTGACGCGCTGACTGCGCTCGGCATCGCGCCACGGCGCCAGGACCAGCCGTTCGGCCACCAGGTTGGCCACGCGCGCGCCGTAGTCCTTGCGCACCATGTGCAGCATCATGTCCATGCCGGTGGCCGAACCGGCCGAGGTGATGACGCTGCCGGTGTCGACGTACAGCACGTCTTCACGCACGCACACCTGTGGGAATGCCTGTGCCAGTGCGGCGGTCAGCCGCCAGTGGGTGGTGGCGCTGCGGCCGTCGAGCAGCCCGGCCCAGGCCAGCACGAAGGCGCCGGAGCAGATCGACGCGATGCGCGCCCCCCGTGTGTGGGCGCGGTTCAGCGCATCCAGCAGCGCCTGCGGCGGCCGCTCGGCCGGGTCACGCCAGCCCGGCACCAGCACGATGTCGGCATCCTCCACTGCGTCCAACCCATAGGGCAGCTGCACCTGCGTGCTGCCCAGCATGCGCAGGGCACCGGGTTCGGCGGCGCACAGCCGGGTGCTGTACCAGGACACGCCCAGCTCCGGCCGTACCGGAGCGAACAGGCCAACCGCGCAGCCGAATTCGAACAGGCCCTGGCCATGGCAGGCGACGATGGCGACGGTCGGGGCGTCGCTGGGAATGGGCGCGGCACTCATGCGCTGATGCTAGCGGGCAACCCACGCGCAACGGGCGCGGCGCGGTTCTAAGCAGATGCCGGCGTGGCATGACCGGGGCAGGGCGCGCGGCCCGTGCGGCGGCAACCGGCGCAACGCCAGCCTAAGGTCATTCCCAACGGTCATGTGCGTGGCGCGATGTTGCGGGTCGCTGGCGTGATCGCGCCTGTGATGGCCGGCGCGCAGGCCCTTGAATGGAGGCGTGTCCTGCTCCGGATGAAACCGATGCCTGTCCTGCCCCTGCCGCGATGTCACGTGCGCTGCGCTGGAACTGCCGATTCCAGCTGATGCCTGCCCTGCGCGATGGCACCCGGTGCCACCGCTGTGATCCTCCTGCCCGATGAGCCCCCATGCCCTCTGCCCACCGTTCCCTGCCTGCCCTGTCCACCTTGTCGGTGCTGATTGCCACCGGCCTGGCCGGCCTGCCGGTCACCACCTGCGCTGCCGAGACCGATGCACAGCCGGCCACCACCGCCGCCACCGCCACGGCGGCGGCCTCCACGCTCGATGCGGTGGTCGTCACCGGTTCGCGCACCAGCACCCGCACCGTCAAGAACAGCTCCACACCGATCGATGTGATTTCCGCTGAGGACCTCGCCGCGACCGGCCAGGCCAACCTGCTGGAAGCGCTGCAGCGCAGCCTGCCATCGCTGAGCCAGATCGGCGGCTACCAGAGTGACCAGGAAAGCCTGATCCGCGGCTACCAGCTGCGCAACCTGTCGCCGGGCTACACGCTGGTGCTGGTGAACGGCAAACGCCGCAACGCCAGCGCCTACGTCAGTGGGGCCAATGGCGGCGGCTATCCGGGCCACGCCTGGACCGACCTGGCGCTGATTCCGGTGTCGGCCATCGACCACATCGAAGTGCTGCGCGATGGCGCCTCGGCGCTGTACGGCTCCGATGCGATCACCGGCGTCATCAACGTGATCCTCAAGTCGCAGGCGCACGGCGGCGATGTCTCGGTGGAAAGCGGGCAGAGCATCGATGGCGATGGCAGCCGCACCAGCGTGCGTGCCAACGTGGGCCTGCCGTGGGGCGCCGATGGCTTCATCAACCTGTCCGGTGAAAGTACCCGCCAGCACCATGCCATCCGCACGCGCCGCTACATCGATGGTTACCTGAGCTACCCGGCGCTGGACGCCAATGGCAACTTGGTGGCACTGCGCCCGAACAACCGGCTGCCGGCCGGAGCCACGCCGAATCCGGCCGAGGCCGGCCGCAATGCCGAAGCCAACACCATCCTCAGTTCGCCGTCGTACGACCTGAAGGCGTTCGCGGTGAATGCCGGCCACGGGCTGGGGGACAGTGCGCAGTTCTATGCCACCGCCACGGCCAGCGACCGCACCGCGCAGGCGATCCAGAATTTCCGCCTGCCAGCGACCATCTTCGGTACCTACAAGGCGCCGAGCGTGCTGAACGTGTGGCCCGATGGTTTCCTGCCGGTGCTGGAAACCAAGGAAAAGCAGTACACCGGCACGGCAGGGGTGAAGGGCCAGCTGGCCGGCTGGGATTACGACGCCAGCCTGACCGGCAACCGCAACACGGTGCGCACCTATACCCGCAACTCGGTCAACTACTCGCTGGCCTACCCGGGCGCGCCAACCGATTTCTATGACGGCAAGCTGGACTACCAGCAGGGCATCGCCAACCTGGACCTGCGCCGTGGCTTCGAGGTGGCAGCCTTTGCCTCGCCGCTGGAAGTCAGCGCCGGTGCCGAGTACCAGCATGAGCGCTACCAGCGCGGGGCAGGGCAGTGGGAGTCGTATACCGGCTTCGGTGCGGCGGCGTTCGTGGGCTATTCCACCGCCGATGCGGTCAAGGCCACCCGCAACAGCAAGGCAGTCTATGTGGGCGCGGCCACCAACATCACCTCGCGCTGGTACCTGGATGCCGCCGCGCGCTGGGAAGACCATTCGGACTTCGGCAGCGTGTCCACCGGCCGCCTGACCACGCGCTTTGATTTCACCGATGCGCTGGGCCTGCGCGCCACGGTGAGCAATGGCTTCCACGCGCCCAGCCTGGGCGCGCAGTACTACCAGGCCACCGGCAGCTGCCCGTGCGGCACCACGCTGGTGGCACAGGTGAACTCGCCGGCGGCGCGCGCACTGGGCGCCACCGCGCTGCAGCCGGAAAAGGCCACCAATTACAGCCTGGGCGTCACCTGGGACCCGAACCCGGCCTTCCATCTGGCGCTGGATGCGTACCAGATCGATATCCGCGGCCAGCTGGGGCAATCCAGCCAGGTCGGGTACAACGCACAGGACCCGGCGCGCATCACCGACAACAGCGGCACCGTGCTGACCGCCGCGCAGAAGAACACCATCGATGCGCTGCTGGGCACGGCCGGTATCAGCATCCTGCCGGGCGATGCGTTCTTCGCCAGCTACTTCACCAACGTGGGCAACACCCGCACGCGCGGCCTGGAGTTGACCGTCGAGGCCAACCAGCAGACCGGCTGGGGCCACCTGCGCTGGAGCTATGCCGCCAACGTCGGCCGCACCACCATCGAGAAGGTGGGCGCCATTCCACAGGCCTTGCAGGGACTGCCGAACATCAACCTGCTGACCAAGAGCAGCGAGTACGCGCTGCGTTTCCGTACCCCGTCCTATACGCAGGTGGCGGGGCTGGGCTGGCAGAACGGGCGCTGGCGTTCGAACGTGGACCTGACCTACTACGGGCCGATCAAGCGCCTGAACAACGGCGTGGAATACAAGCTGCCGCCGGTGCTGGTGACCAACCTGTCCGGCGGGGTGGAACTGGGCGGCGGCTGGAGCGCGGCGCTGGGCATCAACAACGTGTTCGACAAGCGCACCCGCAAGGTGCCGGCCTATGCACGCAGCGCCACGGATGTGGCCAGCATCGAGACGACCTGGGACAGCGGCGATGTGCTCAGCCTGATCGGTGCGTACTGGTATGGCCGGGTGAGCTACCGGTTCTGAGGTTTCGACAACGCAGTGCAGACAGAGGAGTTGGCATGTCACGTCCCTTGAATGTGGTGGCCCTGGTGGGGTCGCCGACGGCATCGGCGCAATCGCGCACGCTGCTGCTGGTGCAGCACCTGCTGGATGCTCTGCGCCAGCACGCTACCATCAATGCCGAGCGGGTCGAGCTGGCCGCGATCGCCCGCCCGCTGGGCCAGGCCCTGCAGCGCAGCGAGCTGGAGGCACCGGTGGAACAGGCGTTGCGCACGCTGGAGGCGGCCGATTTCCTGCTGGTGGCCGCACCGGTGTATCGCGGCTCGTATCCGGGCCTGTTCAAGCACCTGGTGGATTTCATCGGGCTGGAGGCGCTGGTGGACACGCCGGTGCTGCTGGCGGCGACCGGCGGAAGCGAGCGCCACGCGCTGGTGATCGACCATCAGCTGCGGCCGCTCTTCAGCTTCCTGCAGGCACACACGTTGCCGATCGGTGTCTACGCCACGCCTGGCGACTTCGACGGGGAGGCAATCACCAGCGCGGCGCTGCAGGCGCGCATCGCACTGGCGGCCGAGCGCGCTGCGGTGCATCTGCAGCCCCGTACGGCGGCCGCGCCGGCACCGCTGCGACGCATCGCCTGATGCCGGCCATAACCGGCGGCAGTGTGCTTATGGCCAACCTGTATTTGCGTGGCCGGATCTGACCGCTGATTGTCGATTTGCGGCCCAAGGCGCCGCCACGGCTTGTCTAGCATCGATGTTCCAACGGCAGCGTGCTGCCGGCCCAGAAGAGGATTTTCCGTGTCTGCACAGCCGAACCCCAAACCCATCCTGTTCCTGCTCGACCGCGAGTTCGAGGACGGCACCCTGCCGGGGCAGCGCTTCTTCTGCCGGCACAGCCTGCTGCTGGAAGGCGCGCTGTCGAGCATCGATGGCCTGGGCGCGCAGCTGGACGTGCGCCGGATCGGCTTCGCCCGGCCACGCCGCGAGGTGATTGCCGAGATCGGTGAGCAGGACCAGTCCCTGCCCAAGCTGGTGCTGCCGCAGGGCGTACGCAGCGAGCACGCCAGCGGCGCGCACCAGGACCGCCAGTACGTATCCGGTGCCGAACCGATCCTGGCCGCACTCAATGGCCTGCTCGGCATCCCCGTGGCCCATCCCTGAGCGAGGTGGCACCGATGAGTTACCTGACCAGCGTGCTGGACAAGAGCCCCATTGCCGAAGGGGCAAGCGCCGAGCAGGCGCTGCGCAACAGCGTGCAGCTGGCCCAGCATGCCGAGCGGCTGGGCTACCACCGCTACTGGTTTGCCGAGCACCACGCCACGCCGCAGCTGGCCGGCCCGGCACCGGAAGTGCTGGCGGCCTGGGTGCTGGCACAGACCCAGCGCATCCGCATCGGCAGCGGTGGGGTGATGCTGCGCCACTACGCGCCGTACAAGGTGGCCGAGGCCTTCAATCTGCTGGCGGCGCTGGCGCCGGGACGGGTGGATCTGGGCGTGGGCAAGGCCCCCGGTGGGTTGCCGGCGTCGACCGCCGCGCTGGCCGCCGGGCGGCCGCCCGTGGGGGATTTCGACGGTCAGGTACGCGACCTGGAGGGCTTCCTGTCCGCCAGCCTTGCGCCGGACCACCCGCTGGCCGCCGCGCAGGCACGGCCGCAGCCGGCCACCCCGCCCGAACGGTTCCTGCTGGGCGCCAGCCCGCAGAGTGCGCGCCTGGCCGGCGAGCTCGGCTGGCGCTTCGTCTATGCAGCGCACTTCGATGGTGACCCGAACCACATCGATGCGGCGTTCCATGCCTACCGCGCGGTTTCGTCGCAGGCCCCGCTGCTGGCGACGGTCGCCTTCGCTGCACCGACCGCCGAGGCGGCGGCCCGTCATGTCGGTGCGCTGCGCGTCTACAAGCTGCACCTGGCACCGGGGCAAACGGTGAACCTGCCCAGTCCGGAGGCCGCGGCCGAGTATGCCCGGCAGGTAGGCGTGCATGACTTCCGCATCGAGGAAACGCGCCCCAGTGTGCTGTCCGGCGATGCCCAGCACGTGCGTGCGGCACTGGATGCGCTGCACCGCCGCCATGGCGTTGGCGAGTTCATCCTCGATGCACCGGTGGCCGACCTGGATGCGCGCCTGACATCCCTTGAACTGCTCTCGCCCGCACCCCGCGCGGCGGTGGCCTGATCCCGCAGGAGATACCCGATGAGCAAGACCCCGCGCCCCATTCCGTTCGGCATCATGCTGCAGGGCCCCGGCAGCCACATGCATGCGTGGAAGCATCCGTCCAACGCGCCGGACGCCAGTGTCAACCTGCAGTACTACATCGACATCACCCGCACCGCCGAGGTGAACGGCATCGCCTTCGGTTTCGTGGCCGATGGCCTGTACATCAACGAAAAATCGATTCCGCATTTCCTCAACCGCTTCGAGCCGATCTCGCTGCTGTCCGCGCTGGCGACGGCCACCACGAAGATCGGCCTGGCCGGCACGTTGTCCACCTCCTACAGCGATCCGTTCACCGTGGCCCGCCAGTTCGCCTCGCTGGACCTGATCAGCGGCGGGCGCGCGGGCTGGAACGTGGTCACCTCGCCGCTGGAAGGCTCCGGGCGCAACTATGGGCGGCCGCATCCGGAACACGCGCTGCGCTACCAGATCGCCGACGAGTACCTGGACGTGGTGCAGGGCCTGTGGGATTCCTGGGATGACGATGCCTTCGTGCGTGACCGCGACAGCGGCACGTTCTTCGCGGCGGAGAAATTCCGCCGCCTGGACCACAAGGGGCGCTTCTTCCAGGTGGAGGGACCGCTGAACATCCAGCGCTCGCCGCAGGGCCAGCCGGTCATCTTCCAGGCCGGCTCGTCCGATGATGGCATCGCGCTGGCCGGCAAGTACGCCGATGCGGTATTCACCCATTCGCCCTCGCTGGAAGAGACGCGCGCGTTCACCCAGAAGGTGAAGCAGTCGGCTATCGCGCACGGCCGCAGCGCCAGCGATGTGAAGATCTTCCCCGGCATCGGCCCGATCGTCGGCCATACCGCCGAGGAGGCCGAAGCCAAATACCAGGCGATTGCCGCACTGGCCGGGCTGGACGATGCGTTGGCCTACCTGGGGCGCTTCTTCGACCACCACGATTTCAGCCAGTACGACCCGGACGCCCCGTTCCCGGCGTTGGGCGATGTTGGCAGCAATTCGTTCCGTTCCACCACCGACCGCATCAAGGCCGATGCGCGCGAGCGCGGCCTGAGCCTGCGCCAGGTCGCCCTGGAGGCGGTGAGCCCGCGGCCGAATTTCATCGGCACGCCCGAGCAGGTGGCCGATGAGCTGATCCGCTGGTTCGATGCCGGTGCCAGCGACGGCTTCATCCTGGGCTTTGCCGTGCAGCGGCAGGGGCTGGATGATTTCGTGACCCTGGTGCTGCCGATCCTGGAAGCGCGGGGTTACCACCGCAGCACGCTGGAAGGGGACACGCTGCGCGATCACCTGGGCCTGCCGCGCAAGGAAAGCCGCTACAGCACCGATGCCGAACCGGCACGCAAGGCAGGGTGAGGGACGAGCGATGAACCTCCTGCATCGTGTGCCGTTGGATGCTGCAACGCCCGGCGTGCTGCCACAGATCGCCGCCCGTGCCGGTGAGGCCATCGCGATCCGCCACGACCTGCACCAGCACCCGGAACTGGCCTTCGAGGAGCACCGCACCAGTGCCCGCGTGGCCGACCTGCTGCAGCAGTGGGGCTACCAGGTGAGCACCGGGGTCGGTGGCACCGGCGTGGTCGGCACGCTGCAACGCGGGCAGGGCAGCCGCCGGCTCGGGCTGCGCGCGGACATCGATGCGCTGCCGATCCACGAAGAATCCGGGCTGGCCTATGCCAGCCAGCGCGATGGGCTGATGCACGCCTGCGGCCACGATGGCCATACCGCGATCCTGCTGTCGGCCGCGCACTACCTGGCCCATCACGGGCGCATCGACGGCACGCTGCAGCTGGTGTTCCAGCCGGCCGAGGAAACCGGTTCGGGGGCCTCGAAAATGATTGCCGATGGGCTGTTCGAGCGCTTCCCGGTCGATGCCATCTATGGCCTGCACAACTGGCCGGGCGTGCCGACCGGGCACTTTGGTTTCGTCGATGGCCCGGCGATGGCATCGGTGGACTGGGCGCGGGTACGCATCATCGGCAAGGGCGGCCACGGCGCCGAGCCGCAGGGCAGCGTGGACCCGATCCTGGCCGCTGCGCATGTGATCACCGCACTGCAGAGCGTGGTGTCCCGCAACGTCGATCCGCGGCAGATGGGCGTGGTCACGGTCGGTTCGATTCACGGCGGGCAGGCGGCCAATGTCATCCCCGACGAAGTGGAGCTGAAGCTGACCGTGCGGGCCTTCCTGCCCGAGGTGCGGCAGACGCTGCGCCAGCGGGTGGGCGAGGTGGCCGCGCAGACGGCGGCGGCCTTCGGTGCGCGTGCCGAGGTGGAATTCCCGCGCGGCTTCCCCAGCGTGATCAATCATCCCGAGCAGACCGCCTACATCCGCCAGGTGGCCCGCGAAGGCTTCGGTGCCGGGCAGGTGGTGGAGGGCTTCGCGCCGCGCACGGCCAGCGAGGATTTCGCCTTCCTGCTGCAGGCGCGTCCCGGCAGTTTCGTGTTTGTCGGCAACGGTGACAGCGCACCGCTGCACAGCCCGCGCTACGTGTTCAACGACGCGGCGATTGCACCGGCCGCCAGCCTGTGGGCGCGCCTGGCCGAACATTACCTGGTGGAGCAACCGGCATGAGCGCGCAACGTCCCGTCGATACCTTCCTCTACACCTCGGTGCACGATCCCTTGGCGCAGCCGCTGTTCGACGGGCTGGAACAGGAGTACGACACCCGCTATGCGGATGTGCGCCGACGCATCGGCGGCAGTGCGCGCGAGGAGCTGCAGCGCTACCCGGCACAGGCCTTCGCCGCGCCGGTGGGGGCCTTCGTACTGCTGCTGCGTGATGGCCAGGCGATCTCCGGCGGTGCCTTCATGCCGCACCGTGACCCGGATACCGCCGAATTCAAGCGCATCTGGACATTGCCGGGGCTGCGCCGGCAGGGCATTGCCCGGCGCGTGCTGGCCGAACTGGAAGCGCAGGCAGTGCGCCAGGGCTATCGCCGGGTGTTCCTGACCACCGGCTTCCGCCAGCCCGAGGCGGTCGGCCTGTACCTCAGCCATGGCTACACCGCGCTGTTCGACCTGCAGGCCGACCCGGAGACCGTGGCGCACCTGCCGTTCGAGAAGCACCTGCGTCCTGTCGTGGCCAGTGCTGCATCGCCCCCGCTGCTGCACGGAGCCCACGCATGAGCACCACCTCGACCTCCCTGGCCGGCATCGCCGACGGCAAAGCACCGACGCTGCGCATCGTGCCGGCCCGGCACCCGCTGCAGCTGTTCGGCACGTTGCTGGCGGTTGCGCTGATCCTGATCGCCCTGCAGTCGGTGCTGGGCAACCCGCGCTGGGGCTGGGGCACGTTCGCCGACTGGTTCTTCGCCCGCCCGGTGCTGGAAGGACTGGCGCGCACGCTGTGGCTGACCGCGCTGGGGACCGGCCTGGGCTTCGCGCTGGGCACGCTGCTGGCGCTGGCCCGGGTATCGGGCTCGCCGCTGCTGGCCGCGGTGTCGTGGGGCTATGTGTGGCTGTTCCGCTCGATTCCGCTGCTGGTGCTGTTGCTGCTGCTCAACAACCTGGGCTATCTGTACAGCACCATCGAACTGGGCGTACCGTTCACCGGCATCAGCCTGTTCTCGTACCCGACCACGCAGCTGATCGGCGTGTTCACCGCTGCCGTGCTGGGCCTGACGCTGAACCAGGCGGCGTTCTCGGCCGAGGTCATCCGTGGTGGCATCCTGTCGGTGGACCATGGCCAGTCCGAGGCCGCGGCCGCGCTGGGCCTGCCGCGCGGGCGGCAGATCCGCCGCATCATCCTGCCGCAGGCGATGCGCTCGATCCTGCCGGCGGCATTCAACGATGTGATCGGCCTGGCCAAGAGCACCTCGGTGGTCTATGTGCTGGCCCTGCCGGAACTGTTCTACACCGTGCAGGTGATCTACCGCCGCAACCTGGAAGTGGTGCCGCTGCTGATGGTGGCCACGGTCTGGTACCTGGTCATCCTGACGGTGCTGTCGCTGCTGCAGCAGCGGGTGGAAAAGCGCTTTGCCCGTGGCCAGCTGCAGCGCGAGCGCAGTGTGTCGCGGGTGGTGTCACGGCCGGTGTCGCGCCCGCCGGTGGCACGTGTGCCGGCGGTACGCCCGCTGATCACATCGCCGCAGGCAGCCAGCACCGGAGCGGCCGTATCGCTGCAGGGCGTCAGCAAGGCCTTCGGTGACCAGACCGTGCTGGACGACGTGCACCTGGAACTGAAGGCTGGCAGCGTGACGGTGCTGATCGGCCCGTCCGGGGCGGGCAAATCGACGCTGCTGCGGTTGATCAACCACCTCGAACACGCCGACGGTGGCTTCGTCACGGTCGGTGGCCAACTGGTCGGCTACCGGCGCGATGGCGACACGCTGTACGAACTGCGCGAGAGCGAGATCCGCCGCCGCCGCGCCGATGTCGGCATGGTGTTCCAGAACTTCAACCTGTTCCCGCACTTGACCGCGCTGGAGAACATCATCGAGGCACCGATCGCGGTGCGTGGTACGCCGCGCGCGCAGGCCGAGCAGCAGGCGCGCACGCTGCTGGAACGGGTGGGGCTGGCCGACAAGGCCGATGCCTACCCGCGACAGTTGTCCGGTGGCCAGCAGCAGCGCATCGCCATCGCCCGCGCACTGGCCCTGCAGCCGAAGGTGCTGCTGTTCGACGAACCCACCTCGGCACTGGACCCGGAACTGGTGGCCGAAGTGCTGGGCGTCATCGAAGAACTGTCGCGCTCGGGCACCACGCTGGTGATCGTCACCCATGAGCTGGCATTCGCGCGTCGCGTGGCCGACCACGTGGTGATGATGGACCAGGGGCGGGTGATCGAGCAGGGCAGCCCGGACGCGCTGTTCGAACGTCCCCGCCAGCAACGCACCGCCGATTTCCTGGCCAAGACGCTGTAACCCAGGACGCCCAGCGCCAACTCCTCCCATTCCTGCAAGGACATCCATGAGCCCCCGACCCCAATGGCGCTTCACCGGTACCACGGCAGCCATTGCCATCGTGCTGGTGGCCGGCATTGCCGGCATCGTCTACTCGCGCGTCAGCCAGGCGCCGGCAACGGCGACCGCGACCGCGCAGGCACCGTCGGCCGGCGCCGATGCACCCGCACTGGCCGGGACGTTCGATGCCAAGGCCAAGGCGCTGCTGCCGGCCGGCTTCCCCTTCGTCACCCCCGGTACGCTGACCGTGGCCACGCACCCGGGCCAGCTGCCACTGGCCGACTACGGTGCCGACAGCCGCCAGGTGGTGGGCGTGGAGCCGGACATCGCACGGCTGATCGCCGATGGGCTGGGCCTGAAGCTGGTGCTGGTGCCGGTGGCCTGGGCCGACTGGCCGCTGGGGCTGGAATCGGGCAAGTACGATGCGGTGATATCCAACATCACCGTGACCGAAGAGCGCAAGAAGAAGTTCGATTTTTCCAGCTACCGGTTTGACCTGCTGGGCATCTACACCCGCACCGACGGCCCGATCCAGAAGATCGAAAAGCCTGCCGACGTGGCCGGGCTGAAGGTGGTGCTGGGTGCCAGCACCAACCAGGACCAGATCCTGCGGCAGTGGGACCGGCAGAACATCGCCGCGGGCCTGAAGCCGGTGGAGTACCAGTACTTCGACGATGCGGTGGTCGGGCGGCTGGCGGTGATCACCGGCCGCGCCGACGTGTCCTTCGAGCCCAACGCCACCGGCGCGTATTCCGCACGCGATGGCAAGGTGCGCCGGGTCGGCCTGTTCCCGGGCGGCTGGCCGGCTTCGGCGGCGATTTCGGTGACCACGCGCAAGGGCAGCGGCCTGGCCGATGCCATCACCCAGGCGCTGAACGCGCAGATCGCCAGCGGCACCTATGCCACGGCACTGGCACGCTGGAACGTGTCCGAGGAAGCCGTGCCGCAGTCGCAGACCAATCCGCCGGGACTGGCGGGGTTCTGACCCCGCCGGGCCGCGCTACCAGCGTGCCTGCAGTGTGCTGAAGGGCGCGCCCAGGCGCACGCCCTCGGCATCGAAGTGCTCGATGCGCCTGCCGTCCACGCGTACCTCGCGCGGGCGGGTACGGCTGGGCCACCACACCTGCACGGCGGTGCCGGCGCGAAGCCCCGTGCCCAGGCGAACATCGAGCAGGCCCTCGTGCTGGCGTGCCTGCATCGCCAGCGTGCCGTAGGCGGTCGGCAGGCGTTCCACGGCCAGGCCGTCGCCGGCCAGCCATGACGGCGGCGTGCCGGGCAGCAGTGACAGCGCATCGTCGTCTTCGCGCATCAGCATGCCGAACAGCGTGCGGCCATACTCGGCACCGATCCAGGTGTGCGGCATGTCGCCCAGGTAGCGTGGGAAGCGCAGGCGCGAGTGCACCACCTCGGCCAGTACCTGCCATTGCAGCGGGCGACGGTCACGCAGCAGGCCCTGCAGCAGTTCATCGGCGGCGGCCGGTTGGCCCAGGTGCACATAGCTGAGCACGTTGCGGATTTCGTAGGGCGTGTAGGCGTACAGCGCACCGGGCTGCCCGCGTTTGCGTACATCGTCCAGGTAGCGTGCGAAGGTGGTGCGCAGGGCCTCGGCGGGCAGTACGTCCTGCGCGCCGGTCGGGTCCAGTGCGATCGACACACCGGTGGGATCACCGTCGCCGAGGTCGGCCGAAGAGGGAATGAAATCGATGCCCTTCCAGGCCATGGTCGCGCGGATCGAGGCGGACAGCGCAGCGTGCAGCAGCTGGTACTGCTGCCGCGCCCAGCGTGCGGTTTCGGCATCGCCCAGTGCGTCGGCCAGCCATGCACCATCGTGCCAACCCTTCAGGCCCCAGTAGTCATCCCAGTAGCTGTGGGTGGGCGAGGGATAGCCTTCATGGCTGATCGACGGCGCCAGGATGCCGGCGAAGCGCTCCGGCGCCGGTTGGCCGGCCATGTAGCCCGGCACCAGCGTGCGTTCACGCAGCGACTGCAGGAAGCGCAGCGCAGCCTTCACCTTCGGCAGGTAGGCGCGCACGGTTTCCGGGCCGCCATCGAGGCGGGCGACATCGGCGACCAGCGCCACGTACTGACCCTGGCTGTCGTACTCGATATCCGAGCCGAAGCCGGTGTTGACGCTGCCATCGTCGTTGAGGATGGGCGACACCAGGCCGTTGTCATGCACGCCGTGCGCGCTGTACCAAGCCAGGTAGTCGCGCGCGACGCGGGCTTCGCCCATGCGCAGCAGCACCGCCGAAGTGGCCATGCCATCGCGGATGAACGACCGGTTGTAGTTGCGCGGGCCGGGCTGCATCGCCGGCCCGGTCTGGTTGATCAGCATGTAGGCGGCCTGCGCGCGCAGCATGTCCACCAGCGACGGGTCGGGCAGGCGCAGGCCCACCTGGCCCAGCCGCTGCTGCCAATCGTCCGAGGCGCGTGTTGCCAGTGCTTCGAATGCCGCATCGGCGTCGGCCGGCAGGCCGGCCAGCTGCAGCGGCGGCGCCTCGGGCAGGCTGCCATCGGCTGCGGTGGGGGCAGTGCCGAGGGCGAAGGCCACCACCACCGCACGCTGTTCGCCCGGTGCCAGGGTGATGCGGTAGGCCAGTGCGCCGGCGGCCAGGCCCTCGGCATCGTCGGCCTGCTGCTGTGCGGGCAGGTCACCGCGGGCGACGGCGGCGGTGATCTCGCCGCTGCCCTCCGGCCCGAACGCGGCGGCACCGCTGGCATCCACCGGCGTGAGCGACTGCAGCAGGCGGCGGCCGTTGACCTGCACCACCGGGCCGTCGATGACGATGCGGCGGATCGGCGACAGCCCGCCGTTCTGCCATGGCGGGTTCATCTGCATGGGCCGCACGATCAGGTTGAGCGTGCCGCTCAACGGCATGCTGCCGGTGTTGCGCAGGCGGTGGCGCACGAAGGTCACCGGCTGGCCATCGCGGTCGATGGCGAACGCTTCGCTGCGCAGCTCCAACCCCGGCTGGGGTGACCAGCTGGCCACCGGCATCGGCTTCCAGCCATCACGCAACGCGTGCTGCACCGGCTGGTCGGCGGCACCGGCCGCGTGGCCATCGCGGCTGCGCCACACCGGTTGCACCAGCGGCGCGCCCTTGAAGGCCTCGATGTTGCCGTACTCGTCGAAGATCGATTTCTGCCGGCCGGCGTGCACACCTACGGCGGTCCAGTAGGTCTGCTGCAGGTGCAGCGAGGCCGGGAACAGTGCACGCTGCGCACCGCTGGCGGCAATCTGGTAGCGCTTCATCGGCGTCATCACTGCCTTGGGGCCCAGCAGGCGGATGCGTGCGACCTGCGCGCTGCGCCCTTTCACCTGCAGGCGCAGGGCCTGCACCTGGTGTGGTGCCGTGGCCGCCAGCCAGCTCTGTGTGCGGCTGCCCGCCTGCGGGTCATGCGCCAGTTCGATCCAGCGCCCCTGTGCATCGCGGGCCTGCAGGCGCGCCGCACCGTGTTCACCGGCCCAGTCCACGACCAGCCCGGTGGTGGGCTGCGCGCGGGGCAGGGTGATGTCCAGCAGGCGCGTGTTGCCGGCGCCGGCGGGCAGGGCAACGGATGTGCCGCCCTGCCACAGGCTGGCGGCCTGGGTGGCGTCGAGGCCGGCCACCCGTGCGGCCAGCGCGTTGTCCAGCGGCTCCAGCTCGAAGATCGATACGCCCCAGTCGGAGGTGCGCTGCGGGCTGGCCAGCCGCAGGTAGCGCGCCGTGCGCGGGGCGAAGTACAGCGTTTCCACGCCGCCGAGTGAATCGGCCATGGTGTAGGCGTGCTGCCACTGCCGGCCGTCCAGCGAGGTCTGCAGCACGTAGCCCTCGGGGTTGGACACATCCCAGGTCAGGCGTGCGCCGGCCAGCGTGGCTGGCGAACCGAGGTCCACCTGGAACCAGTGGCCGGGGCTGAAGGCGCCGCCGGTGACGGTGGCCGGGTCACCGTCGATCAGATGGCCGATCGCCATGGCCGCGACCTGCTGCGATGAACTGCTTGCCTGCCACTGGCTGCGCGCCGGCAGCGACTGCGCCATGCAGGTGGCCGCGGCCAGCAGCAGCGGCAGCGAGGCGATGCGGGCCAGGCCCGCCGATCGCATGGGAGTACCGCGATTGCCACGCACTGCCATTGCCACGCTCCGCCAGGATCGGCCCGGACTGGGCCGGGGGCCACGCTAGCAGGGGATGTAATCGTTTACATGTGGCGCTGCAATATCATTCCCGCCTGAACAGGCAAGGGCGCCCGGAGGCGCCCCTGCCGCTTGCTCATCGCGCCCGGCTCAGCTGCGCGGCGCCAGCAGGTCGGCCAGGCCGATCGCCTTGTAGATCTCGCTGCGCATGCGGTCGGCCACGCCGTTGACCACTTCGGCGCCATCCTGCGAGGGATCGACATGCACGCGGAACGGGCGCTTGCCGTGCGGCAGTCCCACCACGCGCACGATCTGCCGCGCCACTTCTTCCGGATCGGCATCGGCCGGTTCCAGGCTGGCCAGGCCCTTCAGCGCCTGCTCGGCAACGCCCTTGTACGGGCCGTTCTCGTAGGCGGCCACGATGTGGCTGTCTTCCGGCGTGCCCGAATGGGCGAAGTGGTTGGTGCCCTGGGTGAACGCACCGGGCACCATGATGGTGGTCTCGATGCCCCAGCGCGCCAGCTCGGTGGAGTAGGACACCGCCAGCGCATCCATCGCGGCCTTGGCGGCGAAATAGGGCGCCAGGAAGGGCGGGGTGCCACCACGGGTGGACGAGGAACCGACCCACAGCAGCAGGCCCTTGCCCTGCTGGCGCAGGTGCGGCAGCGCCGCGCGGTTCACCCGCTGGGTGCCCAGCACGTTGACGTCGTACTGTTGCATCAGCTGTTCGGGGGTGAAGGCTTCGGCCGGGCCGAACACCATGTGGCCGGCATTGTGGACGATGACATCCAGTGCACCCGCTTCGGCCAGCACCTGGGCGATGGCGGCGCGGCTGGAGTCGTCGGACTGCACGTCCAGTTCGACGGTACGCAGGTCGGCCTTGTGCTCGGCGGCCCACTGCGCGATCTCGGCGACGCGGGCCGTATTGCGGCCGGCGACGTCGCGCATCGAGGCATAGACGGTGTGGCCGGCCAGGGCCAGGGCCTTGGCGCTCATCAGGCCAAAGCCGGACGACGCACCGGTGATGAGGATGGTGTGTGACATGAGGTGTCTCCAGAAGGGGGAATGCAGCGGTGGCGAGGCTGCAGGCGTGCAGCGCGGGGGGACAGCGAGGGCGTTACGGCGAAGTGGCGTGCAGGTGGTCGTACAACGCGGTACCGGCGGCCAGGTGGGCCTGGAAGGCGAAGCCCTGGGCCAGCATCGTGTCCATGTCCGCGCTGCTGATGTGCATCACATAGCTGTGCGTGTTGGCGACCAGCGCGAAGTCCTCGCCGCTGAGCTGGTCGCGGTTGAACCACTTGCCCGGGTCGGCGTGGCCGCTGCGCACCACCTGGTCGTGGTAACGCAGTTCCCAGCCGCCATCGAGCAGGATCCAGTAGCCGTCATCGCCGGCACGGTGCGCGCTGCTGGTGATGGTGGTGCCGGCGGTGGCTTCCCATTCGTGCGAGTGGTCGATGACCCAGCGCAGTTGTGGCGTGCTCAGTGCGGTGAAGAACGGGGTGTGGCGCAGCAGGTGCAGGTAGGTGATCGACGGTTTCATGGCGGCGGGCTGTGCGCTTGAGCGGGAAAGGCAGGTCAGGCCGATGACGCAGGCGCAGGCCAGCAGGGCGATGGAGGCCAGGGGGCGGTTGCGGAAGTGCATGGCGGGCAGGCCGAGGTGGGGGCGGGAGGAGGGATCAGTGGCGGGCGATCAGCCGGCGCGGCACGTGGTGGGACACCCAGCCGGCCAGCGAGCCCAGTGCGCTGGCACCGGCCAGTTCCGCCAGGTGCGCCAACGACGGTTCCAGGTGGGCGGCGAACCACGCCACCAGGCCGAGGAAATAGCCCAGCAGGTTGTTCAGTACCGGCAGCCCGCGCAGCGACACCACGGCCAGGGCCACGACCAGCACCACCAGCGGTACCGCCAGCGGCACACCCAGTACCGGTGCCAGGGTGGCGATGGCCAGCGCGGCCAGCGCCCCCAGGGCCAGCCCCAGCCAGACGCAGGCCAGGTTCTCCACGCTGGAACGGGTGGTCAGGCCGCGGGTGAAGAAGGCGATCCAGCCGATGAACATCGTCCAGACCGGCCAGCCGGCATGCAGCGCGCCGGCGGCGGCGAAGGCCGCGGTGAGCGCAGCGGTCACGGTGACCAGGGTGTAGGCACGGCGGGAAACGGGGGCGGTGGTCATGGTCGTTGCTCCGTGATCAGACAACGCCGCCGTTGGCGCGCAGGATCTGGCCGTTGATCCAGCCACCGTCCGGGCCGGCCAGGAAGGCCACCGCACCGGCAATGTCATCGGGCTGGCCCAGGCGCTGCAGCGGCGGCATGTTGGCGAAGGTGGCGATCTGCTCCTCGCTCTTGCCGTTGAGGAACAGCTCGGTGGCCACCGGGCCCGGCGCGACTGCATTGACGGTGATCGAGCGGCCCCGCAGTTCCTTGGCGAACACGCGGGTGAAGGCTTCCACCGCCGCCTTGGTGCCGTTGTAGACCGCGTAGCCGGGAAGGTTCAGTCCCAGCGTGGTGCTGGAGATGTTGATGATGCGGCCACCCTCGTTGAGGCGCTCGGCGGCTTCGCGCAGCGTGTTGAACACGCCCTGGGTGTTGATGGCGAAGTTCTGCTGGAACAGCGCGTCGCTGTGCTGGGCCAGCGGCGCGGTCTTGAGGATGCCGGCATTGTTGACCAGCACATCGATGCGGCCCAGGGCCGTTTCGACGGCGCTGAACATCGCACGCACCTGGTCGGCGTCGGACACATCGGCCTTCACGGCGACGGCCTTGCCGCCGCTGGCGGCAAGGTCGGCCACCAGCGCATCGGCTTCGGCGGCATTGGAGGCGTAGTTGATGGCAACGGCAAAGCCATCGCGGGACAGGCGGCGGGCGATGGCCGCGCCGATGCCACGGGAGGCACCGGTGACCAGGGCAACGCGGGAGGAGGCATTCATGGCGGTATTCCTTGGGGTGGGTGGGGTGGAAGGAATCGTGCGCCATTCGCGTGCAGGGATAATTAGGGGTATATTGCGATCACTATTCCATTTGCTTTAACAATTACGCGCCATGGACCGTTTCCAGGAAATGCAGGTCTTCGTCCGTATCGCCGACCGCCAGAGCTTCACCCTGGCCGCTGACGACCTGCGCATTCCGCGCGCGACGGTGACCAACCTGATCAAGCGGCTGGAGCAGCGGCTGGGCGTGCGCCTGCTCGAACGCACTACCCGGCAGGTGCGCACCACCCATGACGGGCAGGCGTACTACCACCGCTGCGTGCGCCTGCTGAGCGATCTGGAGGAAACCGAAAGCGCGTTCCGCGACGCGCCGCCCAAGGGCCTGCTGCGGGTGAACCTGCAGGGCACGCTGGCGCGCCACTTCGTGATGCCGGCGATGGGGGGCTTCATGGCGCAGTACCCGGACATCACCCTGCATGTGGGCGAAGACGACCGCCTGGTCGATCTGGTGCGCGAAGGCGTGGACTGCGTGCTGCGCGCCGGCACGCTGCAGGATTCATCGCTGGTCGGGCGGCAGGTGGCGGCACTGGAACAGGTGACCGTGGCCAGCCCGGATTACCTGCACCGGCACGGCGTGCCCGTGCACCTGGACGATCTGTCACGGCACCGGGCCGTGGATTACGCCGGCAGCAGCGGCAGCAGCGGGCGTCTGGCCGGGCTGGATTTCCGCGTTGGTACGCAGGTGGAGGAACGCCAGTTGCCATCTCGCATCGCCGTGACCGGCGCCGACCTCTACACCGGTGCGGCGCTGTCCGGGCTGGGCCTGATCCAGGTGCCGCGCTACCGGGTGGCCGGCGAGCTGGCCGATGGCCGCCTGCAGGAAGTGCTGGCCGATCATCCACCGCCGCCGATGCCGGTGACCGTGCTGTACCCGCAGAACCGGCAGTTGTCGGCGCGGGTGCGGGTGTTCGCGCAATGGCTGGCGGCGCTGTTTGAACAGCACGCCGCCAGCCAGCGCCGTGACTAGCGGCGCGCCCCGCGCAGGTTCGCGCGCAGCCAGTCTTCCAGCCCGGTGGTGGTGATGCCCTCGCGTGCGTTGTAGCTGCCGGCTTTCGGCCAGGCCACCCCATCGGCGCGTGCGAAGGCCACGCGGTACTGGCGCATGCCATCGTCGGGGTGGGCCAGGGCATCGGCGCGCAGCTGCGCCAGCTGCCAGAGTTCGCGTTCCATGGGTCGGCCGAGCACGCGTTCGAGGGTATCGGCCAGTTCGCGGTAGCTGAAGGTATCACCGGCCACGTGCACGACCTGGTTGGCGAAGGCGGGCCAGCGTGCAGCAATGCGTGCGGTGAGCCGGCCGATGTCCTGCGGGGTGGTCACCGTCAGCTGATGGTCCCAGTCGCCCAGCGCCCGCACGATGCCGTGCTGCAGATCGACCAGGCCGAAGGCGGGCAGGGGCACGAAGCTGGTGAACATGCCGGTGGAGATGATCGTCCAGCGCACGGCCTGCTGGCCGCGCAGCATCCCGCGCACGTCCAGCTGCTCATCCCATACGGCCTGCCCGCTGCCACGACCGACCACGTCGTAGTCCACGCCGAACTGCCAGGGAATGTAATGCGGCACGCCTGCACGCAGCACCGCGGCGGTGATGCGGCGCTGGGTGCCGCTGCCACCGACGAACCCGGTGCAGCAGATCACCTGGTCGAAGGTCGCGAAGATCGCCGCCAGCGTGGGTTCGTCGGCCTGGGCCAGGTCCGCTTCGACGATCGCGATGCCCAGTTCCTGCATCAGCGTATCGGTGGCCTGGCGTTCGGCGGTGGCATCGTCGGCGGCCGGGCGCAGCAGCACGGCCAGCGTCGCGATGTGGCCGTGTTCGCGCTGCAGTGCCAGTTCGCGCAGCACCTGGCTGCCCAGTTCGCCGGCGCCCAGCACCAGCGTGCGCGTGGGGGGATGAGGATGTTGGTTCATGGTGGACTCCCGTTGAGCGGCGCAGCATAGTGAGCACCGCCCACCGCCGGAAGAAGGCACACGCGTGATAC